>NZ_JAIFKB010000011.1:0-177367 GCF_019641445.1 Rhodococcus sp. DMU2021
GAGCAATCATGGAGAACCGGCGAACGCAGCGCCGGCGATCCCTCATGCCTTCATCCGACAACGCAGCCACCTACGACTTATCCGCAGGTCAGCCTAGCCAGACGAAAGTTTGAGGCTAGTGCCTTCCGGCGGTCTCGGGGGCCGACACCTTGACGACGAGATTGCAGAAGAAGTAGACGATCGTGATGCCCACGAGCAGGGCCACGAGGACCTGCCAGCTGGCCAGACCGAGAGCGAACAGGCTTCCGGCGGTGACGTACCCGCCCACGCTGTGGACGTCGGACATCCAGAACGCGAAGATGTTGTACGAACCCCACCGCTGGTTCTTCAGCGGGGCGAGGTCGTCGTTGGTCAACCGCGGGTCGTATCCGGTCGCGGGCGGCGGGGCTGCGGCGGGGACGTTGCCGGCGCTCGGTGTCAGCACTTCGGTCATGCCTGCTCCTGTGCGAGGGGGAGCCGCCCGTGTCCCGGTGCGAGCCCGGTGGGCGGAGTCGAATCGATCGACGGAACATCAACGGCGGTGGTGAATTCCGATGTGCAGACCGTAATGGAGCGATATTGCCGGAGAGTTACCCGGCTCTCGCGGTGATAGCCACGCGAGTCGCCTTCCTGCACAGCGCATTCGAGAAGACGGTGCGACTCTTCGGCGCGCCGGTCGTCCTCCTCGGTGGCGTTGCGCACGGCCGCCGTGAGCGACGCCGATTCGAGAGTCTCACGGACTGAATACATCTCGCGCAGCTCCGCGATCGTCAGCTGGGCGACGATGTATCCATGGTTCTGCCGGTGGGTCACGAGACCTTCGCCGATGAGGGTCTCGAGTGCTTCCCGGACCGGGATGCGACTCACCCCGAACAGCTCCGTGACCTCCCCGACGGGGATCGGTGTGCCCGGGGGTGCGGCTCCGGAGAGGAAGGCGCGGCGCAACTCTTCGAGGATCACGTCCTGCGGGCGGCCCGGTACGTCGACGCGGAGCTCGTCCAGCAACGCGGATCTACGGCGTGGTGCCACGACCGGGTCCTCCTTCGTCCCCGGAATGCGAGTGCTCGACTCCGCGAAGGTAGTCCCGTCGTGTTACGTCCTCGTCTCCGCCGTGTGACGGGGATGCCCACCTCATACCCCGCCGCGCGGAGGGAAGGTCGGCAGCGTCGGCATCGGCCGCGGTGAGGTGGGCGTCCCCGTGGTGGGGCGAGGCGTCCCGGTGTTCGGCGTGTCGCTCTCCTCGGTGTCCCGGCGCGGGCGGTCCTCGTCCGGCTCGGTCCCGCGACCCGGCCCGCCGCGCCTGGTGAAGCCACCGACGGTCGATGTCGCCGTGGTGGCGGAAGCGGCGGTGGATTCCGCAGCGGGCTCGGCGGTCGCTGCCGAGGTGGGGGTCACCACCGGTGCCTCGAACTCGGGTTCCCCCGTCGTCGTCTCCGCGGGCTCGGTGGGCGTGGTCTCGGTCGTCGCTGCGGTCGTGCTCGTCGCCACCGGCGACCCGATGTCGAGCGTCGGCTCGGCCGCAGGACGCAGGACCTGCCGCTCGACGGGCTCGGCCTGCGGGAACACGAACAACGCACCGACGCCCAGCACCGCGAACACCGCCACCGACGCCGCGATGACGGGAACGGTGCGCTTCGCCCGACGATCGCGACGGGGGAAGCCCTCCCGGTCCAGCGGTTCGAGCCGGCGCCCGAGATCGAGCAGTTCCGCCTCCGAGGGCTGCACCGTGAGCAGCCGTCCACGCAGGTGCGCGGGCAGAGGGGTGAAGGGGAGAAGCGAGAACGTTCCGAGCGCATTCGGCACGCGGGGCACCGCACGGTCGACGAAGTCCTGCGCATGGGCGAGGACATGTCCCTCGCCGGCGGAACCGAGCAACGCCTCGATCTCGTGGAACGAGAAGTGATGCCGGACCATCAGGTCGACGACCTCGCGCGCGGTGCCGTCGAGCAGGTGGACCGCCTCACGGACGTCGAGCACGTCGGAAGCGGCCTGATAGGCGGGGTCGGCCGCGGGGAGATATTCGAGGGCGGAGCCGGTGCGCTCGAGCACGCGGATGCATTCGGCACGGACCACGGCGTAGAGCCAGGCCCGCAGGAGACTCTCGTCGCGCAGCGACCGGATCCGCGCGGTCGCCGTCCAGACCGCGTCGTACACCACGTCCGAGGCCGATGACACGGCGACGAAGCCGCACGCGTACGCGTACAGGCCGGGGGCGAAACGGTCGAAGACCGCTGCCGTGGCGTCCGGCTCCCCGTTCCGCAACGCTGCGGCGAGTTCGCGGTCCGGACGTCCGGGGTGGTGCCCCATCGATGGAACCTCCCTGTCGTGCATGCGCCCCCGCGCGCCTGCGGTCGTGAGTTCCGGGGAAGTCTACGAGCAGGTGCGCCCCACGGCGAGGATGCGATCCATCGGGACCGTCGACGCCGGAAACGGGAGTGTCGCCACGCGGCGCGCGTCCGTAGGGTGGCGGGCATGGGGTGGACCACGAACGATATTCCGGATCTGTCGGGACGCACGATGATCGTGACGGGGGCCAACAGCGGACTCGGTGCAGAGACCGCCCGGGCGCTGGCGCACGCCGGTGCCGAGGTGGTGCTCGCGTGCCGCGATGTCGCCAAGGGTGAGTCGGTCGCGGCCGATCTCGGCGACCGCGCCACCGTGCGCCGTCTGGACCTGGCGGATCTCTCGTCGATCCGTGCGTTCGCCGACGAGGTGCGTGCCGAGCACGAGCGTATCGACGTCCTGGTCAACAACGCCGGCGTCATGGCGGTACCGCTGCGGCGGACGGCCGACGGTTTCGAGATGCAGATCGGTACCAATCACTTCGGCCACTTCGCGCTCACCGGGTTGCTGCTCGACCGCATCACCGACCGGGTGGTGACGGTCAGCAGCACGATGCACCGCATCGGCAGCATCGATCTCGACGACATCGATTGGGAACGTCGCCGCTACGAGCGGTGGCTCGCCTACGGGCAGTCGAAGCTCGCGAACCTGTTGTTCGCGTACGAACTGCAGCGACGCCTGACCGCAGCCGGATCGAGCGTGAGTTCGCTTGCCGCGCATCCGGGTTATTCGTCGACGAATCTGCAGTACCGCAGCGAGTCCTGGCACGGGAAGATCGTCGAACTCGTCACCCCGATCATCGGGCAGTCCCCGCAGCAGGGTGCGCTCCCGACGCTCTACGCGGCGACCTCACCGAATGCGGAGCCGGGTGGCTACTACGGGCCGGATTCCTTCTTCGAGATGCGCGGCCGGCCGAAGCGGGTGCAGTCCACCTCGCGGTCACGCGACGAGATCCTGGCGCGGAGGTTGTGGGAACTGTCGGAGCGGGTGTGCTCCGTCGAGTACTCGATGCCCTAGATCTTTCGATACCGTAGATCCTGCAGTTCTCAGGTCAGGGTGAACGAGACCGGCGGCAGATCGTCGCGTCGGCACAGTCCGGTCTGATCCACGAGGTCGAGGGTGCGCAGATAACGCCGGACCAGATCGCCTGCCGAGAGCCCCGCATCCGATGCGGTGCGCAGGGCGGCGGCGAGTCCGTCCCCGCGTGCCCAGCGGTGGATCGCGGCGACGGCGATGGGATCCGGATCCGGCCCCACTTCCAGGCCGAGACGCTCTTCGCGTCCGGCGAGTTCGCTCCACAGCCGTGAGGTGGCGCGCAGCGCCTCGTCGATCGCCGGGGTGGTGCGTCCCGGGACTCCGACGGTGCGGCGCCGGGTCTCGCCCAGAGCGCTCGAGGCGACGGCGGCGAGCTCGGCCGGTGTCAGCCCCGACCACGCGCCCGTCCGCACGCATTCGGCGACGAGAAGGTCGTTCGCGCAGTAGATCCGGCCCAGACGACGACCGTCGTCGGTGACGTAGGCCGACCCGCCCATCGGGTCGCGGAGCAGATAACCCCGCTCCTCGAGCAGATCCAGTGTGCGATCGAAGGTCTCGACGAGGCGTCCGGTGACCGTGTCGATCTGCGACCGCATCCGTTCGGTGTCGCCGTGCACCGCGGCGCGTCGCGCAGAGAGGGCGAGGAGGCGCTCCCTATCGCCGCGTCGATGCGCAGGATGCGACCGCACCGCCCGTGCCAGCGACGTCACCAGCTCGGCCGAACCGGAGCGTCGTGCCTCGGCGAGCCGGTCGCACAGGTGCCGGTACTCGGTGAAGCCCTCGGCGTCCCCGAGTTCGGTGTCGAGATCACGCAGCGCCGTCGTGTTCGCGCGGACGGCGTCGGTGAGCGCCGCGACGGATCGTTCGGCCTGGAACTGGGCGAACGAGCGTCGCAGGAACTCGCGGGAGCCGGGGATGCCGCGACCGGCGACCAGGTTGACCGCGGTGTTGTAGCCGACGCGCAGCGAACTGTGGAGCGGGTACGAGCGTGCGCCGGCGAGGCCGGCGACGGTCGCGGGGGCGGCCTCGGGACTCCACAGCACGACGGCGTGGCCTTCGACATCGATGCCGCGCCGACCGGCGCGACCGGTGAGCTGGGTGTACTCGCCGGGGGAGAGGCGCACCGGTCCGTCGGCGGTGGGTTTGACGAGGCGTTCGAGGACGACGGTGCGCGCCGGCATGTTCACCCCCACGGCGAGGGTCTCAGTGGCGAACACGACCCGCACGAGACCGCGGGCGAACAACTCCTCGACGGTGTGACGGAAGGCCGGGATCAGACCGGCGTGGTGCGCGGCGAAACCGCGTTCGAGTCCTTCGAGCCACTCGGCGTGACCGACGGCGTCGAGATCTGCGGGCGGCAGCGCTGCGGTGTGCCGGTCGGCGACCGCGCGGATCTCGGCGACGTCGGCCGCCTCGGTGAGCCGAACCGACGATTCGAGGCATTCGGCGACGGCGCCGTCGCACCCGTTGCGGCTGAACCGGAACCAGATGGCCGGCAACAGTTGTTCGGCCTCGAGCCGGGCGACGACCTCGGGCAGGTCGGCACCGGCCGGTCCGGGTGCTCCGCGCGCACGTCGCCGTCGTCGTCCACGGCCGGTCGCGGGGCCGGGCGCGGCCTCGACGAGCTGGCGGTGGGCGATGTACCGCTCGAGGGTCTCGTCGACGGTGCCGGACGGGGACAACAGGTCGAACAGCCGCCCGCCGGCGAGCATGTGCTGGGTGAGCGGGACGGGCCGGGTCTCCTCGACGACGACCGCGAGGTCGCCACGGACGCCGCGCAGCCAGCCGCCGAACTCCTCGGCGTTGCTCACCGTGGCCGACAGGCTGGTCAGCCGCACGTCATCGGGAAGGGAGAGGATCGCTTCCTCCCACACCGCACCGCGCTCGCGGTCGGCGAGATAGTGCACCTCGTCCATGACGACGTGGGTGAGTCCGTGCAGGAGCGGGGAGCCGCCGTGCAGCATGCTGCGCAGCACTTCGGTGGTCATGACGACCACGGGCGCGCGCGGGTCCAGCGAGATGTCGCCGGTGAGCAGACCGACGCGGTCGTCGCCGAAGCGACGCGACAGGTCGAAGTACTTCTGGTTGCTCAGCGCCTTGATGGGGGTGGTGTAGAAGCAGCGTCCGCCCGCTGCGAGCGCGAGACGGGCGGCGAATTCACCGACGACGGTCTTGCCCGCCCCGGTGGGGGCGCACACCAGGACGTCGCGGTCGTCCTCGAGGGCGCGGCAGGCCTCGACCTGGAAGTCGTCGAGGGGGAAATCGAGTTCGGTCGCGAACAGCGCGAGTTGCGACCGGTCCTGCGTGCGCACGTGTCCACGCTACGGGTCGGCGCGGACATGTGCGCAGCGCAGGGTGACTCAGTCCTCCGTCACCTTCGAGGGTGACTCAGTCCTCCGTCACCTCGAGGGTGACGTCGATGTTGCCGCGGGTCGCGTTGGAGTACGGGCACACCTGATGGGCCTTCTCGGTGAGCTCGAGCGCCTGCTCGCGGGGGAGGTTCGGAAGAGTCACCTCGAGGGTGACGGCGAGACCGAATCCGCCGCCGTCGGTCGGGCCGATGCCGACGCGGGCGCCGACCGCGGAGTCGCTGACGTCTGCCTTCTCCTGTCGGGCGATCATCTGCAGTGCCGAGTGGAAGCACGCGGCGTACCCGGCGGCGAAGAGTTGTTCGGGGTTGGTGCCCTTGCCGCTGCCGCCCATCTCGGTGGGGATGGACAGGTCGAGGTCGAGCTTGCCGTCGCTGGTGCGGGCGTGGCCGTCGCGGCCTGCTCCGGTGGCGAGTGCTTCGGCGGTGTAGATGATGTTCACGATGTCCTGCCTTTCTTCGAGAGTGCGCCGGGTGCTTCCTGCAACGCGGCGGTCAGGCGGTGGAGCGTCTCGCGCAGCGCGACCAGTTCGTCGACGTCGAACCGGCTGTCCCGCGTCACGCAGCCGGGGATGTCCGTGGCCTCTGTCCGGAGTGCATCTCCCGATTCGGTGAGGTGGACGACGACACGACGTTCGTCGGTCTGCTGCCGGCGTCGTTCGACGTATCCGGCGGCCTCGAGCCGTTTGAGCAGGGGAGAGAGTGTGCCTGTGTCGAGATCGAGCGAGTCGCACAGATCCTGCACGCCTCGCGCATCGCGTTCCCACAGCGCCAGGAGGACCAGGTACTGCGGGTAGGTGATGCCCAGCCGATCGAGATGTGGCCGATATGCGGCCGTGATGGTGCGGGAGGCGCGGTAGAGCGCGAAGCACACCTGCTGGTCGAGTTCGAGTGGAGACGGCACGGGAATGAATGTAGCGCACCGTTTTGTTGTACACAACATTAATGGCCACAACTCGATAGGTGTTCCGGATCACTTCCATGTGGGAATTGAGAGCGCTCTGGGCACGTTAGTTGAGTGAGAATGGCTCAAGTTCGACAGAAAGGCTTCGGAATGCCGGCATTCTTCGGGCCTGGTGGCCCCGGCCGAATGGACATCACACGTTTCATGAGCCGCGGTACCCAGGACCTCCTCGCCCACGCAGCGCGCTACGCCACCGACCGTGGTGACGCGGAACTCGACGTGCTCCACCTCCTCCGCGCGATGGCGGAGCAGGATCCGTCCCGCACGGTCATGACGCGCGCCGGAGCCGACCCCGCCGACGTCGCTGCCGCCGTCGACCAGCGGCTGCCGCAGAGCCGCCCCGGTGAGGCCGTCTCCGCACCCGCACTGACCGGTGCCGTGAAGACCGCACTCCTCGAAGCGCACCAGCTCTCGCGTGCGCTCGGCTCCACCTACATCGACCCCGAGCACCTGTTCTTCACGCTCGCGGCCGACCAGACCCGCGCTCCCGGACGCCTGCTGGCGTCCCTGGGCGTGACCCCGCAGGCGTTGCAGACCGCACTGCAGCCCACCCCCGCAGCTCCCGCCGCGGAGGAGACCCCGACGCCGACGCTCGACAAATTCGGCGTCGACCTCACCGAGCGGGCGCGCGGCGGCGGCATCGACCCCGTCATCGGCCGTACCGACGAGATCGAGCAGACGATCGAGATCCTCGCGCGACGCACCAAGAACAACCCGGTGCTCGTCGGTGAGGCCGGCGTCGGCAAGACCGCCATCGTCGAAGGACTCGCCCAGCGCATCGTCGACGGGGACGTCCCGGACATCCTGCAGGACAAGCGGATCGTCCAGCTCGACCTGACGGCGATGGTCGCCGGAACCCGATACCGGGGCGACTTCGAGGAACGTCTCACCACAGCGCTCGACGAGATCACCGCCCAGCAGGGCAAGCTCATCGTCTTCATCGACGAGATCCACACCGTCGTCGGTGCAGGCGCCGGCAGCGAGGGCGCGATGGACGCGGCGAACATCCTCAAGCCGAAGCTCGCCCGCGGTGAACTGCATGTCGTCGGTGCGACCACCCTCGACGAGTACCGCAAGCACATCGAGAAGGATCCGGCGCTCGAACGCCGTTTCCAGCCCGTCACGGTCGACGAGCCGGCACGCGACGACGCCGTCGCGATCCTGAAGGGTCTCGCCGATCGGTACGCCGAGTTCCACAAGGTCCGGTACACCGACGAAGCGCTCGAAGCGGCCGTCGACCTGTCGATGCGGTACCTGCCCGACCGGCACCTGCCGGACAAGGCGATCGACCTCGTCGACCAGGCCGGTGCACGACTGCGCCTGCGGGTGCCGCGCACCGACGTGACCGAACTGCGTTCGAGGCTGGACGAACTCGAAGCGGAGAAGGATCGCGCCGTCGAGGCCGAACAGTACGAGGATGCCTCGCGCATCCGCGACGAGATCCTTCGCGTCCAGGCTCGGATCGACGGTGGCGACAGCGAGGGCAACGGAGAGGGAACTCCGACCGTCGACCCGGAGCTGATCGCCGAGATCGTCTCGCGGGCCACCGGAGTCCCCGCATCGCGGATGACCCGCGCCGAGAAGGAGAGGCTGCGCACTCTCGAGGACGAGCTGCACAAGCGCGTCGTCGGACAGGACGAAGCCGTCCACGCCGTGGCACGTGCCGTGCGGCGCAGCCGCTCCGGCATGAGCGACCCGCGTCGTCCGGTGGGCAGCTTCCTGTTCCTCGGTCCCACCGGCGTCGGCAAGACCGAGCTCGCGAAGGCCCTCGCCGAGGTGCTCTTCGGTGACGAGCGCACCATGCTGCGCATCGATATGAGCGAGTTCGGCGAACGCCACACCGTGAGCCGTCTCGTCGGCGCCCCTCCCGGTTACGTCGGTTACGGCGAGGCCGGACAGCTCACCGAACAGGTGCGTCGCCACCCCTACTCGGTGGTGCTGCTCGACGAGATCGAGAAGGCGCACCCGGACGTGTTCAACACACTGCTGCAGGTCCTCGACGACGGTCGCCTCACTGACGGTGAGGGACGCACGGTGGACTTCACCAATACCGTCGTCATCATGACCAGCAACCTCGGTTCGGACATCATCTCGAGCCGCGGAGGCGCGCTCGGCTTCACCACCGGTGACGCCGAGGCGGCCGAGAAGCCGCTGCGTGACCGGGTCATGGGACGGCTGCGCGAATCGATGCGGCCGGAGTTCCTCAACCGCATCGACGAGATCGTGATGTTCCGCAAGCTCGACGACGACCAGCTGCACCGGATCACCGAGCTGCTGCTCGACGACAGCCGGAAGCGGCTGCAGAGCAGGGGGATCGACCTCGAGTTCACCGCCGACGCGGTGGCGTGGATCGCCCGCAACGGTCACCAGCCCGAGTTCGGTGCCCGTCCGTTGCGCCGCTCGATCTCCCGGGTGGTCGACGACCGCATCGCCGACATGCTGCTCGACGACGTGCTCGCCGAGGGCAACCGGGTCACGGCGGACGTCGTCGAGGACGAACTGCTGCTCCAGGTGAGCTGACCCGCACGACGAGGAAGGGGAGAGATGCCACGGCATCTCTCCCCTTCCCGCGTTCGGGGGGTGGTCAGCGGGCGGTGAGACGACGGATCGCCTCGAGCGGCAGATGAAGCCACGAGGGACGGTGCCGAGCCTCGTAGACCACCTCGTAGACCGCCTTGTCGAGCTCGTAACCACGCAGCAGGACGTCGGAGCCCCGTGGATCCGTGCCCGAGGCAGCTGCGTAGCCGTCGCAGAAGGCGGCACAGTTGCGTTCGGCCCACTCCCGGGCCCGGAACTCCCGCTGCGACTCCACCGCCGTGCCTTGTTCGGATTCACGGATCGAATGATGCGCGGCGTAGTCGAACGACCGCAGCATTCCCGCCACGTCCCGGAACGGACTGTCGGGCTTGCGGCGCTCCTCGAGCGACTTCGCGGGTTCGCCCTCGAAGTCGATGAGCAACCAGCGCTCGGGGGTACGCAGCACCTGCCCGAGATGCAGGTCGCCGTGGATGCGGTGCACCGGAACCTGACCCAGCGCCGCAACCTCATCGAACCGGGCCCGGACCGCGTCGGTGAGTTCGGCGAGCTCGGGGACCTCGGCCGCCGCACCCTCGAGCCGGCGGATCATGCCCTCGGCCAGTTCGGCGGCGGCGCGCTCGTCGGTGCCGAGCGCGGAGCCGAGATGGGCGTGCACATCCGCCACGGCCGCACCGATGCGATGGGATTCCCCGGCGAAGTCGGTGCCCACCTCGTCGGCGCGCAGGTCTCCTTCCAGGAGCAGGTCCCGGACACTGCCGAGTGCCATCGACCAGCCGTCGGCCGAGTTCGCCGCGAAGTCCTGCACCATCGCCAGCGTGGTGCGGACCCCGTCGACCTCCGCTTCGATCCATGCCCGGATCGGGGCGATCGACCGACATCCGTCCTCGCCGAGCGCGAGCGGCAGTTCGACGTCCGGATTGATGCCGAGCGTGAGCCGACGAAACATCTTGAGCAGCAACTTCTCTCCGAGGACCACGGAGGTGTTGGACTGCTCCGCGCTCAGCGCACGCCCACGCAGGCCCGGTTCGATGACCGCACCCGGCACGGTGTGGAGATCCACCGGGCCGGCGGGGGTGCCGCTCGCCAGATTGCGCGAATACCGGTCGAGGATCTCCTGATCGCGGAGGCCGTCGTAGACGTGCAGGCCGTGGTCGTGGGAGTCGTCGGGGCCGACCACGCTCCACGACTGCAGTTCCTCGGGGAGATGGGAACGGAAACCGAGGGGCACCTGATAGATCTGGTCCGCGGTCGAGTCGAACGAGACCTTCACGATCAGATGGTCGGCCCCGAAACCGGACTCCTCCACGAGCGGATTACGCAGGACGACACCGATCCCGGTGATGGTGTGGCCCTTGGCCGCGAACCATCGCTGGTGCGGCATCCATTCGCGCAGATCCTCGACGAGCCGTTCGTCCGGGTAGAGCTCGTTGTTGGTCGTCACGGCTGCACCGCCGCTTCCGCTTCGCTGCTCACCGGGTGTTCGCCCGGTCCCTCCTTGGACGGATCGGGTTGCAGCGCGAACCAGAAGAATCCGTGACCGGGCAGGGTGATCATGTAACCCTCCTCCGTGATCGTCGGGAACGGGACGGACCCGGTCAGCTCCACCGGGATCCACCCGGCGAAGCGCGACAGATCGAGGACGACCGCCTGCGGATAGCGCGACAGGTTGTTCACGCACAGGATGACGTCGCTGTAGTTGCGTTCCGGGCCGGGCAACATCTCGCGCAGATAGGACAGGATCGCGGGATTCGCGCTGCCGAGTTCGGTGAACGAGGCCTCACCGAAGGCCGGATGCTGCTTGCGGACCTGGATCATCCGCCGCGTCCAGTGCAACAGCGAGTTCGTCGAGTTCATCTGCGATTCGACGTTCACCGCCTGGTACCCGTAGGTGGGATCCATGATCACCGGCAGGTACAACCGGCCCGGATCGGCGCGGGAGAAGCCCGCGTTGCGGTCGGGGGTCCACTGCATCGGGGTCCGCACCGCGTCGCGGTCGCCGAGCCAGATGTTGTCGCCCATGCCGATCTCGTCGCCGTAGTACAGTACGGGGGAGCCCGGCAGGCTCAGCAACAGAGCGGTGAAGAGCTCGAGCTGGTTGCGGTCGTTCTCCAGCAACGGCGCCAGACGACGGCGGATGCCGATGTTCGCGCGCATCCGCGGGTCGGTGACGTACTCGGCGTACATGTAGTCGCGTTCCTCGTCCGTCACCATCTCGAGGGTCAGCTCGTCGTGATTGCGGAGGAAGATGCCCCACTGGGCGGTCTTCGGGATCGGCGGGGTCTGGGCGAGGATCTCCGAGATCGGGAAACGGTTCTGTCGCCGCACCGCCATGAAGATGCGCGGCATCAGCGGGAAGTGGAAAGCCATGTGGCACTCGTCGCCGATTTCGGGTTCGCCGAAGTACTCGACGACGTCGGTGGGCCACTGGTTCGCCTCCGCCAGCATCACCCGGCCGGGATATTCGGCATCCATCACCGCACGGCACTTCTTGAGGAAGGCGTGCGTCTCGGGGAGGTTCTCGCAGTTAGTCCCCTCACGCTCGAACAGATAGGGGACCGCGTCGAGGCGGAACCCGTCGATGCCGAGATCGAGCCAGAACCGCAGGACGTCGAGCATCGCGTCCTGTACTTCGGGGTTGTCGTAGTTCAGGTCGGGCTGGTGCGAGAAGAACCGGTGCCAGTAGTACTGCTTGCGCACCGGATCCCACGTCCAGTTGGACGTCTCGGTGTCGACGAAGATGATGCGGGCTTCCTGGTATCGGTCGTCGACATCCGACCACACGTAGAAGTCGCCGTACGGCCCGTCGGGGTCGCTCCGCGATTCCTGGAACCACGCGTGCGTGTCGGACGTGTGGTTCATGACGAGGTCGGTGATGACGCGGATACCGCGTTTGTGCGCCTCGTCGAGGAAGAGCACGAAATCTTCGACCGTGCCGAATTCCGGTAGCACCGACCGGAAGTCGCGGATGTCGTAGCCGCCGTCGCGGAGCGGTGAATCGTAGAAGGGCGGCAGCCAGATGCAGTCGGCGCCGAGCCATGCGATGTAGTCGAGTTTCTCGGTCAGCCCCCGTAGGTCGCCGGTGCCGTCGTTGTTCGAGTCGTTGAAAGCGCGGGCGAGAACCTCGTAGAACACCGCGGTCTTGAACCAGTCCGGGTCGACGGGCAGGCTGCGCGCATGGGCGAAATCCTCCGCCCGGCTCTCGACGAGATGACCGTCTTCGGTGTGTTCGTATTCGGGTACTCGGTCGGACGGATCCGGCATGGCACCTCCGTGCTCGTCGCGTCGCAGGATGGACTCGCCCCAGAATGCCCCGGCGGACGGATTTCCACACCCGGGCCGGACGGAACGCTATGTGAGTGCACGTGTGCGCCGATAGATTGGCGGGCATGACTGCGAACCGGCCCGAAGGGCGGGTGGCCGAGCTATGCACCCGCATGCGTTCGTTCATCGACGACGAGGTGATTCCTCTCGAACCCGTCCTGAGCCGTCACGACGACAAGGCCGCCGAGGCGCTCGTCGGGCTGAAGGCCAGGGCGAAGGAACTCGGGCTGTGGGCTCTGGGGCATCCCGAGGAGATGGGAGGGGGCGGGGTTCCCTTCCTCGACTTCGTCTACCTCAACGAGATCATCGGCCGCTCCGAGTACGGTCAGCTCGCGGTGGGATCGGTGTCCATGCAGGACGCCCTGATGATCCAGCGGCACGGCACCGCCGAACAACGCGAGCGCTGGATCCCAGGGCTCGTCTCCGGCGACATCCTGCCCTCTGTCGGCATGACCGAGCCGGAGGTGGCGGGATCCGACCCCGTGCTCGTGCAGACCACCGCCCGGCTCGAGAACGGCGAATGGGTGATCGACGGGCACAAGTGGTTCACCACCGGCGCCGCGCAGGCCGGCTACTGCACGGTCTTCGCCCGGACCGAACCCGAGTCGACTCCGCTGCACCGCAGCATCAGCGCGATCATCGTGCCCATCGACACCCCCGGACTCGAGATCGTGCGGGCGATCCCCACGATGGGGCACGACCCGAGCGATCACTACGAGGTGCGGTACGACGGTGCGCGCGTTCCCGAGGAGAACGTGCTCGGTGAACGCGGCAACGGCTTCGTCGTCGCGCAGGACCGGCTCGGGCCGGGACGGATCTTCCACTGCATGCGGTGGCTCGGCCAGGCCCAACGGGCCTTCGAACTCATGTGTGCGCGCGCCAACTCCCGCTTCGCCCACGGATCGCTGCTCGCCGAGAAGGGTGAGATCCAGCGCTACATCGCCGAATCCGCCGCCGACATCCAGGCCGCCCGTCTGATGACGCTGGACGCCGCGCGGGTGATGGATGCGGGGGAGGACGCCCGGGTCCGGATCGGGCTCATCAAGTTCCGCGGCGCGCAGATGCTGCACGATGTCGTCGACCGTGCGATCCAGGTGTACGGGGCGCTCGGTCTCACCGCCGACACGCCGCTCGAGGGGATGTACCGGCGGGCGCGCTACGCCCGTATCTACGACGGCCCCGACGAGGTGCACCGGATGTCCACGGCACGGCGGATGCTGCGCGACCCGGAACGCGTGCCGTGGCGGTAGACCGCCGGCCGCTCGTGACCAATGCGACCTGCTCTTCGCACTAGGGTTCTTCGGCACGCCGGGAGGTCGATGCAAGTATGTGGCGTGGCATCGGGGGAGGTCGGCAACAGGGAGCGGTCGAGCGGCGCGCGGTCCGAAGGGTGATCTCATGGAACGCTTCGCGGTGGGTGCCGACGATGCGTTCGTCCTGCTCCGGAAGTTGTCCGAGGAACGCAACGTGCCCCTGCGACGGATCGCGGGGCACGTGGTCGACGCGGGCGGTGAGGTATCTATGCCAGTTCGGGTGGGAAGCCTCCCGTGGCCACCGGGCTCCAGCGGGTCGGGGTGATCCGGATCAGCGACTTGCGCTGATCGCGCATGGCCTGCCGGTACTCGTCCCAGTCCGAATGTTCCCCGGCGATGTTGCGGAAGTACTCGACGAGCGGTTCGACGTCGTCGTGGGCATCGATCACCTCCGCGGTTCCGTCGACCTGCACCCACGCGTCGTTCCAGTCGTCGGACAGCACGACGACACCGACCTCGGGCCGGCTGCGGGCGTTGCGGGTCTTGGCGCGCCGGGGATAGGTCGCGATCACGATGCGTCCGCGGTCGTCGACGCCGCCGGTGACGGGGGAGGCCTGCGGTGTGCCGTCGTCGCGTTGCGTCATGAGGATCATTCGGTGCCGGGGCCGGACGAAGTCCAGCAGTTCCTGCAGGCCGACCGCGGTGTTGGTGGCGATCTTGCGGGCCATTCACGTTCTCCTGTTCCGAAGGGTCACGACTCGAGGAGCGCCGCGAGTCGCGCGAGGTCCTCTTCCACCATGCGCGTGTCGCGGTCGAACTCGTCGTCGGTCAGTTCGATCTGCCGGACGGTGAGGACGACTTCGGCACCGTCCGGATGGGGGAGTACCCGCATCGGGTTGTGCACCGTCGTACCCGACGGCAGTGTCACCTCGTGGTCGAGCACCCCGTAATCGTTGGCGCCGACGAACCGCACGGTGACCTCGCCCATCGGGGAGTCCGCGACGAGGGCGTCGCCGATCCGCCGCACCTCGCTTTGTGCCAGACCGGCCGCCCACTTCGGCAGGTTGTCGGGATCCGCGGCGAACTCGTAGACCCGGCGCGGTGGGCATCGGACGACCCGAGCGACATGGCGGCTGCGGACGACGTGCGTGCTCATGCTCGCCACATTAGAAGTTCGGGAGGTCGATCGCCGCCGGAATGTGGGAGTTCCTGAAGCGCAACGTCTTCGGAGCGACGGCGTTCAGCCGGTACCCGGATCGGCACGGCCCCCTTCGTCACCTTCTCGGTACTCCTCGCCGTCTTCGTCTTCGTCTTCCTCGCCCTCGGAGCGCTACTGGAGCAGGCCGGTCCGACGAGGGTCGGGGGTTATTTCGGGCTCGCCGCTGCCGCCGGCGCCTGGTACACCTCCGCTGCCGGGGTGCTGAGCACGACCTTCGGGCGTGTCGTCCTGCCCACGGGCCCACGCTGACGGGGCACCTCTTCGTTCCCGTGCGGGGGCGGTTTGACAGGCGCATCGGCCGTCCTGGTACAGTCCGGGGCTATGCAGCGTGCATATTTCTGGTTTAGCAGGCCGGCCCGGGGTGGGTCGGTCGGCGTGACCGCGCGCTGACTTCTTCACCTACGAGCCGGATCCAGACCGGCTCGTCGGAATCTCAGGTTCTCTCGGGTCGGAATCCGAACCACCGAGAACAGGAACCATCGATGAGCCCCAGCACCGGAACCGCGACCACCGGAATCTCCACGTCGAATCTCGACGAACAGCGCACCGTCAAGGTCAGCCCTCTCGTCGCACCTTCCGAGATCCGTGCCGAGTACGCACCCGACGCCGTCGTCGCAGCGACCGTCCGTTCGGGCCGCGCCGGCACCGTCGACATCCTGAACGGCACCGACGACCGTCTCGTCGTCGTGGTCGGCCCCTGCTCCGTGCACGACCCCGCCGCTGCGATGGACTACGCGCGCCGTCTGGCCGCCAAGGCCGAGGAGCTGCGCGACGACCTGCACGTCGTGATGCGTGTGTACTTCGAGAAGCCGCGCACCACGCTCGGGTGGAAGGGTCTGCTCAACGACCCGCACCTCGACGGCACCTTCGATATCAACACCGGTCTGCGCATCGGCCGTAAGCTGCTGCTCGACGTCTCCGGTCTCGGCCTGCCCGTCGGCTGCGAGTTCCTCGACCCGATCCTTCCGCAGTACTACGCCGACCTGGTCACCTACGGAGCCATCGGCGCCCGCACCGCCGCGAGTCAGGTTCACCGCCAGCTGTGCAGCGCGCTGTCCATGCCCGTCGGCATCAAGAACTCCACCGAAGGTGACGTGCAGGTCGCGGTCGACGGCACCCGTGCCGCAGCGGCCAGTCACGTCTTCCCCGGCACCGACCTCGACGGTCAGGCCGCGCTGATCGAGACCGTAGGCAACCCGGACTGCCACGTCATCCTGCGCGGTGGCAGCGCGGGGCCGAACTACGACGCCGAGACCGTGGCCGACACGATGGCCCGCCTGCGCAAGGCCGGTCTTCCCGAGCGTGTCGTCATCGACGCAAGCCACGGCAACAGCCGCAAGGACCACAACAAGCAGGTCGACGTCGTCACCGATGTCGCCGAGCGCATCGAGGCCGGCGAGAAGGGCATAGTCGGACTGATGCTCGAGAGCTTCATCGAGGCGGGACGTCAGGACCTGACCCTCGGCGAGGCCGACAAGCTCGACTACGGCAAGTCGATCACCGACGCGTGCATCGACTGGGACACCACCGTCGCGCAGCTCGACCGCCTCGCGCAGGCCGTGCGCACCCGTCGCGGCTGAACCGTCTGCGGCGCGAAGGGCCGGCGGAGTCGTCAGCGATGACGAACCGCCGGCCCTCGTCGGTTCGGTAGCGTCGTTTCCATGACTACGAACAGGTTGTCGATCGTCGTGCCGGCCCACAACGAGGAGCGTTACATCGCGAAATGCCTTGCGGTGCTGCTCGCCCAGAAGTCGGAGATCCACGAAATCCTGGTCGTTGACAACAATTCGACCGATCGCACCGCGCAGATCATCGAAGCCATTGCCGCCGGCGAGCCCCTCGTGCGACGGATCGTCGAGCCAAGACCGGGTGTCGCATTCGCGCGCAATGCCGGATACGACGCGGCCACAGGAGATCTCATCGGACGGATCGATGCGGACACGCGGGTTCGTCCCGATTGGGCGCACACCGTCCGCAGTTTTTTCGCCCGCGACGACACCGCCGAGGTGGGAGCGATCAGCGGACTCAGCAACTCCTACGATTCCCCCTACCGCAGGCTCAAACAGTGGTACATCGACAAACGGGTCGCGCAAGGAACATTCGGCGGGGAACGGCGGATCGACAATCTGCACGGCGCGAACATGGCACTGCGACGCTCGGCGTGGGAGCGTGTCCGGGACGTCGTCAGTACGGACCCGAGAATCCACGAGGATCTGGATCTGGCACTGTGTCTGCGTGAGGTGGACATCGAGATCGCCCAGCTGACCGATCTGTACGCCGACCTGTCGCCGCGTCGGGCCTACACCCCGCCCCGTGAGTACGCGGCCTATATCCAGTCGGGAATCGACACCTTCGAACTGCACGGCCGCCTGACGCCGGAGATCCTCAGGCTCATCCGTCTACAGTCACGTCTCCACGTCCTCGTGTATGCGGCATACCGGCCCTACGACCCCGATCTGGGCAGATTCACCCTCCGGCGAGCGATCTTCGGCTCCGGCGGACGTGCGATGCCGATCGACACGAAGGGCCGCACGCCGTCCCCCTGACGACGGGTGGCCGGGACGCCGCAGGACCGTCCCGGCCACCCGTCGTGGGATCTTCTCGCCTCAGGTCACCTCAGCGGCGTGAAATCGCGGCTGCCGAGATAGGGAGGACGCGGCCTCGAGGCGGCGAACGGCTCGACGAGCGTGTTCTCGACGCTGTTGAACACGACGAACAGATTCGAGCGCGGGAACGGAGTGATGTTCCCGTTGGAACCGTGCATGCAGTTCGAATCGAAGACCGTCGCCGACCCCGCCGGGCCGGTGAAGGTCGCGATACCGTGCTCGGCGGCCAAAC
The DNA here is from genome assembly GCF_019641445.1 of Rhodococcus sp. DMU2021. Taxonomy (NCBI): domain Bacteria; kingdom Bacillati; phylum Actinomycetota; class Actinomycetes; order Mycobacteriales; family Nocardiaceae; genus Rhodococcus; species Rhodococcus sp. DMU2021. The sequence goes on from NZ_JAIFKB010000011.1 coordinate 17,859, forward strand.
GGGTGAGGGTGTCCTCGTCGGGCGAACCTGTCGGCGGAACGTGGGTGACCAGCGACTCCCGGTAGTAGTCGTCGGGCGTCTCACCGGCACACGAGACATACGTCTTGTGCGAACCCGGCATGATCATCAGACCGCCGTTGTAGCCGTAATTCTCGGTGAGGGCGATCGAGATGCTCAGAGCACGCGGCTTGGGCATGCCGTCCTCTGCGTGCCACGTCTCGAAGTCCGAATGCCAGTAGAACGGTCCACCGCGGAAGCCGGGCTTGACGTTGAGCCGCGACTGGTGGACGTACACCTCGGATCCCAGCAGTTGCCGTGCGATTCCGGCGATTTCGGACCTGCGGACGATCGAGTCCACAAGATCGCTGAGCCGGTGCACGTCGAAGACCGAGCGGACGTCGCCGCTGCCCTTTTCGCGGACCACACGGTCGTCGTCGCCGAGTTCCCGGCCGAGTCGTGAGGTCTCCTCCAGAAGGTTACCGACGTCATGGGCGGCGAGAAGTCCTTCGGCGGTGTGGAACCCGCGGCGGTCGTATTCGACCACGGCCTCGGCGTCGAGCGGCCCGCCGGCAGCCGAACCCCAGACGACGGGATCCCTCCTCTCGACGGACTCGCAGGCGGTGCGACCGCGGGTCGGATAGTCGTCGCGAACGGTCGTGCGCATAGCTCGTAGATCACCCTCTCGAAAGTCGATGACGGTTCGCTTCCGACGTTCCCACTGAAAATGCAGGAATGCAAGCCGGGCCCCGACATGTCCGCGTACCGACTCCTCGCCCATAACTCCTGGTCGAATCGAGTTTCGTTCCGGAACCGGCCGGGTATCCGGTGGCGTCGCGACGGTCGGCAGCCGGTGCGCGTCAGCGGTGCTCTCGGTATGCGCGAGGGGTGTTTCCGGTCCACCTCTTGAACGCACGGCGGAAGGCGCTCGGCTCGGAGAAACCGAGCCGGGACGACAGATCGTCGACCGCTTCACCGCGTCTCAGGCCCGCGATCGCGAGGTCGCGGAGGACCTCCTCGCGCAACTGCCCCAGCGACGTGCCCTCCTGGCGGAGCAGGCGTCGCAGATGGGGAGGGCTCACCGCGAGCCTGCCGGCGATGTCCTCGGCGGTCGCCGTCCGGCCGTCGATGCCCGATTCGAAGATCCGCCGCACCTGGGACGACACCGTCGACTCGTATTCACGTTCGGAGAGAATGAGATTCGGAGAATCCCGCAGGTACTCCTCGAGTGATTCCTCGGTCTGCACGAGTGGCGACTTCAGTGCAGCATTGTCGATCTCGAGCGCGGCCCGTCCCGCACCGAAGGTCACCGGCACGCCGAAGATCGCGTCGTAACTGCGGGCCAGGACGGGATCGGGTTCGGTGTACGGCAGGAACACCGACTCGAGGGGGACACGCCCACCCACCAGCCACGCGGCGAAGCGGTGCAGCAGCATGAGAAGGAAATCCACCACCACGCGGGTCTTGTCGTCCACGACCTCCGGCAGTTCCACGTCCAGGAAGGTGGTGGACGCACCCGGGGTCAGGCTCAACTGCGGCAGGGACCGGATGACATGGTTCACCTCGATCATCCGTTGCAGAGCGTGGTCGAGATCGGGTCGGTGGATGAGGGTCAGGCACATAACCCGGAAGGTGCCGCGGGGCACGGGAGCCGCTGCGATGCCGAAGAGTTCGTCGTCGGTGATCTGCCAGACCACCTGCGTGAAACGACTGACCTGGGCGGGCGTGAGCCGGGCATGGGGATGGGTGAGCACCGCGCGGCTGATGCGTGCTGCCTCGAGGGCCGGTTGCAGATCGATGCCCTCCTCGGCTCCCACCTGTACCGCTCGCGACACGAAGTCCGACGGGATGGTCGGTCGCAACATCTAGCGCGCCTCCTGCAATCCGTTCAGACGTGCCACCGCTTCGGTGAGCACCTCGTCCCGTTTGCAGAACGCGAAGCGCACCAGATGGTTCCATGACGCGGTGTCGTCCACGAAGACGCTCACCGGTACCGCGGCCACCCCGATGCGGCCCGGAAGTTCCCGGCAGAAGGCCACCGCGTCGGTCCGGCCGAGGGGTGTCAGATCGGCGCACACGAAATACGTTCCGGCGGAGTCGAACACATTCAGGCCGGCCTCGGAGAGTGCGTGGGACAGGAACGTTCGCTTGCGCTCGAGGTCGGCGCGCATCGACGCGATCCATTCCTGTTCGTGCGTCAACGCATGTGCGACCGCCGGTTGGAAGGGCGCCCCACCGACGAACGTCATGAACTGTTTCGCGGCGCGCACCCCGTCGATCAGCTCGCGCGGGCCCATCGCCCACCCGATCTTCCATCCGGTGACGTTGAAGGTCTTGGCGGCACTCGAGACCGTGATCGTCCGTTCGGCCATGCCGGGCAACGATGCGATCGGGATGTGCGTGCGGCCGTCGAAGACCAGATGCTCGTACACCTCGTCGGACAGCACCAGCAGTTCGCGTTCGCAGGCGAGCTCGGCCAGGGCGGTCAGCGCTTCACGGTCGTAGACGGTGCTGGTGGGATTGTGCGGGCTGTTGACGACCAGCATCCGTGTCCGGTCGGTGACGGCGGCGCGCAGGGCGTCGACGTCGAGCACGAAACCGTTCCCGGAACGGGCCAGCGGCACGGTCCGTCGCGTCGCGCCGGCGAGCGCCACCGAGGCCGCATACGAGTCGTAGTACGGCTCCGTGAGGAGCACCTCCTCTCCGGGTTCGACGAGCCCGAGGATGGCGGCGCTGATCGCCTCGGTGGCACCGACGGTGACGAGCACCTCGGATTCGGGGTCGTGGTGCAGGCCGTACCGTGCGGCGCGGTCGGCGGCGATCGCCTCGCGCAGGACCGGCATGCCGGACCCGGGCGGGTACTGGTTGACCCCCTCGGTGATGGCGCGGCGGGCGATCTCGAGCATTGCGGGCGGGCCGTCGACGTCGGGAAATCCCTGCCCGAGGTTGATCGCGCCGTGCCGGACGGCGAGTTCGGTCATCTCGGCGAAGATCGTCGAGGCGAACGGTCGTAACCGGGAGACCGTACGAACTCGTCCCGAAGTCGTCGAATCAGCCATTCCTGCAGCGTAGCGCCCGCGGTGTCACATCCGTGAGGTCTGCCTCGTCTCCATGATGTAGGCCACCTCGAACCGGCGGAGTATCCGTCGGTCGCACCGGAAGGACACCGTCATGGCACGACTCGAAGCCGTCGCTCCCGACCGCACCGGTCCGATGACCCGTGCGATGTATGCGCTCGCCCGCCGCAGGTTCGGTTCGGTCCCCGAACCCTTCGCGGTGGCCGCGCACCATCCGCGGTTGGTGCGTACGAGCGGAGTCCACGAGATGCTCGCCCAACGCGCCTCCACCGTCCTGCCCGCCGCGGTCCGGGAGATCGCCGTCTACCGCGTGGCGTGGACCGTCGGATGCTCGTGGTGCATCGACTTCGGGACGATGCTGCAGCGACTGGACGGACTCGACACCGAACGACTCGCCCACATCGCCGAGTACGAGACCTCCGATCTCTACAGCGACGACGAGAAAGCCGCGATCGCCTATGCCGATGCGATGACCGGCGACGTGGCGAAGGAGGTCACCGACGAACAGGTCGCCGACCTCGAGCGTCGTTTCGGGCCGGCGGGCGTCGTCGAACTCACCTATCAGATCGCGCTCGAGAACATGCGTGCGCGCATGAACTCGGCGCTGGGCATCCACGATCAGGGATTCAGCACGGACGCCTGCCGGGTACCCTGGGCCGACGAAGCCGGGAACGCGTGACGCCTAGTCGAAGATGCTGTCGGGCAGGAGCACTCCGCGTCCGAGCTTCTCGGGGTTCGCGATGTCGTAGGCCGCCCAGATCCGTCCGTCCCGCACGGTCCACGCCGTTACGCGCGGAGGGAAGCCCGGCCGACCGTCCTCGGCCGGGCGACCGCGGTTCAACAGACCCATCTCGCCGTTGACGAGGACCGGTTCGAAGGCCGTCAACGCCTCGGCTCCGTAGAGCCGCAGCAGTCCGAGGATGAACCGCGCGACCTTCTCGGCTCCGACCACGACGTTCAGCGCCGTACGGGTCGTGCCGCCGGCGTCGCCGATCATGCGGGCGTCGGGATGGAGCGCGGCGACGACGGCGTCGAGGTCGGCGCCCGCGAAGGCCGCGACGAGCCGCCCGACGACCTCCTCGTGTTCGGCCGGTGAACTCGGCGGTGGAACGGCCGAGACCGTACGGCGGGCGCGGGAGGCCAGCTGGCGGGCGGTCGGGGTGGCGACGCCGAGGATGCGGGCGATGTCGTCGAACGAGATGTCGAACGCGTCGTGGAGCACGAACGCCACGCGCTGTGCCGGTGTCAGGCTGTCGAGGACGACGAGCGCGGCCAGGCGGTTGTCCTCGTCGCGCACGATCTCGTCGAGCGGGTCCGGGGGAGCGAGGGAGCCGAGGGGCGCCACGACGGGTTCGGGCAGCCACTGGCCCACGTAGGTCTCGCGGCGCACCGCGGCCGAGCGCAGTCTGTCGAGGCACAACCGTCCTACGACTGTCGTCAGCCAGGCACGCAGGTCGCGCACCTCGGAGACATCCGCGCCCACGAGTCGCAGCCATGCGTCCTGCACGGCGTCCTCGGCGTCGGCGATGCTGCCGGTGAGGCGGTACGCCACCGACAGCAGGTGGGTGCGGTTCTCCTCGAATGTCTTCTGGGTGCTCTCGTCGAGCATGGGGACGATGCTAGACGCGATCGGCTGCGGGGCGAAGGGGTGTCGATCGCGCGTACGGATGCTGTCGGGCGCCTATTCTCGTCCTCGAACGGAAGGGGCGCCGTGGACAAATACGACATCAAGCGTGAGCACCGCGAGCTGTACTCGTGCTCGGCCGAGGATTTCGCCGAGGTGCACGCTCCCGAGTTCGACTACCTCGCCGTGGACGGCAAGGGTGATCCGAACGGTTCCGAGGAGTACGCCGATGCCGTCGAGGCCCTCTACTCGGTGGCGTACACCCTGAAGTTCACCTCCAAGAAGGAACTCGGGCGGGATTTCGTCGTCGGACCTCTCGAAGGCCTGTGGTGGAGTGAGGAAATGACCACCTTCCTCACGCGGGACAAGGACTCCTGGTCGTGGCGCATGCTCATCGCGCAGCCGCCCTGGATCACCGACGACATGATGAACGACGCGATCGAGACGGCGGGCGACAAGGCCCGGGCGAAGAAGAATCCGCTCCCGTCCCTGCCGCGTGTGCGGCCGTTCCGGCTGGCGGAGGGCAGGGCGCTGCAGATCCTGCACGTCGGGCCGTACGACGACGAAGGCCCCGTCCTGCAGTGCCTGCACACGCAGGTGATGCCCGAACGAGGGGTGACGTTCGCCGGCGACCACCACGAGATCTATCTGTCCGACCCTCGCCGCACGGCCCCCGAGAAGCTGAAAACCATCCTGCGTCAACCTGTCGCAGGCATACAGGAGCAATGATGGCCGTCACCAGCGCAGGTCTGATGTTCTACCGCGTCGACGACACCGGTCTGCTCAGCGTGTGGCTCGTCCACCCCGGCGGCCCGTTCTGGAAGGGGAAGGACGAAGCGGCCTGGTCGGTGCCGAAGGGGGAGTACGGGCCGGAGGAGGACCCCCGGGAGGTCGCCCTGCGCGAGTTCACCGAGGAGTGCGGGGTCGAACCGCCGGACGTGCCGCTGTCGTTGCTCGGTCGCTACCGGCAGTCGTCCGGCAAGATCGTCAGCATCTACGCAGGAGAGACGACGGACGAGCTGGACTTCGTCGAAAGCAACAAGTGCGAGGTCGAATGGCCGCCGAAGTCCGGTAAGCGGATCACGATCCCGGAGGTCGACGATGCGCGCTGGATCGTCGCGGCGGATGCCGAGACGAAACTGCACAAGGGGCAGCGGCCGGTGCTGGAAGCGCTGCGTATGCGATTGGACGAAGAAGGCCGGTACTACCGCGTCGAGCCGTAGTCCGGCAGCACCATCGGAACGAGGAACTGCCGGGCGGAAGAACTCTCGGCCGTCGCCCTGAGGACTTCCGAACGACCTGCGCGACTTCATGGAACACGCCCGGCAACTTCCGTCCTGGTCCGACCCGGCGGAACTCGAGACGGCCGGCGAAGGCCGGCACAGCTCTGTGCCGGCCTTCATGGTTTCTGTCGCCTTCAGTTCTTCGGTACGTCCGCCTTCAGCGAATCGATTGCGGCCTGCAGGGCGGTGGTGGCGTCGTCGGCGACCTCCGCGAGTCCCGGTTGATCGGCGACCTGCACCATCATCTGCGGGTTCATCGCGTCGACCACGACCGTTTCCGGGTTGTTCGGATCGGTGCGGACCACGACGTTGCAGGGGAGCAGGAGCCCGATCTGCCTGTCGACCGTCACTGCGCGGTGTGCCAGTGGCGGATTGCATGCCCCGAGGATCACGTAGTCCTCCATGTCCTCGCCGAGCTTCGCCTTCAGGGTGGCCTTCATGTCGATCTCGGTGAGCACGCCGAATCCCTGCTCGGACAGCGCCTTACGGGTGCGTTCGACCGCGTCGGGGAACGAGGTGTGCAGGGTGGTCGAGAGTGCGAGTGTCATGGGTGTCCTGCTTTCTCTCGGAAGGGGGAGGGGTCAGGCCAGGGTGAGGAAGAGCTTCTCGAGTTCGACCTCGGTCATCGGTTCCTTGCCGTCCTCGGCATTGCCGTTCATGCATTCTTTCAGCCCGCTCGCCACGATCTTGAAACCGGCGCGGTCCAGCGCGCGCGACACGGCTGCAAGCTGAGTGACGACGTCCTTGCAGTCCCGGCCCTGTTCGATCATCGCGATCACTCCGCCGAGCTGACCCTGTGCGCGGCGCAGTCGGTTGAGTACCAATGCGATGCTGTCTTCGTCGCCGACCATGGAGGCGTCCTTTCCTAGTTCTGCAGACCAGTGTACCCCCGGGGGTATCAAATCGGCGTGTGAGTCGTGCGACCGACGGCACCCGGCGAGCGACCCGACGATCGCGGTGGCGCGTATCAGCGTCTTTGCCGTTGACGCACCACGCGGAGCATGACGACGAAGAACGCGACGAGCGTGACGATCAGAAGAATCGGGACGACGGGCACCTCCTGTGTCCACCGGCCGAGTGCTACTTGCAGATCGAACTGCTCGTCGACACCCATCGGCCCGGTGAGATTCGCGGTGCCGTCGGTGACGAGGAACAGCACGCCGATGCCGATGAACAGCAGCCCCGAGATCAAAGACGTGGTATGGGTTCGCAGGGGGCCGAGGGTGATGGGACGTCCTCGTAGCCAGGTGCGCTTTCGCAGCTTGAATCGTTCCCACGCGAGGGCCAGTGCGAACAGCGGCAGCGCCATACCGAGGGCGTAGACAGCCATCAGCACGGCCCCGTGCAGCGGGTGCCCCCCGGCGACCGCGATGGTCAGCACGCTCCCGAGCAGGGGTCCGGAGCAGAATCCTGCGAATCCGTACACGGCTCCGAGCGCGAACACCGACAGGGCGCCGGAGCCGGTCAGCGAGTTCGCGGCTTGCTGCGCCGACTTCGATGCGAAGCCTCCGCCGGCAACGGTCATGATGCCGAGACCGATGAGAATGATGCCGCTGACCAGGGTGATCACGGAGCGGTGCTGGGTCAGGAGCGCACCGATCAATCCCAGTCCGGCTCCCAGGGGCGCGAGTACCGAGGTCAATCCGGCGTAGAAGAGTGCGGTGCGTGCCGCCAGGCGCCCCGCACCGTCGAAGGCATACGCGAAGAACGAGGGCAGCAGCAGCGCCGAGCACGGGCTGAGCAGGGAGAGCACGCCGCCGAGCAGAGCGCCGAGCAGGCCGATCTCGGTCACTCCGCCGCCCCGGCTGCTGCCTCGATGACCTGCTCGAAGACTCCGAGCGGCTGTGCGCCCAGGATCGGGGTGCCGTTGATCACGAACGACGGCGTACTCGATACGCCGATGGTGTTCGCCTCGAGCATGTCGGCGTAGATGGACTGGTCGACGGACGGGTCCGCGGCCTCCCGGTCGAATCGATCCAGGTCGGGCACTCCGGCCGCAGCTGCGAAGCTGCGCAGAGATTCCGGCGTCAGGTCGGGATGGCCGCGATCGGGGGAAGCTGCGTAGACGGTCTCGTTGAATTCCCAGAACTTCCCCTGTGCGGCAGCGGCGCGTCCGGCACGGGCAGCGGCCATCGATTGGTCGCCGAAGATCGGAAGATCGCGCCATTCCATGCGCAGAATGCCCTCGTCGACGTACTTGTCGATCAGAGCCGGCTCGACGTCTCGGCTGAACTTGGCGCAGAACGGGCAGCGGTAGTCGGAGTACTCGACCAACACCACGGGAGCATCCACCGCACCGATCGCCAACGGGTCACCGTCGATGCGCCGGGACATATCTCCGACCGGTCCCATCTGCGGAGCCGTCACAGGGTCGGCCGCATCTTCGGCGCCGGTGCGGCCGACGACGAGAAACGCGAGCAGAACCGCGACGACGACGCCGAGCGCGCCGAGCAGCCACAGGTCCCGCCGGGTGCGGACGGTGTGTTTCGTCGGGGTCATGCGTGCCTCCACGGTCGGTCGTGCCGGAGTGGATCGACCGCCCCGAACTACTAAGCAGGATAGTAGCTCGAGCTACTAAGCTGGTTAGTAGTTGCGCCGCTCTCCGTCGACAAGGATCCCGATGTGACCACCCCTCCCGCAGCTCTCGAGACTCGCAATCCCGCAATCGCTCAGAAGAATTCGTATCGGATCAGAGCCCTGCTCCGAGCGGTGGCCGCGGGGGTGATCACTCTTCTGGTCGTCGGCGTACCGACGGACATCCTCGCGAATCCGTGGTTCGGCCGGGAGATCCCGGTGCGCTGGTGGGAATACCCGGTGCTCGGCGCGACCGTGGTGCTGACCGCGCTGTGGTTCGGTCTACAGAACTCCCACTCCGGCAGTCCGCGGACGGCGACACCCGCGGCCGGAGTGATGCTGACCGTGTTCGCCGTGGGCTGCCCGGTCTGCAACAAAATGGTGCTCGTCACGATCGGCGCGTCCGGAGCACTCGGATGGTGGGCCCCGCTACAGCCGATCCTCGCCGTCCTTTCGCTGGCCCTGCTCGCCGGCGCCGTTCTCTACCGGTGGCGGCGACGTCCCTGCGACGACTCCTGTGAATCGCCGATCACACGGTGAGGCAGGACGCGGTCACGATTCCGACGACGGAGACTCCCGTGAGGAATGCGGGAAGAGCGGACAAGGCCACTGCGAAAGGACGAGTGGCGAAAGGACGAGCGAGTACGCCGTGCGAACGGCCCGACCGGCGAACCGGACTCAACCACCGGAGCCTCGCGTCGAGATACCCGCCGGATGCTTCTTCTCGTGCCGCCGGATCGAGCGTCGTTGCGCACCGGAGCAGAGCATCGCGGACCGCATCGTGTCCGCAGGACTGCGCGGCCCGGCGATCTGCTGCCAGCTCGACGAGCACACGTATCCACGGCGCTCCCTGGCGGCACAGCGGCACGAACGGCAACGCCGTCCTCAGGGCCCCGCTGATCGCCACCAGCACATGGTGGCGACCGCGGATGTGTGCGTACTCGTGATCGAGTACCGCCCGACGCGTCGGTGGGTCCAGCGCTTTCAGTCCCTCGCCGGCCACGACAGTGCCGTTACGGCCGCCGATGCTGTATGCCGCGCAGGCGGTGTCCTGCAACCAGATGACTTCACCCCCGGCGTGTCTCCGGATCCTTCCGAGGATGCGGACCAGGTTGAGGTGGGCAACGGTTTCGCGGCGGTGCCTGCGGTACGAACGGGACACCACCACGGCGATCCGCACGAGAACCGCGCCCGCGACCACCCACAGCGCTGTCTCCAGATAGGGCAGCCACGGCAGCAATCCTTCGTCCCGCGCCGTACGCACACACGACGCCGGTACCGGCAGATGATCGATCTGCAAGCCGGGTCGCGTGGCTACCGCCAGGGGACCGCCGGCCAGTGCCGCGACGAACAGGACCTCGGTCGACACCCACGCGGTGAGCGCACCGCGCGGATCGCGGCCCGGGGAGGCCAGATGCGAAAGCCATCGCGGCGCTGCGAAACCGAGGACGAGCGCTGCCACGAACAGTGCTGCTGCAACGATCACGAGGGCAGATTCCTGCGGTTGCGGGCCGTGGTCCGCCGGGCGGCGCGGCGCAGGATCCGGGATTCGTCCTCCGTCGCAGAACTGGCGAAGTGCAGCATGACCTGTTCGGCGTCGCCGGACGTCCGGAGCACGTGCCGCAGCAGTTCTGCCGCGGTTTCCTCGCGGCTACGGGTTGCGCGGTAGCTGTAACCACGGCCGATTCGGCTGCGGGTGACCATGCCCTTGGTGTGCAGGTTGTCCAGGACCGTCATCACGGTCGTGTAGGCCGGCGACCGGTCGGGCTCGAGGCGTGCCAGCACATCGCGTACACGAAGGGGTTCGTCGCTCTGCCACAGCACGTCCATGATCGCCGATTCCAGCTCGCCGAGGCCCATCACGTCCGTGTCACCGCTTTCGTTTCACCATCGTCCGGGCCCGGCCCGGCGAAGTTCCACTCTACGGCCTGCATGCCGTCATCGAAGGCGGCATGCAGGCCGCTGGTGAAGAAGTTCGGCGCGGCGCTCAGGGGGTGGGTCCGCGCCGCACTTCCCGACCCGCGGAGACCCACGCCCTCGTCCCGCCGGCGACGGACACTGCGGACCGTCCCGCGGATTCGAGGATCTCGGCTCCACGCTTGCTCCGGTTTCCGGACGCGCAGATCACATAGACGGTCCCTCCCGGCGGTACCTCCCCTACGCGGGCGGACAGTTCGGGGAGGGGGATCGACCGAGCGCCGGGGACGTGGCCCCGGAGGTACTCGTAGTCCTCGCGGACATCGAGCACCGGAGCTCCGGACTCCCACGCCGTGATCAGAGCGACAGTGTCGACTTCCTGCATGGTGAACTCCTCGGTTCGGGTCTGTCGAGAACGGGTGAGCGCTTCCGCGTCGTGCGTTCAGCCCGCCGCCGCGGCTGTGCGAGAGTGTCCTCCGAGGCGTTGCAGTGGGCAGTGCTCGCTGCGGTTGCAGACATAGGTGGCGCCGGCGGCGACCATAGTGAGTGCCGCCGTGGCAAAGCCGACGCCGGGGTGGATCTCCTGCGCGAGGATGACGGAGGACATGATCAGCACGAACCAGCCGAAGCTCTTGCGCAGGGTGTCCGGATCGACCAGCGAGGTCAGGCGGCCGCCGATGAGGCTGCCCACGACGGCGGCACCGGTGACCATCGCCGCGAGACGCCAGTCGATCTGCACGGTGGACAGATAGCCTCCGAGTCCGGCGAAGGACTTCATGGCGATCACGATCAGCGACGTGCCGACCGCGATCGGCATGGGCAGGCCGCCGAGCAATGCCAGGGCCGGCACGACGAGGAAGCCGCCGCCGGCACCGACGAGACCGGTGACCAGGCCGACCACGACACCGTCGAGCAGGATCTTGCCGACGGGCATCGCAGCGTCGCCCTCACCGGCCGCGGCCTTGTTCTTGCGGCCGCGGAGCATGGCGATCGCTGTGGCGATCATCATCACGGCGAAGCCGAGCAGCAGTACGGTGCCCGGAATGAAGCGCGAGAGCAGACCACCGCCGTAGGCGCCGACCATGCCGGCCAGGCCGAACAGGATGCCGGTACGCCACTGCACGCGGCCGGCGCGAGCGTGGGAGATCGCGCCGACCGCGCTGGTGACACCCACGACCAGCAGCGAGGTGGCGATCGCCTCCTTTGCGTCCATCCCTGCGACGTAAGCGAGTAGGGGGACGGTGAGAATCGAGCCCCCGCCACCGAGCAGTCCGAGGGTGACGCCGACCAGGACCGCCAGGGCTACGGTCAGCGCGACCATGCCAGTTTCCTTTCGGCCGGGCAGGACGGACCTCCGGTCAACTGGGTGACGACGTTCTGGAGATCCCACTGGGCCCCGCGGTTGTAGGGCAGCTTGGACAGCAGCATGCCCATCGCGCAGGTGTCCGACAGTGCGGCGAAGGTCAACCCGCCGCCGATGCCGGCAGCGAGCCACTTGAGTTTCGGCACGGCGATGCTTCCGAGAACCGAGCCCAGGACGAGCGAGCCGGCGACGAGCCGGACCTGGCGTTCGAGATCCCAGCGATCTGCGCCGCGGTTGACGGGCAGGCCGGCCGATTCCCAGCCGAGCATGCCGCCCTCGAGGATGTGGAGGTTCGGCAACCCTGCTTCACGCAGGGCCTGTTCGGCCTGGCCGGCACGCTGCCCGGAGCGGCACACCAGTACGACGTTCTCGTCGAGATGGGCGCAGAACTCGTCGCGATGCTCACGCAGCAGGCCGAGGGGGACGTTGTAGGCGCCGGGAATGTGCACGGACTCGAATTCGCCGGGAGTCCGGACGTCGACGATCCGTACGGGCCCGCCCGAATCGATCGACTCGTGCAGCGAATTCGGATCGACGGTGGCGGTAGGGGACTCGGTCATGAGTGGCCTTTCGAGCGTGAGGATCGGTAGGGGTTCGAGGAGGTGCCCCCGGGGGTATTGCAGGACCATCGTATGCATACCCCAGGGGGTATATGCAAGAAATGTGATCGTCCCGGCAGGGCCGGGCTCCGGGGGCGAACTGATACCCCAGGGGGTACTTGACATACCCTAGGGGGTATATGCCACGATGTCCATATCACCGGAACGCCATCCGGATCCAGCAACGGAGGAATCCATGATTCTCGAGCAGTACTACATCGAGTGCCTCTCCCATGCGTCCTACCTCATCGGTGACGAGAACACGGGCAGGGCGGTCGTGGTCGATCCCCGCCGCGACATCACCGAATATCTTTCCGACGCAGAGAAGTACGGCCTGACCATCGAGGGTGTGATCAACACCCACTTCCACGCGGACTTCGTCTCCGGTCATCTCGAGCTGGTCGACGCCACGGGTGCGTGGATCGGATTCGGTGAAGCGGCGGAGACCGACTACCCGATCCGCCGTCTGCGTGACGGCGAGAAGTTGTCGCTGGGGGAGGTCGAACTCGAGATCCTGTCCACCCCGGGCCACACCTGGGAGTCGATCTCGGTGCTGGTGCGCGAGCATTCCGGCGCCGTCCCGGCCGCAGTGCTCACCGGGGACTCGCTGTTCATCGGCGACGTCGGACGTCCCGATCTGGTCAACCTCGGCGACGGCTCGAGTGCCGATCTGGCTCGCGCGATGTACCGCACCGTGCACGAGAAGCTGCTGACATTGCCCGACGAAGTCGTCGTCATGCCTGCTCACGGTGCCGGTTCGTCCTGCGGGAAGAACCTGTCGACCGAACTCACCTCGACCATCGGCGAACAGCGCGCCACCAACCCGTCCGTGCAGCCGATGAGCGAGGACGACTTCGTCGCCCTGGTCACCGAAGGTCAGCCGGCCGCACCGTCGTACTTCTCGGTCGACGCCGCGATGAACAAGCGGATGCACCCGCTTCTGGCGCAGGATCACACGATTCCCGAGCTGAGCCCCGAGCGGATGAAGGCGGAACTCGCCGCCGGCACGCGTGTCCTCGATGCGCGCAGCGTCGACGACTTCGCCGCCGGGCATCTGCGCGGTTCGATCAACGTCGGATTCGACGGGCGTTTCGCCGAGACCGGCGGCATGGTCGCCGAGGTGGGCGAGAAGATCGTACTGATCACCTATCCCGGCGAGGAGCAGGACGCCGCGGTGCGTCTGGCCCGAATCGGATCGGACGGCGCTGCAGGCTATCTGAACGTCGATCGGGACGGGGTGTTCCCGGCGGAACTGGCCGATCTGGTCGAGACCGCATCCAGGACATCGGTCGACGAACTCGACCGGTTGCTCGCCGCCGACGCGGTCACCCTCGTCGACATCCGCAATCCCGGTGAGCGCGAGTTCGGAACCATTCCGGGTGCGATGCCGATCCCGCTGGCCCAGTTGCGTACCCGCTTGGGCCAGGTCCCGTCCGGCAAGCCGATCGTCGTGCACTGTGCAGGGGGATGGCGTTCGAGCGTCGCGGCCTCACTGTTGCGGGCCCAGGGCTTCGAGAACGTCACGGATCTGCTCGGAGGCTACAACGCATGGGCCGAATCCCACGTCCCCGCCTGATCGTGCCGACCCCGAGAAGGAAGCAGAACTCATGACGACGAAGAACCTCACGATGGCGGACTTCGAATCCACCGTTCTCGGCAACGACATCGTGCTCGTCGACTTCTGGGCATCGTGGTGCGGCCCGTGCCGTGCCTTCGGGCCGGTCTTCGAGAAGTCGTCGCAGGCGCACCCCGAGATCGTGCATGCCAAGGTCGACACCGAAGCCGAACAGCAACTCGCTGCCACGGCGAACATCCGCTCGATTCCGACGATCATGGCCTTCCGGGAGGGTGTGCTCGTCTACTCGCAGCCCGGGGCGTTGCCGGCACCGGCTCTCGAGGACCTGATCACCCGGATCGAGGCCCTCGACATGACCGAGATCCACAACCGGGCTGCCGAACGACGTGCAGCCTCGCGCTCCTGACCCCGTCGCCGGGTCCGTAGCGAATTCTCATCGAGGAGGACTCTCATGTGTTACCCCGTCGCCTGTCCGAACTGCGGAAAGACCGGATGGGGTGGATGCGGACAGCATGTCGACGCCGTCCTGCGTTCCGTCCCCGCCGCCGATCGCTGCACCTGCGGTCAGGACACCGTCCCGACCCGCGCCGAGCGTCGGAGCATACGGTCGCTCTTCCGTCGCTGACCTCGGCCGCAACAGGGAGACGGTGTACGAAACCCACCCACCGCTCCCGGCCGATCGGTAGGGGGCGGAAGACGGACACGATCCGAGGCGGTGAAGCGCCCGCGCGGATCGTGTCCACCACGGCGAAGGCCGGCACAGTCGATGTGCCGGCCTTCGTCGTGTGTGGACGAGGATTCACCCACTTCGGATCACTCTGCGCACAATCGTTGTGACCGCGCCCGTACGCTCGGGCCGATACGAGGACTCGAATCCTGATGCCCGCATCCCCTCTGCGCAGAAGTAGTCTGCGCGTCGTCGCTGCCGCCGCAGCGTTTCTCACCCTCGCCTCCGTCGCGACCGCGTGCTCGGGTTCCGGGGCGACCACCACCGCGGACGGAAGAACCGTCCTCCGCTACGAGGGTTCGGCCGGCCAGGTCGGATTCCCCGAACTCGCCGAAGCGCTCGGGTACTTCGAAGACGTCGAACTGGAGTGGATCGGAGACAACGGCAACGGTCCCCAGTCGCTCCAGAACACCGCCACGAACCAGGTCGACTTCGGTGGCGCGTTCAACGGTGCCGTGATCAAGGCGCAGGCCGGCAACTCCCCGCTGACCTCCGTGCTCGCCTACTACGGCTCCGACGAGCAGACCTTCAACGGCTACTTCGTCCTCGAGGACAGCCCGATCCGCACCGCGCGCGATCTGATCGGCAAGAAGGTCGGCATGAACACCCTCGGTGCCCACCACGAATTCCTGGTGCGGGAGTGGCTCGCTCAGCAGGGCCTGACCCCCGAGGAGATCGCGCAGGTAGAGCTCATCGTGGTCCCGCCCGTCAACACCGAGCAGGCTCTGCGCGAAGGACAGATCGACGTCGGGACGCTCGGCAGCGTGTTCCGCGAGACCGCGGTGGAACGGGGCGGCATCCGGCCGCTGTTCACCGACGAGTCCCTCTTCGGGTCGTTCTCCTACGGGACACTCGTGTTCCGCAACGACTTCATCGAGCGGAACCGCGATGTCGTCGCCGACCTGGTGCAGGGCACGGCCCGTGCCATCCGCTGGACCCAGGTGACCCCGCGCGACGAGGTGATTGCGAAGTTCGAGGAGATCATCGACGGTCGTGGACGCAACGAGTCGACGAGCCTCGTCGCGTACTGGCGCAGCCCCGGCGTCGCCGGCCCCGGTGGGGTGATCACCGACCAGGAGATCCGGACGTGGATCGACTGGCTCACGCGCAACGGCGAGCTCGACGAAGGGCAGATCGAACTCGACGACGTCTACACGAACGAATTCAACCCCTACGCCAACGGCACCTACGAGCCCACCAGCGGCCCGAACGGCGAACCCCTCGAGGAGGCGAAGTGAGCGAGCCCAAACTCCGGATCGACCACGTCACCAAGAAGTTCCCGGTGCGCGGCACGAACGACACCTTCACCGCGCTCGACGACATCAGTCTCGACCTCGCCGACGGGGAGTTCCTCGTCCTGGTCGGACCGAGCGGTTGCGGAAAGTCCACCCTGCTCGACCTTCTCGGTGGTCTCAGCACACCGACCTCGGGGCAGATCCTGCTCGACGGGAGGCCCGTCACCGGTCCCGGACTGGACCGTGGAATCGTCTTCCAGCAGTACGCACTGCTCCCGTGGCGCACGGCCCGTAGCAACATCGAATTCGGTCTGGAGGCGAAGGGTCTGCCCAAGCGGGAGCGTCGCGATCTCGCCGGGCACTACCTCGATCTCGTAGGCCTGCACGGATTCGGCGACCGCTACCCGCACGAGTTGTCGGGAGGCATGAAGCAGCGCGTCGCCATCGCACGCAGCCTCGCCTTCGATCCCGAAGTGTTGCTCATGGACGAGCCGTTCGCGGCACTCGACGCCCAGACCCGCGAATCCTTGCAGGACGAACTGCTCCGCATCCGGCGCGAGACCGGCAAGACGATCCTGTTCATCACCCACGGCATCGACGAAGCCGTCTATCTGGGACAGCGCGTCGCGATCCTCACGTCCCGACCGGGTCGGATCAAGACCGTCGTCGACGTCGACATCGACCGGAACGTCGACGACGTCCGCTCGAGCGAAGCATTCCGGGCGCTGCGGCACGACATCTGGTCGCTGCTGCACTCGGAGGTGGCCCGCGCGCACGACCTCGAACTCGCCACAGCAACGGAAGAGGCCCAGCATGTCCAGCACTAGTGCCGTTCTGACGAAGCCCGAGCTCGACGACCGCATCACACCCGCAGTCACGCCGGCCGGATCCTCGGTGCGCAGCGTCGGGCGGCGTACCGGTGCCCTGGTGTGGCGTTTCGTCAAGCCGGCCGTCGCGATCGTCGCCTTCCTGGCGCTGTGGGAGATCGCTCCCCGGGTCGGGCTCGTCGACGAGGTGTTCCTGCCGCCGTTCACCACCGTGGTCGGAGCGTTCCTCGACCTGATCGGCAACGGTCAGCTCGCCGACCATCTGGCGGCGAGCCTGTCCCGCGCGCTCGTAGGGTTCTTCGTCGCCGTCGCGATCGCGGTGCCGCTCGGGGTGGCGATCGGTTGGTACAAGCCGGTCGCGGATCTGCTGAACCCGATCCTGGAGGTCTTCCGCAACACGGCCGCCCTCGCGCTGCTCCCGGTGTTCATCCTGATCCTGGGTCTCGGGGAGACCTCGAAGGTCGCGCTGGTGATCTATGCGTGCACTTTCCCGATCCTCCTCAACACCATCTCCGGTGTGCGCACGGTGGATCCGCTGCTGGTGAAGTCCGCGCGATCGCTGGGTCTTCCGGCGCACCGCCTGTTCCAGAAGGTCGTGCTGCCCGCGGCCGTGCCGACGATCTTCACCGGTGTCCGGATGGCGGCGGCATCGTCGATCCTGGTGCTCATCGCCGCCGAGATGGTCGGCGCGAAGGCCGGTCTCGGCTACCTGATCACCGCGTCGCAGCTGAACTTCCGGATCCCCGACATGTACGCGGGCATCATCGCGATCTCGCTCGTCGGGCTCGTCTTCAACGGCGTCCTCGTCGCGATCGAACGCCGCCTGTCGCGGTGGCGCGCCGACCAGTGATCCCCGCCGAACCGTCCGAGCCCCGAGTCGTGGCCGCATGACGGAGGGATTCGACCCGAAATCGCTGATCACCGCGGTCTTCGTGCCGTCGGCGATCTTCGGGATCGGCCAGGGTGCCGGTGCCCCCGTCGTGGCACTGCTCGCGCGCGAACTCGGCGCGTCGGTGCCCGTGGCGGGGGTGGTCGTCGCACTCGTCGCGCTCGGCGCCGTGAGCGGCGACCTGCCGGCGGGAAGCATCGTCGCGCGGTTGGGGGAGCGTCGCGCGATCCTAGCAGGTACCGCCCTGGGAACCGTCGGTGTCCTGGTCTCCCTCATGGCCTGGACACCGGCGGTTCTCGCCGCGGGCGCGGTGCTCACCGGGTTCGCCAACGCGGTGTGGGGTCTGGCGCGACAGAGCTATCTCGCCGAGGCCGTGCCGATCGAGCGACGAGCACGGGCCATGGCGGCCTTCGCCACGATGTGGCGACTCGGTTTCTTCCTCGGTCCGTTCGCCGTCGGCGCCGTCGCCACCCTGTCCCTGGCCGCCGGTGCCCTGACCGTGGGCGGTCTGGCTCTGCTCGGAGCGGCCTGCATGTTCCGCTTCGTTCCGCGATACTCGCCATGGCCGCGGCGCACACTGGAACAGGTGGCGCCGGCCGAACCGGCACTGCACAACATCACTTCGACCCTAGGACACGTATGCGTTTCGGACTGTTCGTCCCCCAAGGTTGGCGACTGGACCTCGTCGGCATCGACCCCTCCGACCAGTGGCAGGTGATGCGCGATCTCGCGCTCCGCGCCGATCGCGGACCGTGGGAATCGATCTGGGTGTACGACCACTTCCACACCGTCCCTGCGCCCACCGACGAGGCCACCCACGAGGCATGGAGCCTCGTGTCGGCTTTCGCCGCCGTCACCGAGCGTGTGCGCATCGGCCAGATGTGTACCGCCATGGCCTATCGCAACCCCGCCTATCTCGCGAAGGTCGCGGCCACCGCCGACATCATCTCCGGCGGGCGCATCGAGATGGGGATCGGTGGCGGATGGTACGAACACGAATGGCGCGCATACGGTTACGGATTCCCGTCGCCGGGTGAGCGGCTGCGCCGACTCGACGAGGGCGTGCAGATCTTCCGACAGGCGTGGACCACGGGTTCCGCGACGTTCTCAGGTAGGCATTACACCGTCGACGGAGCCATCGTCCGCCCGCTTCCGCTGCAGGAGGGCGGTATTCCGCTGTGGATCGCCGGCGGCGGCGAGAAGGTTACCTTGAAGATCGCCGCGAAGTACGCGCAGTACACCAACTTCGACGGCACACCCGAAGGGTTCGCGCGCAAGTCGGAAATCCTGCGCGAGCACTGCGCCGAGGTCGGCACCGACTTCGACGCCATCGTGCGATCGGCCAACTACAACGTGGCGATCGGCCGCACCGAAGCCGAGGTGCAGGACCGGCTCGAGGCACTGCGGGCCCGTCTCGAACCGATCGTCGGAGCGAAGAAGGCCGACGGGGCGCTCGACGCTTTCCGGGGGATGCCCGCCGTCGGCACCCCCGAGCAGATCGTCGAGAACCTCACCGCGCTGAAGAAGCAGGGGCTCGAGTACGCGATCTTCTACGTTCCCGAGGCCGCCTACGACACCTCGGGGCTGGAACTGCTCGAGAAGGAAGTGCTCCCGCACCTCGCGTGATGCCCACTGCCCCTGAGAGCCGGAGGGGCCAGCCGTTCACGGGCCGTGTGGGTCGTCGGCCGACAATCCGGCGACCCACAACGTCCCGCGGCACGCCCCGTCACCGCAGTTCGGGCGGCAGTTCCTTGCTCGCCAGTTCGAGGCGACGCTCGTCGGTGGCATCGACCTGGTCCACCATCTTCAGCTTGTCCTTCAGCACGCGCCACTCCACTTCGGGGATCTGCGCGACCGCGTCGGCGATGACCTTCTGATCACGGGTACCCCAGGCGATCGGCATGGGGCCGACCATCTGCCACACCCCCGAGTCGTTGCGGGTCGTGCGGTCGGAAAGGACCGCGGCACACGGCACGCGCTCACCGATCGCGATCCGGTGACCCGGCACCGCCTCCACGTTGCGGGTGACCAGGGCGAAGTGCCGGCCGGACGTCTCGGGCTTGGCGATGTCGACGAGCGCGAGCAGCGTCAGCCCGCGGGCACGCTCGGCGGCGACGACGGCCGGGACGAGAGGGCTGTCGCGGTAGAGCTGTTCGATGGTCCCCACCTTGCGCGGCGCCCACAGCGCCACCCACACCGACGTCGCGGCCGCGACCGCCAGCACGGCGGCGACGATGTACGCCCAGGCTTCGCCGAGCAGGAACAGACCCACCGCACCCGCGACGCACACCAGGCCGACGAATATCGCCGACCACCGCAGACGACGGACATCCGCGAGGGTCTGGTTCACGGCCTTGGCATGGGGCAGGTCCACAGGGAAGTCGAAGCGGCGCACGCCACCAGCTTATTGGAGCCCTTGGGCCGACCACTGTCGGCCTCCGGCGGCGAGCCCGACCACGACGGGCTCGAGCAGAATGCGCACAACGGCGCTTTCGCGCGCAACGGTGACTCGGTGAGGGACGTGGCCACACACTCTGCTGTAGCAGAGATCACACAACCTCACGGCTTCGAGCCGGACCCCCACACCAGACCTCCGGTCGCGCCCGCGACCCGTGGTCGACGTGTGCCCGGACCGGCCCCGATCACGTCAGAAAGTGGGCACCGCCATGCTCGTCGTCCTCGGCTTCCTGATGGTCGCCACGTTCATGTACCTGATCATGTCGAAACGGGCCACCCCGGTCGTCGGCCTGATCCTGATCCCGGTCGCGTTCGGCCTGATCGCCGGAGCCGGCACCGACATCGGCGACATGATCGTCGACGGCGTCGAAAGTCTCGCCCCCACAGCGGCGCTGCTGTTCTTCGCGATCATCTTCTTCGGCATCATGATCGACGTCGGCCTGTTCGACCCCCTCGTGCGGCTCATTCTGCGGCTCGTGCGCGACGACCCGGCACGACTGGTGATCGGAACCGCTGTGCTGGCGATGGTCGTCTCCCTCGACGGGGACGGGTCCACGACGTTCATCATCACCACCTCCGCACTGTTGCCGCTCTACCTGAAACTGAAGGTCAGCCCGGTCGTCCTCACCGTCGTCGCGGGCCTGGCGAACGCCACGATGAACATCATCCCGTGGGGCGGGCCGACGGTCCGTGCAGCCAGCGCGCTCGGGTTGTCCCCGTCCGACGTATTCGTCCCGATGATCCCGTCGCTCGTCGTCGGACTCGTGGTCGTGCTGGGCTTCGCTGCTCACCTGGGCTTCGTCGAACGTCGCCGTCTCGGAAAGCTCACGTGGAAGCCCGACCTGATGCCGCTCGGCGCTGGTCCGTCCGGAGTGGGTACGACGGTCGGAAAGGGCACCGATACGACCGACGGGGAGGTCGGTCGGTTGGCTGCCGGACTCGACCCCGACCGTCCGACCCTGCGTCCGCGTCTGCTGCCCTTCAACGCGATCCTCACGGTGGCGCTGCTCGTCGTCCTCGGCCTCGACATCCTGCCGATCCCCGTGCTGTTCATGATCGCCGCCGGTATCGCGCTGGCCGTGAATTTCCCTCGCGTCGTCGATCAGTCCGCCGCGATCGCACGCCATTCATCGAGCATCGTGTCGGTCGTCGCGATGGTGTTCGCCGCCGCCGTCCTGACCGGCGTGTTCCAAGGCACCGGCATGGTCGAATCGATGGCGTTGTGGCTCACCGGCGTCGTCCCCGACGCACTCGGCCCGTTCCTCGCCGTCATCACCGGCCTGCTCAGCATCCCGATGACCTTCTTCATGACCAACGACGCCTTCTACTTCGGGGTGCTCCCGGTGCTGGCGGAGACGGCAGCGCAGTACGGCATCGAACCGGTCGAGATGGCGCGCGCATCGATTACCGGACAGCCCGTCCACATGCAGAGCCCGCTGGTCCCGGCGATTCTGCTGCTGGTGACCCTCGCCGGGGTGCCACTGGCCGACCATCACCGCAAGGTGCTGTGGCGCGCCGGAGTGGTGTCGGTCGTGATGCTCGTCGTCGGGGTGGTACTCGGGCAGATTCCGTTCGGATGAGATCGGCCCCGGGCCACACTGGACGGATGGGACGAACGGGAGCGACGCCGTGAAACTTCGCACCCAGGTACTTCTGCTCCAGTCCGCGGTGGTGGCGGTGGCACTCGGCATCGGATTCACGGTGTTCGCCACCACCACCGAGGACCGAGTCACCGACGAGCACGGTCAGCGGGCGCTCGCGATCGCACGGTCGGTGTCCGCGGACCCGACCGTGCGGGACGAGGTCGCACGCTATTCGGCCGCCGACGACGGGGTGGTTTCCCCGGACAACCCGGAACTCGCATCCGGTGCGGTGCAGGAGGCCGCCGAGGCCGTCCGCACCGCCACCGGAGCGTTGTTCGTCGTGGTCACCGACGACCAGGGACTCCGGCTCGCGCATCCCGATCCGGAGCAGCTCGGCCGGAGGGTGAGCACCGACCCCACCGAGGCACTCGCCGGACGGGAGGTCGTGACCAGCGAGTCGGGCACGCTCGGCGATTCGGTCCGGGCCAAGGTGCCGGTGAGCGATCCCGTCTCGGGCAGGGTGGTCGGGGAGGTGAGCGTCGGCATCGCCACCGACCGGGTGCGCGCCGACCTGCGCAGCGACCTCGCCGATGCCGTCCTGATCGCGCTCGCAGCACTCGTGTGCGGTGCTGTCGGATCGTTGCTGCTCGCCAACCGCTGGAAGCGGCTCACTCTGGGACTCGAACCCGAACAGCTCACCGAGCTGGTCCGCGAACAGGAGGTCGTGCTGCACGGGATCTCCGACGGGGTCGTCGGCACCGACGCGCGCGGCAACGTCACCGTCGTCAACGCCGAGGCGCGTCGTCTGCTCGATCTCGACGACGGAATCGGTCGCAGTGTCGACACCCTCGGAATGACCCCGCGGTTGCTCGACGTGCTGCGCTCCGCGGAGGGCATCCCGGTTGCGGCGACCACCGGCGACCGGGTCGTCGTCGCCGTTTCGCGGCGTGTGGTGCGCGACGGCCGGGATCTCGGCACGGTGATGTCGGTGCGGGACCGGACCGACATCGAGACGCTCACGCGCGAACTCGACGCGGTCAAGGCGATGAGTACGGCACTGCGGGCCCAACGGCACGAGTTCGCGAACCGGCTCCACCTGCTCGACGGACTGCTCCGCCGGGGGCATGCGGAGCAGGCGCTCGAGTACATCGAACAGATCCTCGGTTCGGGTCCGCTCGGTGAACAGCTCGAGGGCATCGACGCGATCACCGACCCGTACCTGCACGCCTTCCTCGTCGCGAAGGCCGCGCATGCGCGCGAGCAGGGAGTCACGCTCGTGCTCGGCGAGAACACGTGGGCGCACGCCACCGTGCGGGCACCCGTCGACGTCACGACGGTGCTCGGCAACCTGCTCGACAACTCGATCGAGGCGGCACGCACGAGCGGGCGCGCTCCGGCCGAGGTCGAGGTGGAACTGATGGAGGACGGTGCCGACCTGCACGTGAGTGTCGCGGACACCGGCGACGGCGTCGATCCCGCGCTGCCCGACGTCTTCGCCGAGGGCGCAACGACCCGCAGCGATCCGACGGTGCCCGGTGGCCGGGGAATGGGGCTGGCGCTGGCACGGCGCATCGCGCGGCTGCACGGCGGCGACGTCGTGCTGGCGGACCGTGGCGGGCAGCGCACGCCGGAGAATCCGACCGGGGGTGCGGTCTTCCTGGCGACGCTGCCCGGGATGCTCGACGAAAGGGACACGGGATGGGCGGAACGGATCTGAAGGTCCTCGTCGTCGACGACGACTTCCGGGTCGCCGAACTCCACGCCTCCGTGGTCTCGGGTGTGGCGGGATTCGAGGTCTGCGCGGTCGCCGGGAGCATCGCGGCGGCCCGGGACGCCGTTCGGGCCGGTCCCGTCGATCTCGCCCTCGTGGACGTGTACCTACCGGACGGCTCCGGGATCGACCTGATCCGGAGCCTCGAATGCGACAGTTTCGTGCTCGGTGCCGCCGGCGAGGGCACGACGGTGCGCGCGGCACTCACCGCCGGTGCGCTGGTGTATCTGGTCAAGCCGTTCGCAAGCACCGAACTGGCCCGGCGGCTGGCGGCCTACGCGCAGTACCGCAGGGTCGTCGCGGGGGAGGAGCTCACCCAGACCGAGATCGACACGGCGCTGGCCGCACTGCGGCCGGTGTTGCCGGCCGCCCGCCCGGCACCCTCGCGTTCGATGACCGAAGAGCTCGTGATGCAGGCGCTCCGGGAATCACCGGAACCGATGTCGGCGGGGGAGGTGGCCGTGACGATCGGGGTGTCGCGCGCGACCGCACAGCGCTATCTCGCGGCGCTCGTCGCGAAGAAACGCCTGCGGATGCAGTTGCGCTACGGCACCACCGGCCGTCCCGAACAGGAATACCGGCCGCAGTGACACGAAGTCCCTGTGACGCGTCGCGCAGGGACGCTCCGCGTCAGCCGATCTGCGGTCCGAGCAGGTCGTCGGCGTCGGTGATCCGGTACGCGTAACCCTGCTCGGCGAGGAACCGCTGGCGATGCGCGGCGTATTCGGCGTCGAGGGTGTCGCGCGAGACCACGGAGTAGAAGTGGGCCTGCCCGCCGTCGTGCTTCGGACGCAGCAGCCGCCCGAGACGCTGGGCCTCCTCCTGACGCGAGCCGAAGGTGCCCGACACCTGGATCGCGACCGAGGCCTCCGGCAGGTCGATGGAGAAGTTCGCGACCTTCGACACGACGAGCACCTTCAGCTCGCCCGACCGGAACCGGTCGAACAGCGCCTCGCGTTCCTTCGTCTTCGTCGAACCCTTGATGACCGGGGCGTCGAGCGCTTCACCGAGCTCGTCGAGCTGATCGATGTAGGCACCGATGATCAGTGTCGGGGCGTCCTGGTGCTGCTCGAGGATCGACTTCACGACCGGGATCTTGGTGCGCGCGGTCGAGCACAGCTTGTACCGTTCCTCGGGCTCGGCGACCGCGTACGCCATGCGCTCGGCGTCGGTGAGGGTCACGCGGACCTCCACGCAGTCGGCGGGGGCGATCCAGCCCTGGGCTTCGATGTCCTTCCACGGCGCGTCGAACCGCTTCGGGCCGATGAGCGAGAAGACGTCGCCTTCGCGTCCGTCCTCGCGCACGAGGGTCGCGGTGAGACCGAGGCGGCGGCGGGACTGCAGGTCTGCGGTCATACGGAAGACCGGCGCCGGCAGCAGGTGCACCTCGTCGTAGATCATCAGCCCCCAGTCGCGGGAGTCGAACAACTCGAGATTGCGGTATTCACCCTTCGACTTGCGGGTGATCACCTGGTAGGTGGCGATGGTGACCGGGCGGATCTCCTTCTTCTCGCCCGAGTACTCGCCGATCTCGTCCTCGGTGAGGGAGGTGCGGGCGATCAGCTCGCGCTTCCACTGGCGCCCGGCGACCGTGTTCGTCACGAGGATGAGCGTCGTCGCGCCGGCCTTCGCCATCGCGGCCGCGCCGACCATCGTCTTACCGGCACCGCACGGCAGCACCACGACACCCGAGCCGCCCGACCAGAACGAGTCGGCGGCCAGTTCCTGGTAGTCGCGCAGGTGCCAGGGGTTCGTCTCGAAGTCCAGCGAGATCGAATGGGCCTCGCCGTCGACGTACCCCGCGAGGTCCTCGGCCGGCCAGCCGATCTTCAGCAGCATCTGCTTGACGCGTCCGCGCTCGCTCGGATGCACGATCACGGTGTCGTCGTCGATGCGCGCACCGAGCATCGGGGCGATCTTCTTGTTTCTCAGGACCTCGGCGAGCACCGCCCGGTCGAGGCTGACCAGGGTCAGGCCGTGGGCGGGGTTCTTGACCAGCTGGAGGCGCCCGTAGCGGCTCATGGTGTCGACGATGTCGACGAGCAGCGCCTGCGGGACGGCGAACCGGGAATGCGAGACCAGCGCGTCGACGACCTGCTCGGCGTCGTGACCGGCGGCACGGGCGTTCCACAATGCCAGCGGCGTCACCCGGTAGGTGTGGATGTGCTCGGGGGCGCGTTCGAGCTCGGCGAACGGTGCGATCGCCTGCCGCGCCTCGTTCGCCCGGTCGTGATCGACCTCGAGGAGCACGGTCTTGTCGGACTGGACGATGAGCGGTCCGTCGGCCACGAGTGCCTCCTGTGGATGGAAAGTAGAACTTTCCCATTCTCCAGGTTCGGGCCGTACCGCGCCACCACGACGGTGTACGGCCGTGCGTTCCCCCGTGGCGGGAACGCACGGCCGACCGGTTTCACGGCGTACTCACCGTGCGAGCGACTGCCGCACCTCCATCACGCACACCAGCGCCTCGGAGATACCGGACCGGTAGCCGGCGTCTTTCTCAGAGGTGGGAGGTCTCGAATCCAGTTCCGATTCGAGTCGTTCCTGGATCTTGTCCAGGGCATGCAGCGTCCGCTTCATTCCAGTACCGATTTTCTCTTTTCTCAGGCCGGCTGTTTCATCGCGCCGGCACGCTCGTCGAGAACGAACACCCGTGCACGCGCCAAGGCGGCGCGATATCCGTGCCGCTGTGCGTCGGTGCCCGTTTCCCGACCGGACAATCCACTTATCTTGTCGTACAGCGCTTCGAGCGCTGCGATTTCGAGATCCATGGCCTGCAACCGGATTCAGCTCCGCTTCCGCTTACGAATGAACTCGCCGGCTTCGGCGGCCTTCTGCCGCTTCTCCTGACGACGTTCCTTCAGGGACTTCGCTGGCTTCTTCGAATTCTTGCCCTTGTCGGCCATTGTCACTCCATCTTCGATGAACAACCACTCGACAAGACCACACCATACGTCATTTCCCGGAAAAAGCCAGTCGCTCGAATTATTCTGTGCGCCATCCGAACACGGCGCAGAAATGTTCCGTACTCCGGTGTCCGGAGTTGATTTCACCGTGCGCTGATCCCTGTCGGGAAGTTCCGCGCGGCCGATACCGTCACCGGCGATGCTGTGCAGACAGAGGACGTCCACAGCCCGGGCGGACGGGGGAGAGCGATGGGCCGGACCGTGATCGCAGGCCGCAGTGCCTCGCGTCGCGAACACCGTGCGTGTCGTGTCGTCCACCGATCGCGGTTCCGTGGCTGTCCGCACTGTCGCTGTTCTCCGTACCGTGACCGCTGATTTCGGGACTGCGGTTTCCGGGACTGCTGTCCTCGCGGTCGGGCCCGCGCTCGGGTTCCCGCTCGTCTTCCGGTGGCGCACGTCGGCGTATTCGCGCGATGTCGCGCCCCTCACCTTCGCAAGGAGTGCTCATGATCGTGTCCTCACTCGTGCGCTCTCGAAGATCGCGCGCTCCGATCGTCGTCGCGGCCGCACTGAGCGTCGTGCTCACCGGGTGCGCCGGCGGTTCGACCGGGGGATTGTCCGCCGACGCCGAAATCCCCGAGGAGATTCCACCGGGGACGTCGTTGAGCATTGCCGTCAAGCCCACCCGTATCCAGCTCGAAGCGACCGGTCGTATCGACGAGTTGCCGTTCACGGTGTCGGACTGGCCCGACGTCTCGGCCGGTCCCGGCGTCATCCAGGCGTTCCGCGGCGACGCCGTCGACCTCGCGGTCAATGCGGCGATTCCTCCCATCCAGGCCCGTGCCACCGGGCTCGACGCCAGGATCGTCGCCGTACGCGAGAAGGATTCGCCGCAGTACTCGCTCGCGACGGCACCCGGTACAGACATCGATTCGTTGGACGACCTGCGCGGCAGGAAGATCGCGTTGTCGCCGGGGCAGGCCCAGGGTGTCGTCGTGCTCCGGACGCTGAAGTCGGCCGGAATCGGTCTCGACGAGGTGGAATTCGTCGAACTACCGAGCACGCAGTTCCTCACGGCGCTCCAGGCGAAACAGGTCGACGTCGCACCGCTGGCGGAACCTACCCTCACGAAGTACCTGAACCAGTACGAAACCGAGGGCGCGCGAGGGGTGTTCACGCCCGAGGTCGACGCGTTGAGTGTTCTGTGGGCTCCGGTGTCCGTGCTCGAGGATCCTGCGAAGGTCGCGGCGATCAAGGAATTCATCCCGTTGTGGGCACAGGGTGACGTCTGGGCGTGGGAGAACCGGGACGAGTGGATTCGGAAGTACTACGTCGAGAGCGAGGGCGTGTCGTACGAGGGCGGCAGGCGGATTGTCGAAACCGTCGGCCAGAAACCGGCATATCCCACCGACTGGGACTCCGCGATCGAATGGACGCAGGAGACCTCGGAACTGCTCGACGAAGCCGGATGGTTCGACGAGTTCGACGTCGAGCAGATCTTCGATCGCAGATTCGAAACGATTGCCGCGGAGTCGGTTCCGCAGGAGTACCGGAAGGGGTCGGATTCGTGACCGGCACACTGACACGGCCGGTGGAGGTCGGCGCCCGCCCACCGGACCCCACCGATCAGCCACCGACGGAGGGGATCAGGCCGCTCCGGCGGCTCGGTCTCCGCAAGGCCGTCCCGTTCTCGCGCATGACCGGCGTGGTTCTGCTGCTCGTCGTGTGGGCGATCGGGTCGGGTGCCGGATGGATCGACGACCGCAAGCTCTCCGCTCCCTGGACAGTGGTGACCAGCGCGGTCGAACTCGTCGCGGAAGGAACTCTGCAACAACACATCCTGGCATCGTTGAGCCGTGCCGTGCTGGGCTTCGTGATCGGATGTGTCATCGGCACCGCGCTCGCGCTCGCATCCGGCCTGACGCGCACCGGTGAAGCACTGATCGACGGCCCTGTGCAGTTCAAGCGTGCGATCCCGACGCTGGGTCTCATCCCGCTGCTGATCCTGTGGCTCGGCATCGGCGAGACCTTCAAGATCACGGTGATCGCACTCGGGACGGTCGTGACCATCTACATCCAGACGCACAACGCTCTCACGGCCCTCGAACAGCGCTACGTCGAACTCGCCGAGGTCCTCGCTCTCACTCGCGCACAGTTCGTGTGGAAGGTGGTGCTGCGAGGAGCGCTGCCCGGATTCTTCCTCGGTCTGCGCCTGGCGGTGACCGGTGCGTGGCTCACCCTGATCGTGGTCGAGAGCATCAACGCCGTGAGCGGCCTGGGCAAGATGATGTTCAACGCCCAGAACTACGGTCAGCCGGACGTCATCCTCGTCGGATTGCTCGTCTACGGCATCTTCGGTCTGGCATCCGACGCCGGTCTCCGGTTGGTCGAGCGTCGGGCGCTCGCCTGGCGGAAGACGCTGGGCGGATGAGCGCTGTACGCATCCGCGGCCTGATCCGCGGCTTCGGCGACCGGAACGTGCTCGACGGGCTCGACCTCGAGATCCCCGACGGACAGTTCGTCGCCCTGCTCGGCAGGAGCGGATCCGGGAAGTCCACCCTGCTGCGTGCGCTCGCCGGCCTCGACTACGACGTGGAGATCCGGGGCGGCGCCCTCGCGGTACCGGAGAAGGTCTCCGTCGCCTTCCAGGACTCCCGCCTGCTGCCCTGGCTGCGCGTGCTCGACAACGTCACGCTCGGGCTCGACAGGCAGGGCAGGAGCCGGGGATCCGAGATGCTGGTCGAGGTCGGCCTGGCCGGGCGCGAGGACGCCTGGCCGCTCGAACTCTCGGGCGGGGAGCAACAGCGTGTCGCGCTGGCCCGGGCCCTGGTGCGGGAGCCGCAGTTGCTGCTCGCCGACGAGCCGTTCGGCGCGCTCGACGCCCTGACCCGCATCAGGATGCACGGACTGCTCGACGACCTCGTCCGCGCGCACCGTCCCACCGTGCTGCTCGTGACTCACGACGTCGACGAGGCGATAGTGCTCGCCGACCGGATCGTCGTGCTGGACGAAGGGCGCCTCGCCGTCGACTGCCACGTGGATCTCGACAAGCCCCGTTCCATCACGGATCCCGGTTTCCGGGACATCCGTGAAGACCTCCTCACCGCCCTCGGTGTCATCACGCAACTGTGACGAAAGACCTTTCACGACAGGAGAAGACATGACCGATCGTCGATTGCACCTCAACGCCTTCCTCATGCCCGTCGGCCATCACGAAGCGGCCTGGCGTCTGCCGGAGAGCGACCCGAACGCGAATCTCGACATCCAGCACTACATCTCGCTCACCCGCACCGCCGAGCGTGGCAGGTTCGGTTCGGTGTTCCTCGCCGACAGCCCCGTGCTGTTCGCGAATCCCGAACGGCGTCCGAGCGGCAAGCTCGAACCCACGATCATCCTCACCGCGATCGCGACGGCCACCGAGCGGATCGGTCTCATCGGGACCGCGTCGACGACCTACAACGAGCCCTACAACCTCGCGCGTCGATTCGCATCGCTGGATTTCGTCAGCGGGGGACGGGCCGGCTGGAACATCGTCACTACCGCCGGTGACGACGCCGCTCGCAATTTCGGTCTCGACGGCGTGCCGGCGCACAAGAGCCGCTACGCGCGGGCCGCCGAGTTCGTCGAGGTGTCGACCAAGCTGTGGGACAGCTGGGAGGACGACGCGATCGTCGCCGACAAGGAGGCGGCGATCCACGCCGACTCCGCGAAGGTCCACACCTTCGAACACGAGGGAGAGTTCTTCTCGGTGGCCGGGCCGCTCAACGTGCCGCGGTCGCCGCAGGGCTATCCGCTGCTCGTGCAGGCGGGCTCGTCGGAGAACGGCAAGGACTTCGCCGCGCTGTACGCCGAGGCGATCTTCACTGCCCAGCCCACCTTCGAGGAGGGCAAGGCGTTCTACGACGACGTGAAGGATCGGGTCGGCAAGGTCGGCCGCGACCCGCGGCAGGTGCTGATCCTCCCGGGCATCGTGCCCGTCATCGGCGATACGGAGAATGAGGCACGCGAACTCGACGCCGAACTGGCCCGGCTGATCTCGCCCGAGTACGCGCGCCACCAGCTCGCCGACCGGTTCGGGTTGCGGCCGGGGCAGCTTCCGCTCGACGAGCCGCTGCCGGAGAACCTGCCGTCCGAGGACGAGATCGAGGGAGCCAAGAGCCGGTACACGCTCATCGTGCAGCTCGCGCGACGGGAGAACCTCACGGTGCGGCAGCTCATCGAACGACTCGGCGGCGGTCGCGGCCATCGAACCTTCGCGGGCACGGCCGAGCAGGTGGCCGACACGATCGAGCACTGGTTCCACAGCGGCGCGGCCGACGGCTTCAACATCATGCCCGCCGTGCTGCCGTCGGGGCTCGAGAAGTTCGTCGACGGTGTGGTGCCGATCCTGCAGGAGCGCGGTCTGTTCCGCACCGAGTACACCGAATCCACCCTGCGTGGGCACTACGGGCTCCCACGGCCGGAGAACCAGTTCACCGTCGGCGGGGCGTTCGTGGGGTTCGCGACGCAGCGCTGAGCCTCTCCGCCCAAGGGCCGGTGGTGGGCGGTTCCAGGCGATGCTCGATCAACCGCACCCGGGTCCGTCGTCAGTCGACCAGCGCCACCGACGTAACGCGGTGCAGGACGAAGCTGCGCACCGAGCCGGTCGCCGGGTCGAAGGCCTGCACCTGCCCGCCGCCCACCGACACCGGGTCGACGATGCGGCGCGTCGCCACACCCTGAGCGTCGACGTAGCCGAGGGTGACGCTGCGCTTGCCGTGCACGGCCAGCTGCAGCAGCGCGAGCGTCGCCGCACCGCCGGACCGGCTGCCGTCACCACGTGCCGAGGCCGTCGGTGTCGCGGACTCCGCACGGTCGCCGGCGCGCAGCGTGCGCACGAGGGTGTCGAGCTGCTCGTCGCTCGGCGCGGTGGGCCCGGCATAGCGGGCCCGGGCACGCGGCATCGCGACGCGGGCACCCCGGGGCCGTAGATCCACGATCGCTCCCGATGCGTCCTCCCCGGCGGGAGCGAAACCAGCGGCGCGCAGCTCGGTGAGCACCTCGGCAAGAGGCGCCTGCGAGATCGCGACGGTCGGGGCGACCGCGCGCAGGGCGAGCGTGGCGGCGACCGGGGCGGACAGTACCTCGGTGAGCAGAGCCGGATCGTCGGCGCGGACGAAGGACGTCGCCACACCGGCCCGCAGGCGTCCGTGGCGACGCGCGACGTCGTCGATCAGGTAGGTGAGCGACTGCGGCACCGGGGTGCGCGAATGCGTCGCGAACAGGCCGTGCAGGTCGCTCGCGCCGAGCCCGGCGTCGAGCGCGCGCCGGATACTGCTCTCGCCGATCCGGTAGACGGTCGCGGCACCGGCCGATTCGACGTCGGCGACGAGCGCGATCCGCTCGCCGAGTTCGGGGACGAGCGGTCCGGGGGCGACGACCGTGAGGTCGGCCTGGACGAGCACGTAGTCGACGGGTTCGGGGAGCACCGCTGCCATCTCGGCCTCGGCGTCGCCGCCGTGCAGCAGCGCCTTGCCCGGCGACGCGAGCATGCCGTGCGCGACGAGACCGAGTGTCGTCGCCTCGCGCACGGTCTCCACGACGCTCGTCGTGTCGAAGCGACTCGCCCAGCGAGGACGACGCCACGCCGCAGCGGTACGCAGGTCGGCGACGTCCGTGCCCGCCGCCGGCACGTCGGAGAGGGCGTCGAGCAGCAACCGTCGGTCGCGGGCGGCAGTAGGGGACTTCACCTCGTCGGACAGCGCGGCGACCGGCTTGTCGTTCTGGTCGCGCCGGCCGATCAGCCAGGGCCGGCGCGGCAGATCGAGCCAGGCACCGGCGAGCACGGCCCAGCGGTAGGCGGGGGAGGACGCGAGCCACGCGTCGGTGGCGGTGGTCGGTGCCCAGTGATCGTCGTCCCCCGGTGTCGGCGGATCGGGGAGGCCCCGCGCGATCAGACCGGCACCCGCGAGGACCTCGACGACGAGCGCCGTCTCGTCGTCGTCGAGTCCGACCGCCTTCCCGATGCGATGCAGTTCGCGGACACCGAGCCCACCGGCCTTGAGGACGGGGGCGGCTTGCGCACCGAGGGTGTCGAGAACGTCTTCGCAGTGCCGCAGCAGTTCGAGGGCGGCGCCGCCGGCGGTCGCATTGACGTCGGCGGTCGATCGGGTGGGTTTCGGTGCGCGCGGGGGAGCGAGCGCCGCCGGATCGAAGGGAGCGTCGTCGCGCAGTGCCTGGCCCACCCGGTGGGGGAGTTCGACGGTCTCGTCGTCGATGCGGAAGAGCAGTCCGGCGGCGAGCAGCTTCTGCACGGGCCGGTCGGCGGGGGTGTCCGGTGCGGCGTCGCGGGTCCGACCGATCGGGGACGTACGCGACAGGGTGTCGAGGATGCTGCGCTGCTCGGGCGGAAGAGCCGCGAGGAGGTCGTCGAGCTCCTGCCGGGACGGTCCGGTGACGTCGCCGGTGCGTCCGACGCGCCACGGAACGGCGTCCACGGCGGCGGCGACGAGACGCAGTTCGTCGGTGGACCCCCACACGAGCAGCAGCGAGCGCAGGGTGGACAGGATCCGGTCGAGATTCCTCGCGCTGATGCGGCCGGAGACCTCGTCGAGCACGGCGGCGCGGGAGACGGGGGTGTCCACCGCTCCGAGACGGGCCAGCACCTCGATGATCCCGAAGGCGGCGGTGTCGAGTTCGTCGGCCGCACGGAACACCGAGGCGCGTTGCTGAGCCCGGCTCGCGAGCACGTTCATGCTCGCCGGTGGCGGCACTACGAGATCCGGACGGGCGCGCAGCGTGGCGGCCAGATCCGTGTCGCGTCGACCTGCCAGCCAGCGGGCGAGGGAGTCCGAGGCGGTGTCGGGAGCGGGCGTGGTCGGGGACATCCCCTCCAGATTAGAGACCTGCGGTAGCAGGCCCCGAACTCACCTGCCAAAATGAGCGCATGGCTACCTCTTCGAAAAAGCATTACGTCGACCACGGATGGCCCGAGCTGGCCGACGGTGAGCACGCTGTCACCGAACTGTCGTCCACGCGTTCCGGTCCGCTCTCCCCGTACGGTGAGGACACCGTGTTCCCGTTGCCGGTCGAGGACCTGCCCTACACGCATCCGAAGACGGTGATCAACCGCTGATCCGATCGCGGATCACCGAACAGACTCTTCCGTACGGCGCCCGGTCCCTTCGTGGGGGCCGGGCGTCGTCGTGTGTGAGGGATGAACGAAGGTCGTCCGCATATGCGGAAGGGCCTCGCACCGTGAACGGTGCGAGGCCCTTCCGGGATGTTCGGGGTGTTACTGCGGGAGCACCGCGCGAACGGCGTCCAGGATGTTCGGGTCGAGCTCGACACCGGCGTCCTGGAGTGCGGTGACGCCCTGCTCGAAGCCGGCCAGGATGCCCTGGACCTCGGCGGGGACAGCGGGGGTCTCCGGAAGCTGCGGGACAGCGTTCTGGATGGCCGGCGCAGGGGTCTCGGCGGGCGCTGCGTCGACGGAGCGCTGCGTGGGCGCGCTCGACAGGCCGAGGCTCGACGAGCAGGAGGGCCATGCGCCCCAGCCCTGGCCGGCGAGGACACGCTCGGCGACGGCGATCTGCTGCTCGCGGCTGGCCTGGCTGGCCGAGGCGGCGTATTCCTGGCCGCCGTAGGCGTTCCAGGTGCTCGGCGAGAACTGCAGGCCACCGTGGTAGCCGTTGCCGGTGTTGATTCCCCAGTTGCCGCCGGACTCGCACTGTGCGAGGCGGTCCCAGTCGGAGTCGGGGGCGGCAGCGGCCGTGCCGCTGAACGCGACACCCGTGACGCCGAGGACTGCGCCCGTCAGCGCGAACTTCGCGACGGTACGACCGGTATTGGTGGGCTTGCGATGGCGTCCGCTCATGTCGGTTCCGTGTTCCTCTCCGTACGCACCTACGAGGTCAGCTGTCGGGTTCGGGCTGAAGAGGTCGCCCGGCCGTGTCGCTCCGTTGGGAGCGCCTTCGGCTTCACCCCGAGGACCGTCGCGCTTGCGTCGGCCCGGGCCTCCTGGACACCGTCCGGCTGTGGGCCGATCGGTTCCTGGGAGACCGGTGGGTCCCCCGTTTCCTGTCCCCTGTGGATCGTTCGTCGGGACTTCCGGAACCACGGGACAGGAATTTGGCGCGGCGGTTCCGGACCGGTCGAGCCAGGCGGTTCGACCGGACATGACGGTAACGGTTCCGAGGGCGAAGTGTCACCAATTGATAACGCGCCGATTCGTGTGGCGACAGCCGTGTGTGGCGCGGACCAGGGAATGAAGTCCCAGGTAGTGGGGTCCGGGTACCCGAAATTTCGTTTCGAGTCCTGCTCGTTATCGGCTCGTTATGTGAGAAAGATCACATGTAACTCGGACGGGCATCCACATGAACGATCTCCTTCCCCAGGGGCATCAGGGAGATCGGGATCATCTTCAGGTTGGCGACGGCGAGCGGGATGCCGATGATCGTGACGGCCATGGCGAGCGCGGTGGCGATGTGGCCGAGGGCCAGCCAGATACCGGCCACCAGGATCCAGATGACGTTGCCGATCAGCGACATGGTGCCGGCCGTCGGCTTGTCGACCGTCGTCTTGCCGAACGGCCAGAGCGCGTAGATACCGATCCGGAACGACGCGATGCCGAACGGGATGGTGATGATGAGGATGCAGCAAATCAGACCTGCCGCGAAGTAGCCGAGCGCGAGCCACAGCCCGCCGAAGATCAACCAGATGATGTTGAGCAGGATCCTCATGTCCGGTCTCCGTTCCGAGCGCGCCGGCCCGAGCGCAGCGCGAAGGCGATGGCGAGGGCGAAACCCAACGGCCATGCGAGGGTCAACAGATACAGCGCGAGTCCGGGCGTGCCGTCGGTGACCGCCGGAATGAGGAAGATGGCGACGACCGCCACCACACCGACGACGAAGCAGGCGATCGCGGCCTTCAGGAGGCCGTTACGCGGGGCGGCAGACGAATCCGAAGATGAAGTACCCACGTGACCACGGTAGTCGCCGCAAGGACGGACGGTGACGTCCGGGAGCGGGAAGACGATTCGGGGGCGGACCCACCTCTGCGGGTACACTGACAGGTGTCTACGCGTCCCGCTCGACCGAGCCGGGGCGCGTTGTTTTGCATGGTAAACGGGTTGCCCCACTGTGGGGCACAGCTTTCGAGGAGCAGGTGAGCGCGGTGCCGACCGGCAAGGTGAAGTGGTACGACGTCGAGAAGGGCTTCGGCTTCCTGTCCCAGGACGAGGGTGAGGACGTCTACGTCCGCGCCTCGGCACTGCCGGAGGGAGTGGAAGCGCTCAAGCCCGGTCAGCGCGTCGAGTTCGGTATGGCGGTGGGCCGCCGGGGTCCGCAGGCGCTGAAGGTCGAGCTCCTCGAGCAGCCCACGTTGCGGCAGGGTCGCCGCGAGGCTCCCGCCCAGCAGAAGCGCCGCGCGCCGGACGAACTGCACGGCATGGTCGAGGACATGATCAAGCTGCTCGAAGCAGCGGTCCAGCCCGATCTGCGGCGCGGGCGTTACCCCGACCGCAAGACCGGGCAGCGCATCTCCGAGGTCATGCGGGCGATCGCGCGCGAGCTCGATCACTAGGGACGAACCACGACGGGCCGTCCTCGCCGTGTGCGAGGACGGCCCGTCGTCGTATGCGGGGTCGGGACTCAGAACGTCTTGACGGCCCACACGGCGTGCGCGATCGGTTCACCGGCCTCGTCGACGACGGCCGACGGCAGCTGGATCTCCACTCCGAGCAACTGCAGCTCCGGGGAGCTCTCCACGGTGAGGGTGCGGCGTGCACCGGCCTCGAACATCGCGCCGTCGATGTAGGTCTGCCCGGTCTGCGTGTCGCCGTAGACGGTGAGGATGCGCCACGGAGCATCGGCGATCTCGTTCGGAAGCGACAGCTGCAGCGGGTAGCCGGCCGGCACGTCGAGCTGACCGATCGGGTTCTCCACGCAGTCCTCGAGATAGAGATTGCAGTGCTGCGCGGGATCGACCGTCACGGTCTTTCCCCGTGCGTACGCGGTGATGGTGGGGAGCGTGGGCTCGGCCGAATCGACCAGTTTCCACACCGTGGCGGCGACTCCCGCTACCACGACCACCAGGGCCACCAGCAGCAGCGCGAGAGTCTTCTTCGTCCGGGCCTGCAACTCAACTGTTCCAATCTTCGGTGGGGGATCCACCGGCGCGCCTCCGCCCGGCAGCCGTCTCGGTGGAGACGCGTTCGGGTCGACGGCCGCCGAATCCCGGCAGCAATGTCCCCCCACGGTATGTCAGCACCGTCTGCGCGAATCCGAGAACCAGCACGACCGAGACCACAGCGAACCCGAGCCACAGTTCGGTCGGCAACAGCACACCCATCGCTCCGCCGAACACCCAGCTGAGCTGGAGAACCGTCTCGGACCTGCCGAATCCGGACGCGATGGACTCCTCGGGAAGGTCCTGCTGGAGCGATGCGTCGAGCGAGACCTTGGCCAGCGCGCTGGCGCACGCCGCCACGAGCGCCGCCAGCGCGGCGGCCAGGACGTTGCCGGTCGCAGCGACGACGGCGGACACGACGACGACCGCGGCGGTGCACCGCACGACGATGAGAGCGGGCCGTCCGAGCGCGAGTCGCGCTCCGGTCGCGTTGCCCGCGAAGTTGCCGACCGCGGCGGCGGCACCGACACCACCGAGCATCGCGGCCTGCATGAGCGGATCCTGTCCGGTGGTGTTCTTCGCGACGAACGCCATGAACAAGGTCAGGAAGCCGGTGAGGATGCGGATCGTGCCGTTGCCCCACAGTCCGGTCACCACCGCCCGTCCCAGCGGCTGCTTCCGTTTCCCGGACTTGGTGACGATCACCTCGGTCACGGTGTCGGCGTTCAGCACCTCGGTGCGCGCGTCGGAGCGGTGGTACGACAGCGTCGCCGGCACCTCACCCTCGGTGACCTCGACCCAGGCGGGGATACGCATGCTCAGATAGGCGCCGAATGCGGTAATCCCGGCGCACAGCCACAGTGCGCCCGACGAACCGAATGCCCATGCCGCGGCCGCCGCGATCGCGCCGGCACCGATCGTGCCGCCGACCAGGCCGAAGACCGTCAACCGGGAGTTCACCCGCACCAGATCGATCTCCGGTGGCAGGACTCTGGGTGTCACCGCGGATTTGAGCACCGCGAACGATTTGCTCAGCACCATCATGCCGAGCGCCGCCGGATACAACAGCCAGCTGTCGAAGTTGAACACCAGCACTACCGCGAGCACCGTGCGCAGCGCGAAGGACGTCGCCAGCGCGACGCGACGACCGTGCTGCAACCTGTCGAGCAGCGGCCCGATGAGCGGGGCGATGATCGCGAACGGCGCGATCGTGATGAGCAGATACAGCGCGACCTTCGTCCTGTCCTCACCGGTGGCCGCCGAGAAGAACAGGGTGTTCGCGAGCGCGACGGCGATGGCCGCGTCGGAGGCGAAGTTCGCCATCGTCGCGTAGGTGAGCGCCGTCAGGCCCGACTTGTCGGCGCCGTCGGCCGTGGCCGCTCGGCGGAAGGTCGCGATGCCCTTCGAGGTGAGTTCGCGGCTGCGCAGGGCCGCGACCCGCGTCACCGTCAGTTTCCGCGGCATGCGCGGAGCGCGCGGTGAGTCGGTCTCGGACGAGGACTCCGCCCGACCGGCCGCCGACGCACCCGGCGGTCGGCGCGGATGGTCGACGGGATGCAGGGGCGGCAGGGGAGTGCGACGGCCCGAGACGCGGCGCGGAGGCGGATAGTTGCTGTACCCCGGATGCTGCGAACCCGGGACACGGCCGTCCGCTCCCTCGGGGGCGGGTCGCTCGTCCGGTTCGGTCACGTCTTCGATTCTTCCCCACGCGATAGCGGCTGTAACACAAGGGCGGCACGTGGCCCGAGTGACGCGTGCCGCGATCGGTATGCCACCCGGATCACTCCACGAAACGCACTTCGAACAGCGTCGGCCAGTACTTGCCCGTCACCAGGAACCGATCGGTCCCGGGGATCCGTGCGATGCCGTTGAGGACGTCCACATCGGCTCCCGCGGGCAGCCGATCACGCAGCGGAGCCGCGTCGACCCGGGCCTCCACACGGCCCGAGGCCGGATCGATCAGCACGATCTCGTCCGTCTGCCACACGTTCGCCCAGACCCTGCCGTCCTCGGCGCACTCGAGTTCGTTGAGCTTCGACACGGCACGTCCGTCCCGGTGCACGGTGACGCGCCCGAGTTCGTCGAAGGTGACGGGGTCGCGGAAGATCAGCTCGGCCGAGCCGTCGCTCATCACCAGACGGCCGGGTTGCGCGCACAGCCCCCAGCCCTCGCCGTCGTAGTCGACCCGGCGCTTCTCGAGCAGGGTGTCGCGATCGCGGAGGACGGCCGTGCCGTCCTTCCAGGTCAGCTGCCACACCTCGTCGCCGACCACGGTGATGCCCTCACCGAAGAGGTCGTCGAGGACGGGTTCGCGGGTGCGCTCGGTCTCGGCGAGGGTGACGGTCCCGCCGTCGAGGTCGACCTCTCGGGCCGACACCCACGAGCGCCCGGCCCGGCCGGTGCCTTCGAGCAGTTCGCCCTCGTCGATCTCGAGGCCCTGGGTGAACGCCTCCGGATCGTGGGGGTGCGTGGCGACGACTTCCACACCGAGTTCGGTGGCGGGTGGACCGGGTTCGGCGACGAGATCGTCGCCGCATCCGGCGGTGGTGACGCAGACGACCGTCGCGACCGCGGCCGAGAGGAGAAGACGGGGCACGCGCCCATCCTGCACCTCGCGTGTGAGCGGTGCCTGTACGACCTTCCGCGACCCGCAGGCGCCGGAGCAGACAGGTCAGGCAGAATGGGGGTCGTGAGTGTTGCCTCTGCTTCCACTTCCCGAGGAACGAACCCCGTGGTCGATCCGGCGGTGCGTTCCGTGCTCGCCGACGCCGTCGACCTCGCTCGGGCCGCACTCGACGAACTCGGAGACGGTGGAGTCGGCGCCTATCTGGGCGTGACGCCCGAGGACGAGTGCTCGGCCACCCATCGTTTCGCCTCGGAGCTGCCGGGTTACCGCGGTTGGCAGTGGGCCGTCGTCGTGGCCGCCGCCCCGGATTCGGATCGGGTGACTGTGAGCGAACTCGTGCTCCTGCCCGGTCCCGACGCGCTCGTCGCCCCCGCGTGGGTGCCGTGGAGCGAGCGGATCCGTCCCGGCGATCTGGGTCCCGGCGACCTGCTGGCTCCCGCTCCCGACGACGTGCGCCTGGTTCCCGGCTACATGCTGTCCGGCGACCCCGAGGTCGATGAGACCGCCCTCGAGATCGGGCTGGGCCGCAAGCAGGTCATGAGTCTGGAAGGTCGCCTCGAGGCAGCACAGCGCTGGTTCGACAGCGAATACGGTCCCGACTCGGAGATGGCGAAGGCCGCTCCGTCCTCGTGCCGCCTGTGTGGTTTCTATCTTCCGCTCGCCGGATCGCTGCGTGCGGCCTTCGGCGTCTGCGGCAACGAGTTCGCCGCCGACGGTCACGTCGTGCACGCCGAGTACGGATGTGGCGCGCATTCTGACACGACCCTGCCCACCGGCGCCGGTTCGCCGATCTACGAGGCGTTCGACGATTCGGCAGTGGAGGTCGTCGAGGTCGGACCGGCCGGCTCGGCGCCTGCGGAGTCCGCGACCACGGAGGTCGTGAGCACCGAGGTCGTGAGTACCGAGGTCGTGAGCACCGAGTCCACGCCGACCGATTCCACGGACGAGCTCGCCCCCGAGTCGTCTGCCCCCGAGTCGTCCGAGCCGTCCCCGTCCGAGTCGGAACAGACCGACTGACGTGACCCGGCCGGACCCCGCGGATCCGTTCGGGACCGCGGCGTTACGCGAAGGGATCCTCGCGGCCTGGTCGTCGTCGCCCACCCGTCTGCGCGAGGACGCGGCGACCGAGGCCGATCATGTCCGCGCGGGTTACCGCGACCGCGTGTTGACCGAGCTCGCCCAGAACGCCGCCGACGCCGCCGCGCGTGCCGATGTACCGGGTGAGCTGCGTGTCTGGTTCGCCGACGGCCGTCTCCACGTCGCGAACATCGGTGAGCCGCTCCACGAGGGCGGTGTCCACGCGCTGACCGCACTGCGCTCGTCGAACAAGACCGGCGCCGGATCCACCGTGGGGCGGTTCGGTGTCGGCTTCACGGCGGTGCTGTCGGTCTCCGACGACATCGAGGTGCGTTCGCGCACCGGTTCGCTCCACTTCTCGGCCGAGCGCACCCGCGCGGTGCTGGCCGAGCGGAACCTGCCCGAGCCGGAGTCGGGTGTCCCGGCGCTGCGCCTCGTGTGGCCGACGGAGGCCCCGCCGGCGACCGGCAGCGACACCGAGGTCGTGCTGACCCTGCGCCCCGGGGTGGACCCGGTCGCACTGCTCGACGCCTTCCGATCCGAGGCCCACGACATCCTGCTCGAACTCCCGGGCTTGCACACCGTCCTCGTCGCCGACGACGAATTCACCCGTCACCGGCGCGAACTCGACAGCGGCCTGTGGGAGGTGCGGATCGGCGATCGCACCTGGTGGGAGTTCACCGGAGCGTCGGCGCGATGGCTGGTGCCCGTCGTCGACGGGCGGGTCGACCCGGTCCGCAGCGATGTCCTGCGTGCCCCCACCCGCTCCGACGAGGAGCTGTCACTTCCCGCGATCGTCGTCGCCGACGTCGCCATGCAACCCGACCGGAGGCGCGTGCTTCCCGGAGCCCACGTCGAGAACGTCGCCCGCGGATACGCGCGGTTCGTCGCGGCTCTGCCCGCCGAGCAGCGACTCGACCTCGTGCCCCTGCCGGGTTTCGCGCGCAGCGAGGTAGACGAACGCATCCGCGAGGCGATCCTCGACGAGTTGGCTGCCGGCGCGTGGCTTCCCGCCGCCGACCGCAGCGCCGATCTGGTGCCCGACCGGGCCGTCGCACTTCCCGGTCTCACCGACGACCTCGCCGACGTCCTCGGCGAGGTGGTCCCGGGGCTCGTGATCCCCGAGTTGTGCGGGCCGCGACATGCGTCCGCGCTGTCCGCCGTCGGCGTGCACCGGCTCGGTCTCGCGCGACTGGCCGAACTGCTCTCCGGGCACGAACGCGATCCGAAGTGGTGGAACCGCCTGTACGAGGCGCTCACTCCGCTCGTTGTCGACGCGGTCGCGGCCGAGGAACTCGCATCGCTGCCGGTTCCGCTGTCGGACGGACGGACCGTGACCGGCCCGCGTACGGCCGTTCTCGCAACGCAACTGCAGGATATCGGCCCGGTGTCCATGCCGTGGGTGCGTCTCGTCCATCCCGACGCCGCGCATCCGCTGCTCGCCCGGCTCGGAGCCGGCACCGTGACGGTCGAGGACCTGCTCGCCGACCCGGCGCTCGTCGCAGCCGTTGAGGACGCCGATCCCGACGACCTCCACCCGGAGGGCGACCTCCCGGCCGGTGAGCTCGCCGACGTCGTGCTGCGACTGGTGCCGCTCGTGTCGCCCGCGGCCGTGCCCCGCGAACTCGGGGCACTGCTGCTGCCCGACACCCACGGCGACCTCGTCCCCGCCGACGAACTCCTGCTTCCCGGTGCACCGCTCGCAGAAGTACTCGTCGAGGACGCGCCCTTCGGCACCGTCGACCCGTCCGTCGTCGACCGGTACGGGGCCGACGCCCTGCGGGCGATCGGTGTGGGCTGGGGATTCACGGTCCTGCGTGCGGAACTGCCGACCGGCCCCGACCACGATCTGCCCGACGAACACCTGTGGTGGGAGCGGCTCGACGACGATCCCGAGGTGCTCGTCGCGGTGCGCGACCTCGATCTCGTCGACGATCGCCGCTGGTCGCGGGCGTTGACCCTGCTGGCCGCCGAGCCCGCGACGGCCGAAGCGATCGCCGACCCCGCCGGATATACGGCGGGGTATCTGCGCACCCGCGCGTCGCTCGACGGCCGGCCTCTGGGCCACTACCGGTTCGCCGACGACACCCTCTTCGAAGGTCTGCTCGATCCCTGTACCCACCCCGACGCATCGGCCTTCCGCAGCGCCCTCGCCGGAACGCGGATCGACGACATCGAACTGGCACAGACACTGCTCGACCGGCTCGCGGACGACAGCAGGTCGCCGGGGCCGGCCGCGATCGTCGCCGCGCACGACGCGCTCGCCGCGGCGTTCTCGTCGGGTGGTCTCGATCCCGAGTCGGTCACTCTGCCCGACGGGGTGCGCAGCCTGTCGGGTGTCGTCGTCGACGCAGCCGACGCTCTCGTACCCGACCGTCCGTGGTTCGCGGCCGCGATCCCGCACGACCGCCTCGTCACCGGCGGCAGGGGAACCGCCCACGCGCTCGCGGACGTGCTCGACATCGCCGTGGCGTCCGCGGTGGTCGACGCCGAACCCGTCGAGCAGGGGAGGAGTTCGACGTGGGAGCGCGAACCGGCCGCGGTCCTGGCCGGAATCGTCGCCGGGGTGCCGCTTCCGCGCGGCGTACTTGCGCTGCACGACCGACTCGTCCTCCGCTGCTCCGGAGCCCTGACCGGTGAGGTCGAGGTCCCGTGGTGGGTCGACGCGGCCGGCACCGTCCACAGCACACCGATCGGCCTGGCCGCGGCACTCACCGCGCTCACGGCTCCGGACGTGAGAACCGAACCGTGACGCTCGATGCCGCGGTGCTCGACTGGATGGTGTCGCTCCGCGAGCCGTGGCTGACCACCGCGGTGACCGCACTCACCCACACGGGCGGGGGAGTCGCGACGAGCCTGATCGCCGCGGCGACGACGCTGCTGCTGGTGCGGGCCGATCGTCTGTCCGACGCCGTCCTCGTCGCCGGAGCGGTCCTTACGGGCTGGCCGTTGATGGTGTTGCTCAAAAATCTGTTCGGCCGTGTCCGGCCACCGGAACCCGAACGGCTCCTGGCCCTGCGCACCGAGTCGTTCCCGTCCGGACACGCGATGACCAGCGCAGTTCTGGCCACGGTGCTCGTCGCGGTCGTCGTGCGCACGTGGCCGCGCGGCGATCGCCGCCGGACCGCCGCGACGATCGCGCTCGCCGGTTACACCCTCGTGATCGGGCTCTCTCGCGTCTACCTCGCGGCGCACTGGTTCACCGATGTCGTCGCAGGCTGGATCTTCGGGATCACATGGGCCCTGCTGTGGGTGTGGTTGATCACTCGGGTGCGGATCCGTCGCTGACACCGCTGTGGGCTTGTCGCGGACGGCCGTGGGCGAGGGTCAGTCCAGCCCCGCCTGGGCACCCCGGTCACCGCGTCGGGCGGCGCGACGCTGCAACAGGAAGAGCGCAGTTCCCAGCAGCCCCACCACGATTCCCGCCACGCAGACCGGAAGCACATCGTCCCGGAGTTCGCCGCCCACCACCGCCACGACG
The DNA here is from genome assembly GCF_019641445.1 of Rhodococcus sp. DMU2021. Taxonomy (NCBI): domain Bacteria; kingdom Bacillati; phylum Actinomycetota; class Actinomycetes; order Mycobacteriales; family Nocardiaceae; genus Rhodococcus; species Rhodococcus sp. DMU2021. The sequence continues at coordinate 61,555 of NZ_JAIFKB010000011.1, forward strand.
ACGGTCGCCACCACCCACAGACCGGTTCCCACGGCAAGCGCGGGGCGAGGGTCGGCGAGGCGTCGGATGCGGGCTGCGACGAGCTGGGCGGGTTCCACGGTTTGCAGATTAGTTCCTTCGCGCTGCAATAATCGGTTCCCGTTGCGACGCCCCGTACTCGACGAGCGGATTTGTGGACATGGCCGTAGGCACCGACTCCAAGCGAACGTCCTTCCTGGACACCTATTTCAAGATCACCGAACGCGGTTCCACCGTGTCCCGAGAGGTGCGTGGCGGCATCGTCACGTTCTTCGCGATGTCGTACATCGTGGTCCTCAACCCGCTGATCCTCGGTAGCTTCTCCGCCGAGGACGCGAGCGCGAAGATCGACGTGATGGGCAACATCCTGCCCATCAACCAGGTCGCCGCCGTCACCGCGCTGGTCGCCGGCTTCATGAGCATCGTCTTCGGTGTGGTCGCCAACTATCCGTTCGCCATCGCCGCCGGCCTCGGCATCAACAGCCTGCTGGCGGTGACCATCGCGCCGCAGGTCACCTGGCCCGAAGCGATGGGCCTGGTGGTCATCGACGGCATCATCATCGTCGTGCTGGCCCTGACCGGTTTCCGCACTGCGGTCTTCAACGCGATCCCGGCAGAACTCAAGGCCGCCATCGCTGCCGGTATCGGCGCCTTCATCGCCATGATCGGCCTCGTCGACGCCGGCTTCGTCCGCCGCATCCCCGACGCCGCCGGCACCACCGTCCCTGTCGGCCTGGGCATCGACGGCTCCATCGCGTCGTGGCCGACCTTCGTCTTCGTCGTCGGTGTGCTGCTCATGGGTGTGCTCGTAGCACGCAAGGTGCGCGGCGGACTGCTGATCGGCATCGTCGCCACGACGATCCTGTCGATGATCATCGAGGCCATCGCCGACGTCGGCCCGTCGCTGGGCACCAACCCCAAGGGCTGGAACCTCAGCACCCCCGACGCCCCCGACTCCTTCTTCGGCATCCCGAACCTGAGCCTCGTCGGCAACGTCGACCTGTTCGGCGCGTTCACCCGCATCGGCGTGATCGCCGCGACCCTGCTCGTGTTCACGCTCGTCCTCGCGAACTTCTTCGACGCCATGGGCACCATGACCGGCCTCGGCAAGGAAGCCGGCCTGGCCGACAAGAACGGCACCCTGCCCGGCATCGGCAAGGCCCTCGTCGTCGAGGGCACCGGCGCCATCGTCGGTGGTGGCGCTTCCGCCTCGTCGAACACGGTGTTCGTCGAATCGGCCTCGGGTATCGCGGAAGGAGCCCGCACGGGCCTGGCCAACGTGGTCACCGGTGTGATGTTCCTGCTCGCGATGTTCCTGACCCCGCTGTACGAGGTGGTCCCGATCGAAGCGGCCGCTCCGGCTCTCGTCGTGGTCGGTGCCCTGATGATCGGCCAGGTCCGCGACATCGACTTCTCGGTGTTCGCTGTGGCGCTGCCGGCCTTCCTGACCATCATGGTCATGCCGTTCACCTACTCGATCGCCAACGGCATCGGCGTCGGCTTCATCACCTGGGTGATCCTGCACGCCGCGAGCGGCAAAATCCGCACCATCCATCCGCTGATGTGGATCGTCGCAGTGCTGTTCGCCCTGTACTTCTCGGTCGATCCGCTCACGGAACTGCTCACCTAGGCAGCCGACGCGTGTTTCGGGCGATGTGACGTATTCTGCACGCCATGATCTCGGATACACGCGCACTCGCCGGTGACCTCTCACTCGCCGTTGTGCGTCTGACGCGTCATCTGCGGGGGAGACGCACCGATTCCCGAGTTTCTCTGACCCAGATCTCGGCAATGGCCACCCTCGCGCAGGAAGGTGCGATGACCCCGGGGGCACTGGCAGCGCGCGAACGCGTCCAACCACCCTCGATGACCAGGGTCATCGCGTCTCTGCATGAACTCGGTCTCGTCGAGCGGACGCCGCACCCGACGGACGGACGACAGATCATCGTGACGCTGTCCGAAGCCGGGAGGGAATTGCTCGCCGACGAGGCGCAGGCACGCGAAGTGTGGCTGACCGAACGGCTCGACAAACTCGATCCCGACTCGCTCGCCACATTGCGCGACGCCGTCGGAATCCTCACGGCGCTCGTCGCTGAAGACGACTGACCGCACCGCGGTCGATGACGACTGACCGCACCGCGGTCGATGACGACCGACCCGGTGCGGGAGGGTGCAGGGCCGCTGGGAGAATGACCCGGTGGTTCACGTCATCGACATCGACGATCCTTCCGACCCCCGGGTGGACGACTTCCGCGATCTCAACTCCGCGGACCGTCGGCCCGACCTTCCCGGTGGCAAGGGTCTGGTGATCGCAGAGGGTGTGCTGGTGGTCCAGCGCATGCTCGACTCCCGGTTCGCTGCGACGAGCCTGCTCGGGGTGAGTCGGCGGCTGGACGAACTCGCCGACGACCTGCGTGACGTCGACGTGCCGTTCTACCGCACCGATGCGGCGACCATGGCGGAGGTCGTCGGCTTCCACCTCAACCGCGGGGTGCTCGCCGTCGCGCACCGGCCCGAACCGCTCTCGCTCGACGACGTCCTCGACAAGGCGACCACGGTCGCGGTGCTCGAAGGGGTCAACGACCACGAGAACATCGGCTCGATGTTCCGCAACGCCGCCGGACTCGGCGTCGACGGTGTGCTCTTCGGGAAAGGATGCGCCGACCCTCTGTACCGGCGTGCGGTGCGCGTGTCGATGGGGCACGTCCTCCGGGTCCCCTTCGCGCACGTCGACCGGTGGCCGTACGACCTGGATCTGTTGCGCAGCAGAGGATTCCAACTGATCTCCCTGACCCCGGACCCACGGGCGATCCCGCTCGCCGAAGCGATGACGGGGGAAAAAGTCGCGCTCCTGCTCGGCGCCGAGGGCCCCGGCCTGACCGAACATGCGATGCGGGCGACCGACGTGCGCGCCCGGATTCCCATGGCTCCCGGCACGGATTCGCTGAACGTGGCCACCGCGGCTGCGATGGCGTTCTACGAGCGGGTGCGGCTTCCGCGATGAGCCAGGCTCGCGGCCCCGTGCCCACCCCCTGGGCGACGGGGCTCACGCTGACGGCATTCTCCTTCGTCGCCACCGTCATCACCGTCGTCGCCTGCGGGCAGGTGCTCGGCCGGATCCATCCGGCCCTCGCCGTCGTCGTCAATGTCGTGACGGTCGCGGGAGTCGCGCCGACCGTGTGGTCGTGGCTCCGGGTGCAGGTACTGCGCTGGCTCGCCGCCGGTTTCGTGGCCGGTGTGCCGTTCGGCTGGCTCGCGCTGCTCGTGTCCTGACCGCCTCCGCCGGGGAGTTCCTCCACTGGAGGCATTCCGCAGAACGCCTCCGAAGCGCACACTCGGAAATGTTGGGTGGGCCGGAAGGAGAGTCATGTCCCACGGTGCGAATGCCGAGCGGGAGCACATGTCGGTCGGTCAGGGTCTGGCGGCCGGAATGGCGGTGGGAGCCGCGATCATCCTGACCTTGACCGGGACGCTGCAGATCCTCCAGGGGATCGCTGCGGTCGCCGACGACGAGTTGCTCGTCGCCGGGCCGGAATACACGTTCGCGTTCGACCTCACGACGTGGGGTTGGATCCACATCGTCGTCGGCGTCGCGATGGCGGTGGTGGGAATCTCGTTGATCGCCGGCGCGACCTGGGCGCGGGTGGTGGCGTTCGTCATCGCCGCACTGTCGATCGTGCTGAATTTCCTGTGGCTTCCGAACTATCCGGGCTGGGCGATCCTGATCATCGCGTTCGACGTGATGGTGATCTGGGCGATCTCGGCATGGAACCCCCGAGCGATCTACTCCTGAACGACCCGGTCGTGCACCGGGCGCACGATCAGCGAAAACACGTGCCCTCCACTCGTGATGGGCGTATGGTTTATGCGTTCCTTCCGGACGGGAGGGGCGGAGGTCGTCATGGCTCGTAGCGAGACCCGCCGACACCGGAGTCGGACAGATGCCACGGATTCGTTCCGGTGTCGAGCGGATGGGCCATGACTGGTGGTGGTGTCGGCAACGGCACGCCGCAGGGGACACAGGATTCGAGATCTTCAATCACCGGGCGGTTTCGCGGGCATCGTTCCGTCCCCCGGTCCGGCCGAGGAGGTTCGGCTATGGATTCATTCTGGGACTACGTGTGGTACACAGTCGTCGTATTCGCCTTCGTGGCATACCTGATCGTCCTGTTCCAAATCATCGTCGACCTCTTTCGTGATCACTCCGTGTCCGGCTGGGTCAAAGCGATGTGGGTCATCGGACTGGTGATCCTTCCGTACCTCACGGCGCTGGTCTACCTGATCGCTCGAGGCCGCGGGATGGCACTGCGGGCGCAGCAGGCCCAAGCGGAGGCGAAGCAGGCCACCGACGAGTACATCCGGACCGTGGCAGTCGGGAAATCCCCGGCCCAGCAGATCGCCGACGCCAAGGCCCTGCTCGATTCGGGTGCGATCACACCCACGGAGTACGAACACCTCAAAGCGCAGGCGCTCGGCAACGTCACGACCGGACGCGACGGCGTGCCCATCGCGTGAACCATCGGTGCGGGAAGGGCATCCCGGACGGGTGCCCTTCCGTGGTCGGCTCGTGCGATCGTTGTATCGCGTCGGGGTAGCCGGCGGTTGAAAGTATAAGGGCGTCAGCGTAACCCGTAGCGTCCTTGCTCCTCCGAATCGGATCGTGACCGCTCCTCGCGAGGGCCGGCGCACGACCGATGTCTCCTTCGTACACGAGAGGATCGTCATGTCTCATGACGTACGTCCCGACAGGGACGGAATGAGTGTGAAGCAGGGCATCGCCGCAGGCACCTCGATCGGGGCCGCGATCATCCTGGCAACGGTCGGCGTCGTCCAGCTCTTCCAGGGAATCGCCGCGGTGGCCGAGGACGAAGTCTTCGTGCGGGGCGTGGAGTACACGTTCAAGTTCGACTTCACCACGTGGGGATGGATCCACATCGTCCTCGGTGTCGTGATGCTGGTCGCCGGTCTCGCGTTGATGAGCGGCGCCACCTGGGCCCGTGTCACGGCGATCGTCCTCGCTGCGTTGTCGATCATCGCGAACTTCCTGTGGTTGCCGTACTACCCGTGGTGGTCGATTCTGATCATCGCGCTGGACGCGGTCGTGATCTGGGCGATCTCGACCTGGCAGCCACGCGCCGACTACTACTGACGCGACCGTGCAAGAAAACGGCCGCAACGTCCGGGGTGATCCGGGTGCGAACGTCGCGACCGAAGTTCCCCGATCGCGGACACGGCGGTGGGCACTGCACCTCACACTTCCCGGGTGTTGGGGTGCAGTGCTTTTCGCGTGCCTGTCGTTCACCCCGTCGTTGCTTCCGCGCGGCGGGATCCTGCAGGGGATGATCTGCGGGATCACTGCCGCGATCGGATACGGCCTCGGCGTGCTCCTCGCGTTCGTGTGGCGCGCCTTCGCCGACCGGCCTCCTCGGTCTCCCAAGGCTGCGTCGTGGTGGATCTTCGGCGTCTGCGGGGCGGTCCTCTTCGCGGTCTTCTTCGGGCTCGGTCAGTACTGGCAGCACGAGATCCGTACTCTGATGCGGGTTTCCGAGTACAACCTGGCACTTGCGGTTCTCTCCCCGCTCGTCGCGGTCGTGATGTTCGCTGTGCTGCTGGCGATCGGACGTGGTATCCGCGCCCTGTACCACTGGGCGGCACGGACACTCGACCGGTGGATCGGGCAGCGGGCCGCGAACGTCGTGGGGTGGGTTCTCGTCGCGGGACTCGTGTACGCGATCGTCTCCGGAGTGCTCCTCGCCGGTTTCATCGACGCCGCCAATGCGGCGTTCTCGGCGCGGGACACGAGAACCGAGGAAGGTGTGCAGCAACCGACGACCGCACTCCGCTCCGGTGGACCGGATTCGTTCGTTCCGTGGGATTCTCTCGGGTGGCAGGGGCGGATCTTCGTCGGGCAGGGGCCGACCACCGAACAACTCGGTGAGTTCACCGAAGGTCCTGCCCTCGAACCGATCCGGATCTACGCCGGCCTGGCATCGGCGGACGACACCGAGGATCGCGCGTCCCTCGCTGTCGAGGACCTCACCCGGGCAGGAGGATTCGAGCGGAGCAACCTGGTCGTCGTGACGACGACGGGGAGCGGCTGGGTGGACCCTGCCCTGGTGGACTCCGTCGAGTACCTCACCGGCGGCGACGTCGCGACGGTCGCGATCCAGTACTCCTATCTGCCCTCGTGGATCTCCTATCTCGTCGATCAGTCGAAGGCGCGGGAAGCCGGACGCGACCTGTTCGACGCGGTCTACGACGTCTGGTCGAAGCTTCCCCAGGACGCCCGCCCCCGACTGCTCGTGGCTGGGGAGAGCCTCGGTTCGTTCGGCGGGGAGACCGCCTTCAGCGGCGAGTACGACCTGCGCAATCGCACGTCGGGCACGGTCTTCGCCGGACCTCCGAACTTCAACGTCCTCTTCCGGGAGTTCAGCGATCGCCGGGAGGCCGGCAGCCCCGAGATCGAACCGGTCTTCCGGGACGGCCGCACGGTGCGGTTCACGAACGACCCACAGGCGGAGATCCCGCCGACGGACGAGCCGTGGGAGGGGAGTCGGGTGCTGTATCTGATGCACCCGTCGGACCCGATCGTCTGGTGGAGTCCGCACCTGATCACGAGTGAGCCGGACTGGATCGGCGAAGCCCCCGGCCGCGACGTGCTCGAGGACATGGTGTGGATCCCGTTCGTGACCTTCTGGCAGGTCACGGCCGATCTGCCCTTCTCCACGGGTGTCCCGGCCGGGCACGGCCACAGGTACAGCACCGAGTACGTCGACGCCTGGGCTCTCGTCCTGCAATCCCCGGAGATCACGCCCGACGACATCGACGAGGTGAAATTCATTGTCGGAGCAGAGGAGTGACGAGTCCGACCGGGAGCGTCGCTCGACGGCACGTCAGTGCGCCGCGAGTCGCCGCCACCAGGAGGTCTTCGGTGCGGGGACGGAGATCTGCGGGACCGGGGTGCGCAGCGTGAAACTCCAGGTGTCGATGTTCCGTGGGTCGAGTTCGTCGTCGCGGCGCCCGACATAGCGGAACCCGAGCCACGCCCCGTGGGCCTCCTCGACGAGCTTGCGAGGGTGGAAGGGCAGGGACTCCGGGGGAGGGGGTACGTTCGGCGGCCAGCGGAGCGGATGCTCGCCCGCCCAGAACGGCCGCTCCCATACGAACGGGATTCCCTGGTCCTCGAAGAACTCGACGGTGTTCGCTCCGAAGCCGCGGCGCAGCCGGCCGCACTCCCACACGGCGAACGATCCCCACGCACCGGCCGGATCGGATGCCAGCAGGCACGTGCGTTCGGCGGCGGGCGTGCGCAACCACATCGTGGGCAGCTCCGAGGGGTGGCGTAGTGCGAATCGGGGGCTCGACACCACCGTCACACCGGGATAGCTACCGACCCGGAATTGTTCGGCGCCATCGTCCTCGCCGGTGCCCCCGGCGTCGGCGAGCGGTACCCGCGCGCCGGGATCGACCTGGAACTCCGGGAACAGACGCGACAGAAGTGCTCGCGCCGCATCGCGGTCCGGAGAGAACTCGCGCAGCACCGCTACGGGATCGGGTGCGTCGACGTACCAGAGCGTCGACACTGTCGCCGACATCGTCGACGACTTCCTCAGACGCGTCCGTTACTGCGCACACCGAGCAGCACGTCGTCCCACGAGGGGAGCGCGGGCTTGCCGCGCTTGTCCTTCGCGGGAGCCTGCGACGCGCGCGATGCATCGGCGTCGTCGGGCACCGTGACGGCGACGGTGGTCTCCTCGTCGGCGACCGGCTCCGGAGCCGGTTCATCGGAAGCGGGAGCCTCCAGCGCGATCGGGGCGTGACGGTCGGCGTTCTCCACCTCAGTGGAATCGTCGACGTCGCGCGCCGAGTAGACCGGGGTCAGGTAGCGCAGGGGACGGCCGCAATCGGGATCGACGAGATCGGCGGCAATGTCGTCGAGCGCGGTGATCGTGCCGCCGTGAGCGTCGGGCTGGTAGCGCCAGTGCGCGCGGTTCGTGGAACGACCGGCGTGCCACCGCAACTGCGCGACCCAGAAGCCCTCGTCGTCGCGCCAGGCGTCCCACTCGGCTTCGTCGAGGCTGTGCCCGCGAGCGCGGAAGGCCTGCGTGACGATCTCGTGGAGGGTCTCGACGGCGGGACCGTCGGGGCGGACGGGATGGCCTTTCTTGGCCATGTCGGCGGCCCGGGACCGCTCGAGCAGGACGGGATAGGCGAACCGTTCAACCTTGGCGACCGGGACGCCGGCCTCATCGGCCACCTGTTCGACCGAGGCGCCGCCGCGGATGCGGGCCTGGATCTCGCGAGGGCGGAGCTGGCTGGTCGTCTCGATCTGGATCTGGCCGAGACGGGCCAGATCTCCGCGAGCGGCCGCGCGCAGGGTGTCGTCGACGGGAATGCGGAACTTGTCCCCCGTCGTGGGATCGGCGAGCACCACATGCTTAGCATCGGGCTCGAGACCGACCACTCGAAGCTCTCGCACCTTGACCTCCTCGCGCCGATCGCGATTGACCCGCCCGACTGTAACCGACCTGGATATTTTTCGTGGCCGGACACGCCGCGCCACGCCGAGCGACATCGCAAGAAATCCGACGCGGCGCGTTATCGTCCAGGGTTCGCCGAAATGTCTCGATGCGAGGTCGAGACTATGACAACAACGGGGCCGGATCCGACATCGGACCCGGCCCCGCTGTGCGGCGTACTCAGAGCTGGGAGACGACCCAGTCGATGCACTTGGTCAGCTGCGTGACGTCCTCGGGATCGATGGCCGGGAACATACCGATGCGCAGCTGGTTGCGGCCGAGCTTGCGGTACGGCTCGGTGTCGACGATGCCGTTGGCCCGCAGGATCTTCGCGACTTTCGCCGCGTCGACGGAGTCGGCGAAGTCGACGGTGCCGACGACCTGCGAACGCAGCGACGGATCGGCGACGAACGGCGTCGCGTACTCGGAGGCCTCGGCCCACTCGTACAGGCGCGAGGACGAATCCTTCGTGCGCGCCACGGCCCAGTCGAGACCGCCGTTGCCGTTGAGCCACTCGATCTGGTTCGCGAACATCAGCAGGGTGGCCAGTGCCGGGGTGTTGTAGGTCTGGTCCTTGCTGCTGTTGTCGACGGCGATCGGCAGCGACAGGAACTCGGGGGTGAAGCGACCCGATTCCTTGATCTCGGCGACACGCTCGAGCGCTGCCGGGCTCATCAGCGCGATCCACAGGCCACCGTCGGCGGCGAAGCACTTCTGCGGGGCGAAGTAGTACACGTCGGTGTCGGAGATGTTCACCGGCAGGCCGCCGGCACCCGAGGTCGCGTCGATCGCGATCAGGGTGTTGTCGGAACCGGCGGGACGCTGCACCGGAACCGCGACACCCGTGGAGGTCTCGTTGTGCGCCCAGCCGATGAGGTCGGCCGATGCGTCGGCGACGATCTCCGGAGCCGAGCCCGGCTCCGAACCCACGACGATCGGATCGCCGATGAACGGGTTCTTCTTCGCGACCGTCGCGAACTTCGACGAGAACTCGCCGTAGGTGAAGTGCTGCGAGCGCTCCCGGATCAGACCGAAGGCCGCAGCGTCCCAGAAGGCGGTGGTGCCGCCGTTGCCGAGGACGACCTCGTAGCCCTCGGGCAGGGAGAACAGGTCGCGCAGACCCGAGCGGACACGGGCGACGACGTCCTTGACCGGCTTCTGCCGGTGGCTGGTGCCGAACACCGAAGCGCCGACATCGACCAGCGACTGCAGCTGCTCGGGACGAACCTTGGACGGGCCGCAGCCGAAGCGACCGTCTGCGGGCTTGAGGTCGGCGGGAATGATCGGTGACGCGTCTGCCATCGGAATGCGTGTCCTAAGAGTCGAGGGACATGGTGCACAGGCAGTCTAGACCGCCCCCTCGGAACCCCCGCCGGGCGCTGGTCGGCCCGGCAGAGGAAGAGGCATCAGCGATGCGTGATCGAATCCCAGCCCGTGACCTCGGAGGCAGGGCGCGGATCGGGGCCGGTGTAGATCGCCGCGGGACGCACGAGCTTGCCCAGACGCTTCTGCTCGAGGATGTGGGCGCACCAGCCGGCGGTCCGTCCGCAGGTGAACATCGCGGGCATCATCGCCGCGGGGACCTCCGCGAAATCGAGGATCACCGCAGCCCAGAACTCGACGTTGGTCTCGATCGCCCGGTCGGGACGACGCTCGCGCAGCTCGGTGAGGGCGGCCTGCTCGAGCGCGGCCGCCGCCTCGAAGCGCGGAGCGTCGAGCCGCTGGGCGGTGCTGCGCAGCACCCGGGCGCGGGGGTCCTCGGCGCGGTAGACGCGGTGACCGAAGCCCATGAGCTTGTCCTTGCGGTCGAGGATGCCCTTGACCAGACCGCGCGGATCGCCGGTGCGTTCGGTCTCCTCGATCATCGGCAACACGCGCGCGGGGGCACCGCCGTGCAGAGGGCCCGACATCGCGCCGACCGCGCCGGAGAGCGAGGCGGCCGCGTCCGCGCCGGTCGAGGCGATGACCCGGGCAGTGAACGTCGAGGCGTTCATGCCGTGCTCGGCCGCCGACACCCAGTAGGCGTCGATCGCCTCGACGTGCTTGGGATCCGGGTCGCCCTTCCACCGCACCATGAAGCGCTCGGTGACGGTGCTCGCCTCGTCGATGCGCTGCTGCGGCACGGCGGGCTGGTAGATGCCGCGGGCGGACTGCGCCACATAGGACAGGGCCATCACCGCGGCGCGGGCGAGATTGTCGCGGGCGGTCGCATCGTCGATGTCGAGCAGCGGACGGAAGCCCCAGATGGGTGCGAGCATCGCCAGACCGGCCTGGACATCGACACGCACGTCGCCGGTGTGGATCGGCAGGGGGAACGGCTCGGCCGGGTGCAGACTGCGACCGAACTCGCCGTCGACGAGCAGGGCCCACACGTCGCCGAAGGTCACTCCCTTCTCGACGAGCTCTTCGATGTCGACCCCGCGATAGCGCAGTGCGCCACCGTCCTTGTCGGGCTCGGCGATGTCGCTCGTGAAGGCGACCACGCCTTCGAGTCCTGCGACGAAATCCTCGGGAACTGACGCGCGCGCTGCCATGACGGTTGGGCTCTCCTCGTTCGAGCACGGCCCGGTCCGAGCCGCGCTGCCGGTGGAATGAGGTCACCGTCAGGTGTGATCGGCGCCCCACTCGGGTCGTCGGGAAAACTGTAGCCCCCGTGGTCCGAGCGTCGCCGCCCGGATGCCGGGAGTACCGTCGTCGTTCGTGCCGTCCGATTTCCCGTTGCCGCGCCCCGAGGGTGACGACCTCGCGCGTATGCGTGTCGACTACAGCCCGGCAGGGCCGACCGACGAGTCCCCGGCCGACCGCGATCTCACCCCCGGCGATGTCGCCGAGGGCTGGCTTCCGCTGGTGCGTACGTGGTTTGCGAACGCGGTCGCCACCGCGGTGCCCGAGCCGAACGCGATGGTGCTCGCGACCGTCGACGAGCGCGGCCACCCGGCGACCCGCACCGTGCTGTGCAAGAAGATCGACGCCGACGGTCTGACCTTCTTCACCAACTTCGAGTCCGACAAGGGCCGCCATCTGGCCGGGCACCCCTACGCCTCGGCGACCTTCCTCTGGTTGCCCGTCTACCGGCAGGTGACCGTACGCGGGCCGGTCGTGCGCGTGCCCGACGAGGAGACCCTCGCGTACTGGCAGACGCGGCCGCGCGGATCCCGCCTGGGCGCATGGGCGTCGCAGCAGTCGCGTCCGGTGGCGGAGCGCGCCGATCTCGAGCACGCCCTCGTCGATGCCGCCGAGCGCTACGAGGTCGACGACGACATCCCGGTGCCGCCGTTCTGGGGTGGATTCCGCATCGTGCCCGAGTCCGTCGAGTTCTGGCAGGGACGACCCAACCGGTTGCACAACCGGATCCGGACCCGCCTGGTGGACGGTCGCTGGATCGCCGAGCGTCTGCAACCGTGAGGCGCCTGCTCGCCGACACCACACCGCTGCGCAACAAGGACTACGCCCGGCTGTGGTGGGCCGGGATCGTCACCGTCATCGGTGCGCAGATGGCGGTCGTCGCCGTACCCCAGCAGATCTACGAGATCACCCGGAACTCCGCTTATGTGGGGTTGACCGGCGTGTTCGGACTCGTGCCGCTCGTGGTGTTCGGCCTGTGGGGTGGAGCGCTCGCCGACGCGATGGACCGCCGGAAACTGCTCATCGTCACCTCCACCGGTCTCGGTGTCACGTCGCTGTTGTTGTGGGCGCAGGCCGCGATCGGTCTGAACAACGTGTGGGTACTGCTCTGTCTCTTCTCGGTGCAGCAGGCGTTCTTCGCCGTCAACCAGCCCACCCGGGCGGCGGTGATCCCGCGGTTGCTGCCGGTCGGGCAGATCGCGGCGGCCACCTCGCTGAACATGACGGTCGTGCAGTTCGGGGCGATCGCCGGTCCGTTGTTCGCCGGCGCTCTCATTCCCGTCGTGGGTCTGTCCACCCTCTACCTGCTGGACGCGATCTTCCTGCTCGCCACGCTGTGGGCGGTGGTCCGACTCCCGGCGATTCCGCCGCTCGGTGAGGTCACCAAGGCCGGATTGCGCGCGGTCTTCGACGGTTTCCGGTACCTGTCGGGCCAGAAAATCCTGCTGGCGTCGTTCGTCGTCGACATCGTCGCCATGGTGTTCGGGATGCCGCGCGCCCTGTTCCCGCAGATCGCCCACGAGTCGTTCGGCGATCCGGCGCAGGGCGGCTTCGCCCTCGGTCTGCTGTTCGCGGCCATGTCGGTCGGCGCGGTGATCGGCGGCGTCTTCTCCGGATGGCTGCCGCGGGTGCAGCGCCAGGGTCTCGCCGTGATCGTGTGCATCGTCCTGTGGGGCGTGGCGATGGTCGGCTTCGGTGTCGCGGTGTGGTGGGCCGAGCCCGACGGCAGCGGTCTGCTGCTGTGGGTCGCCCTGTTCTTCCTGGCGTTCGGCGGGGCGGTCGACATGGTGTCCGCGGCCTTCCGCTCGACGATGCTGCAGACCGTCGCCACCGACGAGATGCGTGGCCGCTTGCAGGGCGTGTTCATCGTCGTCGTCGCGGGCGGACCGCGCATCGGCGACGTGCTCCACGGCGCCGCCGCAGCGGCCGCAGGCACGGCCGTCGCGGCTGCCGGTGGCGGCGTCCTCGTCATCGTCGGCACGCTCGTGTGCGTCGTCGCCTTCCCGGCCTTCGTGCGCTACCGGGTCTCACGCACTCTCGGATGACGCGCCTGCGGAGTCGCACGGCAAGGGAGCACGCAACTCCGTGACGGCGATGCGCGCGGCCTCACCGATCGCTGCATCGACGACCGGCAGTACGGGATCCGCGCGGGCGGCGCGGGTGAACACCGCGACGGCGATCGGATACTCGCCGGGGAACTCGACGACCGCCACCTCGTTGCGGATGATGCCGATCGTGCCGGTCTTGCCGGCGATCGCGACCCCGCGATGCGGGAAGCCCGACGCGATGCGGTGCGGCCAGACCTGGGCGCGCATCACCTGCTGCGCGAAGGCGGTGCTCTCGGGCGAGAGCACCGAGCCCGACCACACGGTCTCGAGCAGCCGGGTCATCTCCTCCGGGATGGTCGCGCTCGTGTAGGCCGGGTCGTACGCCGAGACCGTCCAGGCCGCGTCGATGTCGGTGAGCGCCCGGAACGCCTCGACGGTGGTGCGGGTGTCCGTCTCCTCGACGAGGCGCTGATAGACGTCCGCCGTGCCACCGATGATCCGGGTCCGCGTGAGTCCGAGGCGCGCGAGGAGTTCCTCGACGGTGGTCGTGCCGATCTCGCCGAGCAGCACATCGGCCGCCGCGTTGTCGGACACCGTCATCATCGATGCGGCCACGTCGCGTCGGCTCATCGTCACCGGATCCCGGAAGCTCGCGATCCCGGTCGGGCCGGGGGTGCAGTCCGACGGCACGATCCGCAGCTGCCCGGATGCGTCGAGTCGGCCGGCGTCCACCTCCGCGCAGAACGCGAGGAACAGCGGAAGCTTGTACACCGACGCGAGGACCACGCGTTCGTCCCCGCGCACCGACAGCGTCGCCGCACGTGGATCCGAACACCGGCGGGCGTGCAGCCATCCCGTGCACCCGGCATCCGCGAACACCGCGCGGATCCGGTCGACCGCCGTGTCTCGCCGTTCCCCGCCTTTCACCGGACGCGTTCCTTGAACAGCACGCGGTCGAGGGCGTCGACGTGCGCACCGACGTCGGCGTCGGCACGTCGCACGATGCGCACCCGCAGGGCCAGCGCGGACGGAGCCCAGTCCAGCCAGGCCACGCCGGGCACCGAGCCGGGCGGTGAGGTCGACATCCCGAAGTGGGTACCGGCGGCCACGGCGGCGAGCACCGCGCGGTCGTCCGCCGCCGGGGTGGTCTCGACATCGAGTCCGCGTTCGCGCAGCAGATCCTGCGCCGCGTCGAAGGCCGCCGGGTTCCCCGTCCGCGGCGGCGCGGCGAACGTCAGGTCGGAGAGCATCGGCAGACGGGGCCGGTCGGAGCGGGCGCTGCGGTGGTCGGCCGGCACGACCAGCCATCGCCGGAGTTTGACCACCGGGCCGGCCTCGAGTCCTTCGGTCAGAGTCGGATGCTCGACGACGGCGAGATCGCACATGCCCGAGCGGACAGCGTCGACGAGTTCGACCGTGCTCGCGGAACGCGTCGCCACCGTCGCCTCACCGCGTCTGCTCAGAACGGTGACGCACAGGGTGACCAGGCGATCGGGTAGTACGCGGGTGGCACCCCAGTGCAGAAGACCCCGGGCGCGGGCGACGCGCCCGGCCTCGGCGAGGAAACGATCGGCGTCGTCGACGAGGAGACGAGCGCGGGGGAGCAGTTCCGCTCCGGCGGGCGTGAGGACCGCTCCCTGCCTGGTGCGATGCACGAGTTCGGAACCGAGATGCTGCTCGAGTTTCCGAAGTCCTTGTGACAGAGGAGGTTGCGTCATGTCGAGCACCGCCGCGGCCCGGCCGAAGTGTCCTTCCTCCGCGACGGTGACGAAGAACCGGAGGTGGCGGATCAGGTCCATGGCAGGGGATTCAATCAGCACGGGCGGACGATTCACCGACCCGGCGTGTCGCGCGGCCGGATCCCGTCCGTCGTCCCCGCCTCCAACAGCGGCGATAGTTCTTCCGACTCGTGCGGACGGCGGGTGGGTATTGGCGGGGCGACTCCCGTCGGTGGTGTCCTGTCGGCATGACTTCCACCGATTCACTGCACCGGAAAGGATTGTCGCGCAGGGGTTTTCTCCACTCCGCCCTCGCCCTGTCCTCCGTCGCCGCGGCGGCGGCCTGCGGGTCGCCGGACGGTCCGGTCGCCAGGGGGCCGTCGACGACGGCCGATTCGGTACCCGGCACACATCTGCTCGCCGCCGGTGTCGACGAGCGTCTCCGGGAGATCGAGGACCGCTACGCCGTGCGGCTCGGTGTGGTCGCGCAGTCGCCGGTGACCGGGCGCGTCCACACCTATCGGGCCGACGAACGGTTCGCGATCTGTTCTCCGTTCAAGGTTTACGCCGCCGCCGCGATCCTGCGACTCGAGGCGGAAGGATCCCTCCGTCTCGACGAGACCCTCCCGATCGACCCGGAGGACATCGTCGTCAATTCGCCGGTGACCTCGGAACATCAGGGGCGCGTACTGCCGATCGACCGGCTGTGCGAGGCCGCGCTCACCCGCAGCGACAACACTGCCGGAAACCTGATGCTCCAACGGATCGGCGGACCCGGGGCCGTCACCGCCTTCGCCCGTTCCGTCGGGGACGAGACCACCCGGCTCGACCGCTGGGAACCCGAACTCAACGAGGCGGCACGGGGCGACGAGCGCGACACCACCACCGCTGCCGGACTCGCTCGCGGCTTCCGGGAGGTGCTCCTCGGCGCGGGGTTGCCCGCGCCGCAACAGCGGACACTGCTCGGCTGGATGCGCGCCACCACCACCTCGGACACCCGGATCCGCGGGGGATTGCCGCCGGGATGGACGTCGGCGGACAAGACGGGCGGGGGCAATCACGGGACGGTGAACGACGCCGGGGTGGTGTGGTCGCCGGACGGGCAACCGCTGCTGCTGGCGATCCTGTCGGACTCGACCACCGGCGACCCCGACGCACCCCTCGAGGGCGCGCCCGTCGCGGAGACCACCGCCGTGCTGGTCGACGCACTCTTCGCTGTGCCGTGAGTACAGTGTCCGGCGTGGGGCGCCGGATACGCGCAGATCCCCGCGTAACGACCTTGGTGAGACCCGGGTAGTATTGCCGCAGGTTATCGGCGTGTGCCGGCCTTGCGGCGCAGTCGCGGAGGGTGCGGGCGAGCGTTCGGAACCCACATGGACGACATACCGATCGGGGACTTTCGGCGGACCCTGCCGCAGCGCATACCCCGCGCTACGGCTAGGTTCTACGTGAATGTCCGGAAGTTTCTCGTAGGTCTGAGCTTGAGAGGGATCCTTCGTGCCCGCTGAGAATGACACCAACCCCACCCTCAGCTACCCCGGTGGCGAACACACGATGTCGATCGCCAAGGCGACGGAAGGCAATGACGGTATCGAGCTGGGCAAGCTCCTCGCGGCGACCGGGTACACCACCCTCGACCCGGGTTTCGTCAACACCGCCTCCACGAAGTCGGCGATCACGTACATCGACGGCGAGAAGGGCATTCTGCGGTACCGCGGATACCCGATCGAGCAGCTCGCCGAGAAGTCGACGTTCATCGAGGTCAGCTACCTACTGATCTACGGTGAGCTGCCGACTGCGGAGCAGCTCGAGGTCTTCACCGACAAGATCCGCCGCCACACCCTCCTGCACGAGGATCTCAAGCGGTTCTTCGACGGCTTCCCGCGCAACGCGCACCCGATGCCCGTCGTGTCGAGCGCGGTCAACGCCCTGTCGGCGTACTACCCCGACTCCCTCGATCCGGACGACTCCGAGCAGGTCGAGCTGTCGACGATCCGTCTGCTCGCCAAGCTGCCGACCATCGCGGCCTACGCCTACAAGAAGTCGGTCGGTCAGCCCTTCCTCTACCCCGACAACTCGCTGTCGCTGGTCGAGAACTTCCTGCGCATGACCTTCGGCTTCCCGGCCGAGCCCTACGAGATCGATCCCGAGATCGCTCAGGCGCTCGACATGCTGCTCATCCTGCACGCCGATCACGAGCAGAACTGCTCGACGTCGACGGTGCGCCTCGTCGGTTCCTCGGACGCCAATCTCTTCACGTCCATCTCGGGCGGCATCAACGCACTGTGGGGCCCGCTGCACGGCGGCGCCAACCAGGCCGTGCTCGAGATGCTCGACGGCATCCACAAGTCCGACGGCGACGTCAAGGACTTCGTCCGCAAGGTCAAGAACAAGGAAGACGGCGTGAAGCTCATGGGCTTCGGGCACCGCGTCTACCGCAACTACGACCCGCGGGCCGCGATCGTCAAGAAGACCGCCGACCGCATCCTCAAGAAGCTCGGTGCGGGCGACGAACTGCTCGAGATCGCCATGAAGCTCGAAGAGGCCGCCCTCACGGACGACTACTTCATCGAGCGCAAGCTGTACCCGAACGTCGACTTCTACACGGGCCTGATCTACCGTGCGATGGGCTTCCCGGACCGCATGTTCACCGTGCTGTTCGCCCTGGGTCGCCTGCCCGGCTGGATCGCGCACTGGCGTGAGATGCACTCGGACCCGACCCTGAAGATCGGCCGTCCGCGTCAGATCTACACCGGTTACACCGAGCGCCCGTACACGTCCCTCGAGGAGCGCTGAACCCTCGGAGCGACCGGAAAGATCGACCGAATCCCGACGAGGAGACACGCATGACAAAGCCTGAAATCGAGTTCCAGGAGGGTCCCGCCCCCACCCAGTTGGTCATCAAGGACCTGGTGGTCGGCGAAGGTGCCGAAGCGGAGCCCGGATCGAAGGTCGAAGTCCACTACGTCGGGGTCGAGTTCGATACCGGTGAAGAGTTCGACTCGTCGTGGAGCCGTGGTGAGTCCATCACCTTCCCGCTGTCCGGTCTGATCGCCGGCTGGCAGGAGGGCATCCCGGGTATGAAGGTCGGCGGCCGTCGCCAGCTGACCATCCCGCCGGAGCTCGCCTACGGTCCCGCCGGGTCGGGCCACCGCCTGTCGGGCAAGACGCTCGTGTTCATCATCGACCTGCTCGCCGTGCAGGTGCCGCCGGAGGTTCCGACGGTCGAGCCGGCGACCGGCCCGGCGCCCGCCGATCTCGTCATCGAGGACATCACCATCGGTGACGGCGACGAAGCGCAGCCCGGCGGCGTGGTCGACGTGCACTACCACGGCGTGGAGTACGACACCAACGATGTGTTCGACTCGTCGTTCGCTCGCGGCGACTCCGTCCGCTTCCCGCTCGGACGACTGATCCCGGGCTGGCAGGAAGGCATTCCGGGCATGCGCGTCGGTGGACGCCGCAAGCTCACGGTGCCCCCGCAGCTCGCGTACGGACCGGCCGGTTCCGGGCATCCGCTCGGAGGCAAGACGCTGGTCTTCGTAATCGATCTGCTCGGCGTCGGATAGCCGGACCTGCAACGACATCCGAGGCCCGCAACACCGGTGAGACCACCGGGGTTGCGGGCCTCGTCTTCGTTCAGTTACGGGGCGCCCCGAGCATCGACAATGCGAGGCCGACGTAGTTGCGGGCCAGATCGTCGACGTCCACGCGGCCGGGCCGGTACCAGCGGGCGACGTCGATCCCCAGCGACAGGATCGCCAGTGCTGCGGTGGGCACGTCGCCGACCCGGAACGCGCCGATGTCGACCCCCGAGGAGATGACCTCACGGACCACCGCGTCGGTGCGCCTGCGGATCTCCGCGATCTCGCGGTAGTGCTCCTCCGACAGCGCATGCAGTTCGTACTGCGCGACCCGGCAGGTGGTGTGGTGCACGGCGTGGATCCGCACGAAACGGTCGACGATGGCGCGGATCCGCTCGATCGGGTCGGTGGAACTCGTGGCGGCGCTCTCGACCTCCTCGAGGACGTGGAGGTGCCCGTTGCGGCCGGCCTCGAAGAGCACGGCCTCCTTGGACGGGAAGTGCACATAGAGCGCTGCGGGGCTCAATCCTGCGCCGACGGAGATGTCTCGGGTGGTGGTCGCGTGGTAGCCGCGGCGTGCGAAGGACTCCACCGCGGAGGCGACCAGCCGGCGCGCGACCTCGGATCCACCGCTCGGGAGCGCTGCGACAAGAGAGGCGTCGGGGGTCTGCTCGGGTGTGTCGGTCACGGGGTCCGTCCTGCGGGTCGCGGAGAAGGCGTCGTTGACATCATGCACCGTCGTTGGTCTACTGAGTGAGCGCTTAGTTCGTTCCTGCTGAGTTCGTTCCTGCTACGGCCGATATCCGAGTCGCCCGAAAGGATCCTCGATGCCTTCTCCAGTCCTGTCCCGCCGCGACCTGGACTTCCTCCTGTACGACTGGCTCGACATCGAGTCCCTCACCGCTCGCGACCGCTTCGCCGAGCATTCACGGGAGACCTTCGACGCCGTACTCGACCTGAGCGCCGACATCGCCACCAAGCACTTCGCTACCCACAACAAGAAGGGCGACGCTCAGGAGCCTCGCATCGGCGAGGACGGTCGCGTCGAGATCATCCCCGAGGTCAAGGACGCGCTCGACCTGTTCTGCAAGGCGGGACTACTCGCCGGCGGGTTCGACGAGGAGCACGGCGGCATGCAACTGCCGGTCGCCGTGCAACGTGCCTCGATGGCGTGGTTCCAGGCCGCGAACGCCGGCACCTCGGCGTATCCCTTCCTCACCGCAGCCAACGCGAACCTGCTGGTCACCCACGGCAGCGACGAGCAGATCGAGACATTCGTGCCGCCGATGCTCGAGGGCCGCTTCTTCGGCACCATGTGCCTGTCCGAACCGCAGGCCGGTTCGTCGCTCGCCGACATCACCACCAGGGCCGTGCCCGCCGCCGACGGCACCTACCGGCTGACCGGCACCAAGATGTGGATCTCCGGCGGCGACCACGAACTCACCGAGAACATCGTCCACCTCGTCCTCGCCAAGATCCCCGGCGGGCCGGACGGGGTGAAGGGCATCTCGCTGTTCATCGTCCCGAAATTCCTCGTTGAGGCCGACGGCACGCTCGGCGAACGCAACGACGTCGCGCTCGTCGGCCTCAACCACAAGATGGGCAACCGCGGCACCACCAACACTCTGCTCAACTTCGGCGAGGGTGTCCACACCCCCGGCGGCGAGGCCGGTGCGGTCGGCTACCTGCTCGGTGAGCCGCACAAGGGCCTGTCGTACATGTTCCACATGATGAACGAGGCCCGGATCGGCGTCGGCTTCCTCGCCACCTCCCTCGGCTACGCCGGGTACCTGCAGTCGCTCGACTACGCCCGTACCCGCACGCAGGGCCGGCCGCTCGGCGCCAAGGATCCGGCCTCGCCGCAGGTGCCGCTCGTCGAACACGCCGATGTGCGACGAATGTTGTTGGCGCAGAAGTCCTATGTCGAAGGCGCTCTCGCGCTGGGGTTGTACTGCTCGAAGCTCGTCGACGTGCAGCGCACCGCCGAGAGCGACGACGAGCGCACCCGCGCCGGTCTGCTGCTGGACCTGCTCACGCCCATCGCGAAGTCCTGGCCGTCGCAGTGGTGCCTCGAAGCCAACAGCCTCGCGATCCAGGTGCTCGGCGGCTACGGCTACACCCGCGAGTTCGACGTCGAGCAGTTCTACCGCGACAACCGACTCAACCCCATTCACGAAGGCACGCACGGCATCCAGGGCCTCGACCTACTCGGCCGCAAGGTGATCATGCAGGGCGGTGCCGCTCTCGCGCTGCTCGGCGAAGCGGTGGGCGAGACGATCGCGCGGGCGACGCAGGCCGGGGGCGACGCCGCCGCCTACGCCCAGCAGTTGGGCGCGGCCGTGGCGCGCGTCGCGGAGACGACCGCGACGCTGTGGTCCACCGGCGATCCCGCTGTGGCCCTGGCCAACTCGTCGGTCTACCTCGAAGCCGTCGGGCACGTGGTGGTGGCGTGGATGTGGCTCGAGCAGCTTCTCGCGGTGGGCGACCGCGAGGGCGACTTCTTCGACGGGAAGCGCGCCGCCGCACGGTATTTCTTCCGTTTCGAACTGCCCAGGACCGGTCCGCAGTTCGATCTGCTCGCAAGCCTCGACCGCACCACCCTCGACGTGTCACCGTCGGTTCTGTAACGACACCTTCCAGATGACCGTCACCGACCCGCCGACCGGTAGCGCATGCCACCGGTCGGCGTAGTCGTCGAAGGTGTCGACGATCCGGTCGACCACCGGGGTGATATCGTGCGCGGACACATATGCCGGAAGGCCCGACGCCAGGCCGCGTCGCGCCTCCCAGACGGGAACGGCGATGCGCGCCAGTGTCTCCGACCTGATCATGTCGGCCTCCGCGCGCGGCGGCATCGCATGCTTCTTCGAGCGCCGACGCCGACCCGCTCTGGTCCGCTCCGCATTGTCGACGGGCCAGAACATGCCGTTGTCGCCCGCGGCCAACTGCCCGAAGACACCGAGTTCGATACCCGCCTCGTTCTCGACCAGCAGGTGCACGAGGTCGTGGGGGAGATAGGGGTGACCGCCCGGGCCGTTGCGCGGAGCGAGCTCCGGACCGATGTCGCGGTGCACCGCGATCTCGTACCCGATCCCGGGGCCCTTCGTGAAGACGACGCGCATGTTCGTCACGTTAGGCCCGCGGGTGGAAGATCGCATCCGATTTTCAGGCGGATGCGCGCTCGACGAGCAACGACAGGGCGTGACGCACCGTCCTCGCGAGCACGTCCTGGGGATCACCGTCGAAGCGCTGCTCCTCGCTGCGGGTGCCGTCCGGACCGGTCGTCGCGAAGCACACCGTGCCTGGCGGGCGGCCGTCCTGCGGGTCGGGCCCACCGGCTCCGCTCACGGCAACAACGATGTCCGCGCCCAGGAGGCGGGAGGTGCTCTCCGCCATCGTGCGGGCCGCGCTCTCGGACACGACGGGGCCCTCCGGAACCTCGAGCAGGCCGTACTTGACCTCGCGCGAGTACGCGACGATGCCGCCGCGGAACCAGTCGGAGCTGCCCTTCGCGGCACCCAGGCGGGCTGCGAGCGTGCCCGCGGTGAGCGACTCCGCGCAGCCGAGCGTCAGCTCCTTGTCGGAGGCGAGCTGTGCCAGCTGCTCGATCAACTCGTCGGAGGTGTCCGTCCCCTCCACCACGTCGTCATCGGCCATGCGTGTCTCCTTCCAGAGCATCGGGTCGCACCCAGCGGGTGAGCAGGGTGCCGTCGTCGTCGCACACCAGGTGCGCACGTTGCAGGGGTGTCAGAGCGGCCGTCGGCGAATGCGCGATACGCGCGGCGCTGCCGGCGGCCAGGACCGGAGCCCAGGTCAGACACAGCTCGTCGACGACGCCGTCCTCGATCATGCGGCCGAACAGATTCGGTCCGCCCTCGCACAGCACCCGGAGCCATCCCGCCTCGCCGATCGCCGCGAGCAGGGAGGGGCCGTCGATCACTGCGTCAGCGATGACGCGGACGTCGCCTCCGGCGGCCTCCACCGCGCGCCGGGCGGTCTCGGGGGCCCGTGCGGTCGTGAAGACCACGGGCGGGATCGTTGTGTCGGTGAACAGACGCAGGTCGGGCGGCAGGTCGCACGAGGCGGTCACCACCGCGACCGGCGGTATCGGAGCGAGTCCGGCCTCCTCGCGGCGCACGCGCAGGGCCTCGCTGGTCCTCGCGCCGCCGTAGTTCTCGGCCCGCACGGTGCCTGCGCCCACGAGGATCACATCGGCGAGTTCGCGCAGCAGCCCGAAGACCTTCTTGTCGGCGGGCGAGCCGAGGGCGCCCGATCGTCCCTCGACCGCCACGGCTCCGTCGAGGGAGGACACGAAGTTGATCCGCATCCACGGCCGGGACAGGTCGTCGGGATAGGCGTAGAGAGCGCGCAGCGCCGTGTCGTCCACGTGCTGCGTCGCATCGGTGCCGTCGAGTCGTCGCATGACGCCGATCAGACCACTCCCGCCCGCCGGATGCACGTCACGCGCCGTGCCCGGCGTCGAGATCACCCACGGACTTGAAGGTCATGAGGCGGTCCAGGTCGCCACGGAGCTCACCGCGTTCGGGTTCGAGGAGGAAACCGCCGTGGTCGCCGGTCGTGAAGGTCTCGAGGATCCGGCCGACGAACCACGCGCGCGGGCCGTCCAGCACGGGTAGTGCGTGGGGTCCCTCGTGCCACGAGCAGCGGTCGAACTTGTCGATGTCGTCGCCGGTGTGCTCGCCGAACAGCGCTGCCAGTTCGCGGTCTGCCGGGGTCAGGACGTGCACGGCGAGGTGCTTCGCCTTCGACGCCACCCGGTAGGTCCGGTTCTTGTTCGACAGCGCCACCAGGAAGCGGGCCGGATCGATCGCGGACTGGGTCGCGAAACCGATCAGGCAACCGCTGCGTTCCTCGCCGTCGAATGCGGTGACGATGAACATCGGGTAGTCGAGCTGCGAGGCGATGCCCGCGAAACCGTCGGCGGATCCTTCGAGTGGGGTGTCGGCCATGAGCCGAATCGTACGGCCGTCACACCGATGCGGCTGTGGTTCGGCCGCGGTGCGGCTGTGAGTTTGGTCGGTGTGCGAGGTGGGGTACCCGCCGCAGTATGGACGCCGAGCACAGAGGTGATGGATCGTCGGGTGCCACCCTCGCCCCCGATGACCCGCGCAAACCCGACTCACCGACCGATCTGTCCACGCCGTCGTGGAAATATGTGCTGCGCAGGACGATTCGGGAGTTCAGTCGGGACCAGTGCACCGATCTCGCAGCCGCACTGACGTACTACGCCGTCCTGTCGCTGTTCCCTGCGCTGCTCGTCGTGGTCTCGTTGCTCGGCGTGTTCGGCCAGGGACAGACGACGGTCGACACCGTGCTCGGCATGGTCGAGGACCTCGGCCCGTCCTCCGCCGTCGACACCCTGCGAGGACCGATCGAACAGCTCGTGTCCGCACCGACAGCCGGATTCGCCCTGATCGTCGGTATTCTCGGCGCGCTGTGGTCGGCCTCGGGATATGTCGGCGCCTTCGGCCGCGCCATGAACCGGATCTACGAGATCGAAGAGGGCCGGCCCGTCTGGAAGCTGCGTCCGCTGATGCTGCTGATCACCGCTGTGGCCCTGGTGGCCGCCGGGACGACCGCCCTGATGCTCGTGATCAGCGGCCCGGTCGCACGCACGATCGGCGACGTCATCGGCCTCGGCGACACCGCCGTGACGGTGTGGAACATCGTCAAGTGGCCCGTGATGCTTGCGCTGGTGGTCATGATCGTCGCGGTGCTGTACTACGCGACGCCCAACGTGTCCCAGCCGAAGTTCCGCTGGGTCAGCCTCGGATCGCTCATCGCGATCGTCGTGTGGATCGTGGCTTCGGTGGCATTCGCCTTCTACGTCTCGAATTTCGGCAGCTACAACAAGACCTACGGCTCACTCGCCGGTGCGGTGATCTTCCTGTTGTGGTTGTGGATCACCAATCTGGCCTTGTTGTTCGGTGCCGAGTTCGACGCCGAGATGGAACGTGGCCGCCAGCTGCAGGCCGGTATGCCTGCCGAGAAGACATTGCAACTGCCCGAACGTGATTCGCGCGCGAGCGAGAAGAACGCCGCCAAGCTGGAGGAACTCGTCGAGCACGGGCGGAAGCTGCGCGAAGCCCACAGCGCCGACGGCTCCTCCGGAGAGGCGGCCGACCCCGTGGGCCCTACCGGGCCCACGACGGAAAGGAATCCGCGATGACGACACCCGGCAATGCGCGCCCCGTAGCCGAGCAACCGAAGAACCTGTCCACTGTCGAACTCACCGAGCGGCTCACCGAACAGGTCTCGACCCTCGTGCGGACCGAGGTCTCGCACGCGCTCGAGGAAGTCAAGTCCAAAGGCACCCGCATCGGTGTGGGCGTGGGGATCTCGGGTGCGGGAGCGATCCTGTTGTTCCTCGGTCTGGCGACCCTGATCGCGACGGCCGTGCTCGGCCTCGCCACCGCCGTCGAACCGTGGCTCGCGGCCCTCATCGTCGCGCTCGTGGTGCTCGCGGTCGGTGGCATCCTCGCCGCGGTCGGTGCCTCGAAGGCGAAGAACGCCGCACCGCCCGTGCCGGAACGCACGGTCGCCAGTGTCCGCGCCGACATCGACGCCGCGAAGGGAGCAACGAAGTGACCGCATCCGACAACGGTGGTCGTCCGGACGAGGTGGCCGACATCGAACGTCAACGGGCCGAACTCGCCGCGACCGTCGGCGAACTCACCGACAGACTCGACGTGCCCACCCGGGTCAAGCAGTCCGCGGCTGAACGGGCCCAGGAAGTCCGCAACCGGCCCGATCTGATCGCGGTGGCCGGCGGGGTCCTTGCGGCCGTGCTCGTGCTGGTGCTTGTGAGGCGCAGACGGAAGAAGTGACGTAGGCGTACTCGAGCGGACGGATACTCGTGTTCTGCACCGAGTATCCGTCCGCTGCTGTGTGCAGGCTCAGCGGGGCGTGCCGTCAGCCGCCGAGCTGTTCCTTCAGCGCGTCGAGCACGGCCGGGTCCTCGATCGTCGACGGCACGGTGTACTCCTCGTGGTCGGCAATCTGCCGCATGGTCTTGCGGAGGATCTTGCCGGAGCGCGTCTTCGGCAGGGCCTGGACCACGGTCACGTCGCGGAAGGTCGCGACCGCACCGATCTGGTCGCGGACCATCGTGACGAGTTCCTGACGCAGGGTCTCGGGCTCGATCTCCACACCGGCCTTGAGCACCACGTAACCCGAGGGGCGCTGGCCCTTCAATTCGTCGCGGATGCCCACCACGGCGCATTCGGCGACAGCGGGATGCGAGGCCACCACGGCCTCCATGCTGCCGGTCGAGAGCCGGTGCCCGGCAACGTTGATCACGTCGTCGGACCGGCCGAGGACGAAGACGTAGCCGTCCTCGTCGACATAGCCCGAGTCGCCGGTGAGGTAGTAACCGGGGAAGGTGTCGAGGTACGACCGGCGGTACCGGTCGTCGTCCTGCCACAGGCCGGCCAGTGTGCCCGGCGGCAACGGCAGGCGGATGACGATGTTGCCCTCGGTGTTCGGATCGACGGGCTTGCCCTCTCCGTCGACGATCTCGACCCGGTAGCCCGGCACGGGGACGGTGGGGGAGCCGGCCTTGAGCGGCATCGCCTCGAGCCCGCGCAGATTCGCCGCGATCGCCCAGCCCGTCTCGGTCTGCCACCAGTGGTCGACCACCGGGCGGCCGAGCACCTTCGTCGCCCAGTGGTAGGTGTCGGGGTCGAGGCGCTCACCGGCGGCGAAGAGCGTCTGCAGCGAGTCGATGGGGTACTTCTTCAGTTCCTCGGCGTTCGGATCCGCCTTGCGCACAGCGCGAATCGCCGTGGGAGCGGTGAACAGTGCCTTGACGCCGTTCTCGGCGATGATCCGCCAGAACGCACCCGCATCGGGGGTGCCGACGGGCTTGCCCTCGTACATCACCGTCGTTGCTCCGACCAGCAGCGGGCCGTAGACGATGTAGGAGTGGCCGACCACCCAGCCCACATCGGACGCGGTCCACCACACGTCGCCCGGATCGATGTCGTAGATGTTGCGCATCGACCACGTCAGGGCCACGGCGTGCCCACCGTTGTCGCGGACCACGCCCTTGGGCTTCCCGGTGGTGCCGGAGGTGTAGAGGATGTAGAGCGGGTCGGTCGCCGCGACCGTCACGGGCTCCGCAGGGGACGCGTCGGCGCACAGCTCGTCCCAGTCGAACCACGCCGCCGAGGACGTCTGGTAGTCGGCCGCCGATCCGGGGATCTGCTCGCGGTTCTTCACGATCACGGTGTGCGGCGGGGTCGGCGACAGGCCGATCGCCTGCTCGACGATCGGCAGGTACTCGACGGTGCGGCCGGGTTCGAGACCACCGGAGGCGGTGACGAGCACGACCGGCGTGGCGTCGTCGATGCGGGTCGCGAGTTCCTTCGCGGCGAACCCGCCGAACACCACCGAGTGCACCGCCCCGATGCGGGCGCAGGCGAGCATCGCGATGGCGGCCTCGGGGATCATCGGCATGTAGACGATGACGCGGTCGCCGGCGGCGACACCCTGGTCGCGCAGCACACCGGCGAACTTCGCGACCTCGTCGAGCAGTTCGGCGTAGGTGTAGGTGCGCTTGGCCGGAACCATCGCCGAATCCCAGATCAGGGCCGGGCGGTCGCCGTTGCCGGCGTCCACGTGCCGGTCGAGTGCGTTGACGCTGGTGTTCAGGGTGCCGTCCGGGAACCACTTGTACGACGGTGCCGCCGAGTCGTCGAGAGCTCGCGTCGGCGCGCTCTCCCACTCGACCGCGCGGGCGGCCTCGAGCCAGAATCCCTCCGGATCCTCGGTGCTCCGACGGAACGCCTCCTCGTACGAGCCCATCGTTCGTGTCCTTCCTCGACGGCGGTTGTGGCCCGAACCACTCTATGTGACCTGCAAGGGGGTGGCTGCAGGTCTGCGTCGGACGGACACGACCAGGCGACGAACGGACGAAGTGCCTACCCTGAGCCGCATGACCTCGATCGCGGAAGACCTGCTGCTCCTGCTTCTGGACGACGAATCGGGAAAGCCTCTCGTCGACGGAGTGAAACTGCCCCGCGTTCTCGCGGGTGCGGTGCTCCTCGAACTCGCCCTCGACGACGTGGTGGCGGTCGACACCGAGGGGGAGCAGGTGAAGAAGGGGCGGATCGCGATACGCACCGAGGCACGACCCGCCGATCCGATCCTTGCCGAGGCAGTCGAGCGTCTCGGCTCGGGCAGGCCGCTGAAGCCGACGTCGGCCATCGAGAAACTGCAGAAGGACCTGCAGGAGAAGCTTCTCGCGCGGGTCGTCGAGCAGGGCTGGGTCTCGGAGGAGCGCGGGAGGATCCTCGGCGTGTTCCCGACGAAGAAGTGGCCCGCGATCGATTCCACCCACGAGCAGCGCGTCCGCGACCTGATCCGCGCGGCGTTGATCGACGGCCTGACCCCGGAGCCACGCACCGCGGCGCTGATCGCGCTGCTGTCGGCGGCGGATGCGGCGCCGAAGGTGTTCCCGGACGCCGACAAGCGGGCAGTGAAGAAACGAGCGAAGGTGATCGCGCAGGGCGAGTGGGCGGCCGAGGCGGTGCGCGACGCCGTCGCATCCGTCAACGCGGCCATGATGGCCGCCGTCGCGGCCGGCGGGGCGGTGGCGGGTTCGAGCTGATCCGGATCGCGCCGGGTCAGGAGTGCACGCCGAGCTTGCGGTACCGCTCGATCCGTCGCCGGTAGCGGTCCTCCGCGGGCTCGTCGGTGAGGATCGCGAGTTCGCGGGCGACCGCAGCACCGACCCGCTTGACGAACGAGACGGGTTCCTCGGTGGCATCGGGATGCTCGGGGACGATCGCGTCGACGACACCGTTGCGCAGCAGATCGCGGGAGCGAATCCCCTGATCCTGCGCCATGGCCGGTGCGTGGGCGGTGTCGCGGTGCACGATCGCACTCGCGCCTTCGGGCGGGAGCGGGGCGAGCCAGCCGTGCTGCGCGCACAACACGCGGTCGGCGGGCAGCAGGGCGAGCGCGCCGCCTCCGGTTCCCTGACCGAGCAGCACCGACACCGTCGGGGTGGGCAGAGTGACGAGATCGGCCAGGCAGCGGGCAATCTCGGGTGCGAGCCCGCGTTCCTCTGCCTCCTTCGACAGCGACGCGCCGAGGGTGTCGATGACGAGCACGAGCGGCAGGCGCAGTTCGTCGGCGAGACGCATCGCGCGGCGGGCCTCGCGCAGTGCTCCCGGCCCCATCGTGCGTTCGGGTGACTGTCCCGCACGGTCCTGGCCGAACATCACACACGACACGCCGCGGAACCGGGCGAGGGAGAGCAGGACGGTGCGATCGGATTCGCCCTCACCGGTCCCGGACAGGGGGACCTGCGCGGAGGCGGCGTGACGCAGCAACTGCCGGATACCGGGCCGTTCGGGCCGTCGGCTGAGCATTACCGAATGCCAGGCCGGGATGTCGGGCACGTCGTCGACGGTGGTGATCGCCGGACTCGACGTCACCTCGGGCCGGTTGCCCTCGACGAGTACGCGCAGCAGCCGGTGCACGACCTGACGCACACCGCCGAGGGGCACGACCCCGTCGATCACGCCCTTGCGGTACAGGTTCTCCGCGGTCTGGACGTCCTCGGGGAAGTTCTCCTGGTAGAGCGCCTTGTAGACGCGCGGACCGAGGAACCCGACGAGCGCGCCCGGTTCGGCGGCAGTGACGTGCCCGAGCGACCCCCACGACGCGAACACCCCGCCCGTCGTCGGATTGCGCAGGTACACGAGATAACCGAGATGTGCGGCCTTGTGCGCAGCGACGGCGGCGGCGATCTTCACCATCTGCACGAAGGCGAGGGTGCCCTCCTGCATGCGGGTGCCACCCGAGGTGGGCGACGCGAGCAGGGGCAGTCCCTCGGCGGTCGCGCGTTCGACGGCGGTGACGATGCGTTCGGCGGCGGCGACACCGATCGAGCCTGCGAGGAAGGAGAATTCGCACACGATCAGAGCGACCCGGCGGCCGTGGACGGTGCCCGAACCGGTGAGCACGGATTCGTCGACCCCGGACTTCTCGGCGGCCCTGTCCAGATCGGCGAGGTACTTCTCGCCGGCCCCGACATCGATCGGCGGAACGTCCCAGGAGACGAAGCTTCCCGGGTCGAGCACCTTGTCGATGAACTCCTGCGCCGAGATCCTGCTACCGGCCACGTCGCCTCCACCTGTCCTCGTCCGTCGCGGTCAACCTATACCGGCGCGAACGAGGGGGAGGACATGTGCGTGTTCTTGCGACACACCGCATATATCCTCCCCCTCGTTGTGGGATCGGCTATCGGCCGAGCGCTTCCTTCCACGTGACCGTCCGGCCGATGCGCAGGATCGACCGCTGGTAGATGCGCGCGGCGATCACACTGAGCATCGCGATCGCGGCGACCATCAGCACGATGGTGCCGACGATCTGCACCGGCGTGGCCACGCCCGCCGCGATGCGCAGCGGCATGAGGATCGCGGAGAACGGCGGGATCCAGCTCAGCGTGGTGCTCCATCCGGCCTCGGGGTCGTCGACCGACGAGAACGCCGCGAAGAACATCGCGAGAATCAGCATCACCAGCGGACCCGAGGTGGAATTGACGTCCTCCTGCCGCGACACCATCGACCCCGCCGCCGCGTAGAGGACGGCGAAGAACGCGAAGCCGAGGACGAACCAGCCGAGGGTGCCGGCGAGCACGCCGAGGGCGGTGCCGGTGATCGTGAGGGTGTCGGTGGCGAGCGCCGTGCCGACACCGACCGCGCCGTAGGCGGTGAGTTGCAGGAGCCCGACCGCGCCGATGCCGAGGATCTTGCCCCACAGCAGTTGCAGGGGACGCAGCGTGGACAGCAGCAGTTCGACGACACGCGAGGACTTCTCCTCGACGACACCCATCGCGACGTACATGCCGAACATCAGGATCTGCATGTACAGCAGGATCACCGCGATGATCGAGAGGATGATGCGTTGTCCCTGTTCGGGGTCCGGCGGGTCGATGGCGTCGACGGTCACGGTCGCCGCCGAGACGTCGGCCGCGACCGCGGCGGGATCGACGCCGCGGTCGGTCAGCGCGGCGACCTGGGCCTGCTGCACGACAGCGGCCTCGACGACCGCGCGGACGTCGGTGCCGAGTTCCGATTCGGTGATCGCTGTGACGGATGCGCCGTCGCCGGGGACGAGCGCGACGTCGAGATCGCCGGAGGACACCTGCTCACGGGCGGTGGCGGCGTCGGGAACGTCGGAGACCTCGAGCGGAGTGCCGACGGTCTCGCCGAGCGACTCGATCGTCGTCTGCAGCGCGGGCGCCCCCACGACTCCGACGGTGGGCCGGTCGTCGTCGCCGCCGGACAGGATCGAGGTGGCGACGATACCGACGACGATCGCGACGAGGATGATCGCGTTGCTGATCAGGAAGCTCTTCTTCTGAACCTGCGTGACGAACTCGCGCGACGCGACGAGACCGACCGCGCGGGCGTTGCTCAACGGGGCGCTCATGCGGAAACCACCTCTCGGAACAGCTCGGTCAGGGATGGGCGTCGGAGCGAGAACTCGTGGACCGGGCCGGTGGCCAGGGCCGCCTTGAGGATCAGCTGGTCGTCGGCGCCGGGGGTGACGGTGAGCACGGTGCGCTCGTCCTCGTACTCGGCGTGCGTGACGCCCGGCAGACCGTGCGCCCAGCCTCGGGGTGCCTGCGGCGCGTGGACGACGAGGAGCGCGTCGCCCTTGGACCGCAGGTCGTCGACGGTGCCCACGGCGCGCATCCGACCTGCGCCGATGATGCCCACGCGGTCGCACAGGCGCTGGACGAGGTCGAGCTGGTGGCTCGAGAACACCACCGGCACGCCATCTTTCGCCTTCTCGAGCAGGACGTCGCTCATGACGTCGACGGCTACCGGGTCGAGGCCGGAGAACGGCTCGTCGAGGACGAGGACCTTCGGGTCGTGCACGAGAGCCGCGGCGAGCTGCACGCGCTGCTGGTTGCCGAGCGACAGGGCGTCGACGGTGTCGCCGAGACGTTCTGCGATGCCGAGCCGTTCGGTCCACCGTTGCACCGCCTCCGACGCCTCCGACTTCGAAAGGCCGTGCAGCCGAGCGAGATAGGACAGTTGCTTGCCGACCTTCATCTTCGGATACAGGCCGCGTTCCTCGGGCATGTACCCGATGTTGCGGCGCATCTCGAGGTCGACCGGCTTCCCGTCGATGCGGACCTCGCCGGAGTCGGCGGCCAGGACGCCGAGGGTGATCCGCATAGTGGTGGTCTTGCCGGCGCCGTTGCTGCCGACGAAACCGAACAATTCGCCGGGGCGGACTTCGAAACTCACGCCGTCGAGAGCGACCGTGTCGCCGTAGCGCTTCGAGAGATTGTCGATCGTCAGTGTCACAGCAGGTCCTCCGGATCGTCGTCGGGGCGGGTCCAGGCGAGCAGAACAGCGGGCAGGCAACCGCTGAACAGTATCGAGGCGAGAGCGAATCCGCCTGCGGAATAGGCGAGTGCCCGATGGTCGATCGAGTCGATCGCCGGGCTCCACAGCAACGCGAAGATCGGGATCATCAGCAGGCCCTGCGCCACGGACAGACCGATCGAGCGGGCGCTGTTGCGCTCGGCGATCTCGCGTTCATCGAGGGCGCGACGGGGTGCATCGGACTGCCTTCCCGACACGATCTGCAGACACGTCCAAGTGGGCAGGAACACCAGCGTCACCGGCAGCCAGGCGATCGCCGCCGCCATCGTGAAGTACGACGCGATCGACGCGACGAACATCAGCGCGATCAGCACCATGACGGCGACGGCGAGGATGCGGCGGCGACGGCGGGTACGCCAGTTCGGCATCCACCCCCCGGTGATCTCCTCGTTCTTCAGGAACCTGCGGGTGCGGTACTCCTCGTAGCGATCGAGCAGGGATTCTGTGGTCATCTCAGGCCTCCTTCCGGGGCTTGTACAGCTCGGTCGACAACGGCGTGAACTCGGTACGGGAGAAGACGGCTTCGACCGGTAGTCCGAAGACATCGCAGATGCGGAAGGCGAGATCGAGGCTCGGATAGTGGTCGCCGCGTTCGAGTGCTCCGACGGTCTGCGGGTTCACATCGATGAGCGCGGCCAGTTGTGCGCGGCTCATGCCACGCTCCGCGCGCAGGACGCGGATGCGGTTGTAGATGGGGAGAGCTTCCCCACGACGTACCGGACTCATGGAACAAAGTGTTGTGAAAACCCAACGCTTTGTCAATGGGAGAGGATGGATCGATATGTCGTAGTGTTGTCAGTCGTCGTCGGCGAAACCGCGGAGACGGTCGAGTTCGCGGCGTTCCTTCTTCGTCGGACGGCCCGCCCCGCGGTCGCGGCGGGGGAGCGCCGCGAGGATCTCCTTCGGTGGAGGCGGGGGACTGTGATCGATGTAGGCGGTCGCGGCGATCGGTGCACCCACGCGCTTGTTCACGAGCTGGGTGACTTCGACGATCTTCTCCGTTCCGTGCGCGCGTACGCGGACCTCGGCTCCGATCGTCACCGGCGTCGACGGCTTGGCCGTCACACCGTCGACGCGGACGTGCCCGGCGCGGCACGCGCTCGCCGCGGCGGACCGGGTCTTGAACAGCCGGACCGACCACGTCCAGCTGTCCACGCGCACGCTTCCACCCATCTACATCAACTCCTCGCTCAGCTTCCCGTCGTCGAGCATCCATCGACGTGTCGTCCGTGTGGTCTCCAGCATGCGGCGATCGTGCGTGATCAGCAGTAGGGTTCCCTCGAAACTGTCGACGGCCTGCTCGAGTTGCTCGATCGCCGGCAGATCCAGGTGGTTGGTGGGTTCGTCGAGCACCAGCAGATTGACGCCGCGTGCCTGCAGCAGTGCGAGTCCCGCGCGGGTGCGTTCGCCCGGCGACAGCGACGACGCCGTCCGCAGGACGTGGTGCCCTTTGAGGGCGAACTTCGCCAGCAGGGTCCGCACGTCGGCGTCCGGCCAGTCGGGCACGTTGCGCCCGAACGCCTCGACCAGCGGTTCGTCCCCCTCGAACAGGCTGCGGGCCTGATCGATCTCGCCGACGAGAACACCCGACCCCAGCGACGCGCGACCGGTATCCGGTTCGATCGTGCCGAGCAGCAATCGGAGCAGCGTAGACTTCCCGGCGCCGTTCGGGCCGGTGACGACGATGCGTTCGCCCCACTCGACCTGCGTGGTGATCGGCCCGAGGACGAAGTCGCCCCGCTGGACGACGGCTTCGCCGAGGGTCGCGACCACCGTGCCGCTGCGTGGGGCGGCGGCGATGCACATGCGCAGTTCCCATTCCTTGCGCGGCTCCTCGACGACGTCGAGCCGCTCGATGCGCCGCTGCGTCTGACGCGCCTTCGCCGCCTGCTTCTCGGTGGCCTCCGCGCGGTGCTTGCGTCCGATCTTGTCGTTGTCCTTGGACTTGCGGCGCGCGTTGCGGACGCCGTGTTCGAGCCAGTTGCGTTGCATCCGGGCGCGTTCCTCGAGCTGCGACTTGGTGTCGGCGAACTCCTCGTACTGTTCGCGCGCGTGTCGGCGCGCCACCTCGCGCTCGACGAGATACGCCTCGTACCCGCCCTCGTAGACCGAGATCTGCTGCTGCACGGGATCGAGTTCGACGATGCCCGTCACCGTGCGCGCGAGGAATTCGCGGTCGTGGCTGACGACCACCAATGCCGTGCGTGTCTCGTCCACGAAGCGTTCGAGTCGTTCGAGGCCGGCCAGATCCAGGTCGTTCGTCGGTTCGTCGAGCAGGAGCACGTCGTAGCGCGACAGCAGCAGTGCCGCCAGCCCGGCGCGGGCGGCCTGGCCACCGGAGAGCGCCGTCATCGGAGCGTCGAGGCCCGCTTCCAGGCCGAGGTCGTCGATCACCTTCTCGGCGCGCTCGGCGAGGTCGGCCCCGCCGAGCGCCAGCCACCGTTCGAGCGCCGGGGTGTACTCGTCCTCGTCGGAGTCGCCGAGTCGCTCGGCAGCGGCGTTCATGACGTGTTCTGCCGCCGCGACACCCGTGCGACGTGCGAGGAAACCGAGGATCGTCTCGCCCGGCACCCGTTCGGGTTCCTGGGCGAGATAGCCGATGGTGGCGTCGGGCGGGCTGAGGACCACCGAGCCGGTGACATCGGCGTCACCGATCCCTGCGAGGGTCGTGAGCAGCGTCGATTTCCCGGCGCCGTTGGCCCCCACGAGGCCGATCACATCGCCGGGTGCGACGGTGAGATCGAGTCCGTCGAACAGGACACGTTCCCCGCGGGAGGCCGACAGGCCGTTGATACGAAGTGTTGCGCTCACGCTCCGAGTATCCCGGGTGCGACGAATCCGAGGTCCGGCGCGGGTCGGTACCGGCCACGAGCGGCCCCTCAGCCGCCGCACTCCGCGGGCACGATCCCATCGTCGCCCACCGGGACGGCGTCGAGTGGATTGTCGATCTCGTCGCGCCGCGTCCGGGCCGCGACGATCACGATCACCGCGGCGACGGCCGGCACCAACCCGGCGATCGCGAAGGTCGGCGCGAGCCCGACCGTGAGGGCCAGCGGCCCGGCCACGGCCATGGACAGCGGCATGAACACGATCGAGACGAAGAAGTCGAGACTCGAGACCCGACCGAGCAGGTGCGCGGGCACCCGCCGTTGCAGCAGCGTTCCCCACACGACGGATCCGGCGTTGAACAGCGCGCCGACGACGAACACCGCGGCGATCATGATCGGTACCGATCCGGAGACCCCGATGACGGCGAGGGGGACGCAGCCCAGCCCCCACATCAGAAGCGGGACGGTGAGATAGCGCCTCGGCAGCCGCAGCGACGCCACGAGCATCGACCCGACTGCCCCACCGACACCGAAACCGGCCATCACCATCGCGTGCTGCAACGGCCCGCCCCCGGTCGCCTCGCGGATCGCGAACGGGATCAGCACCTCGATCGGTCCCAGCACGCAGAAGACCGCGACGGACCCGAACAGGAGCGTTCCGAGCAACCACCGCGTGCGCACGGTGAACCGCACACCCTCCGCGAGATCGTCGAGCACGGAACGGAATCCGCTCGACCCTCCGGTCCGCGTGTCGTCGCAGCGGACCACGGTCGGGTGCATCGCGAGGATGCACAATGCCCCGACCACCTCGAGGAGCGCGACGGTGCACATGGCGACGGCGGGGGACGAGGCCGCCACGACGGCGCTCGCCGCCGCCGGACCAGCCGCCTGCACGAGCGTCGGCCGGAGCACGCCCTCGACACCGTTGGCGGCGAGCAGGTCCTGCGGCGGGACGATGGACGGCAACAGTGCCGAATAGGCCGGGAACTGGACACCGTTGGCGAGCCCGAGTGCGAAACCCACGACGGTGAGATGCCAGAAGGCGATCGATCCGTTCACGGCGAGCGCAGCCGTCACCGCGACCAGCACCGCCCGGACGATGTACGTCGCGAGGAGCAGGGTGCGCTGCGGGATCCGATCGGCGAGCACACCCCCGAGAAGTGCGACGAGGAGCATGCCCACGGCAGGCCCCACTGCGACCGAGGACAGTTCGGCCGGACCGCCACCCATCTCGACGACCTGCCACACCACCGCGATGAGCCAGGTGCCCACGGACAGCAGTCCCGCGGCGAGCGCCAGGATCAGCAGGCGGTACTGCGGATGAGCGAACGGCCGCACGGGTCCGCGCGCCAGGCGCGGACGCCGGTGCGTCGGTGATGCGGTGTGGTTGCTCATCGCGTTCCCCCGGTCGTCGGACGGTCCGATGAGATCTTGCGACCTCGAGGCGACTCGAGGTCAAGTGTCTTCGCCCCCCGGGTGACCGATCAAACGATTTTTCCGTGAGCGTCGCCGTCAGCGTGCGGGTCCGACTTCGAGAACGATGTCTGCGGAACGTCTTTCGTCGTTCTCGGTGGTCCACTCGATCGACACGACGTCGCCGGGACGGTGACGGAGCAGACGTTCCTCGAGTTCTCCGGTCGACGAGACGCGCTCCCCGTCGAACGACACCACGACGTCGCCGGCGTCGAGACCGGCGTGATAGGCGGGACTGTCGTAGGACACCCACAGCACCTCGGCCCCGAGATCCTGCCCGTCCTTGCGGGCGGTGGTGACGCTCGCGCCCAGCCGGGGCGTCGGGCCCACGTGCACCGACCCTTCGCTCACTCCCGTCCGCACCTGCTCGACGACGGTGATCGCCTCGGTGATGGGCACGGCGTACGCCTCGGGGGTCGTATCGGGCGAGGTGTCGATGTTCCGCTGCACCGCACCCGCGGTGTTGATCCCCACGACCGTTCCGTACTCGTCGACGAGCGGCCCGCCGGAATCACCCGGCCGGATCGGGGCATCGGTGCGGATCATCCCGGTGAGGCGGTGACGTGAACCGTCCGTGGCGTCGCGCACCACCACATTGCGGTCGAACTCGACGATGGTGCCGGGGGTCGCCACGACGACCCCGCCGCCCTGGGAATTGCCGAAGGCCGTGACCCGGCTGCCCACCGGCGGCAGGTCCTCGGCGATCGCGGCGGCCGGAAGATCGCTCGCGGTGCCGAGCCGCAGGACGGCGAGATCGCGCTCGCGGTCGTAGCCGAGGACCTCCGCGTCGTAGATCAGACCGTCCGCGCCGCTCACCGCGCTGATATCGGTGGCTCCGCTCACCACATGATGGTTCGTGACGACCGTGCCGTCGGGGGTGATCACGATCCCGGTGCCTGTCATGCCCGTCCATCCCGCGCTCGCGTCGATCGTCACGACGACCGGCAGGGTGCGCGCGGTGAGTTCGTCGGCGGTCAGCGGTGTCGGGGAAGGAGCGACCGGCGCCGGCGGTGGGGGAGGGAGTGCGACGTCGACCAGGGCCGGTGCCGATGCGACGAGACTGGCGGTGGTCGCGAGCGCGACCAGCAGCACCGATCCGCCCCGCCCGCTCACTGCTGCGGCACCTCGCCGGTGAGATGGTCGACCAGTTCCCGGGCCGCGGCGCGACCGGCGCGGTTCGCTCCGATCGTGGACGCCGACGGGCCGTAGCCGACGAGATGGATGCGCGGATCCTTCGCGACGCGGGTCGCGAGCCGGCCGTCCATCGTGATGCCGCCACCGGCGTTGCGCAACGACAGCGGTGCGAGATGGTCGAGGGAACTCCGGAATCCGGTGCACCACAGGATGACATCGACGTCGAGTGTCCGGCCGTCGCTCCAGCGGACGCCGGTCTCGGTGATCTCGGAGAACATCGGGGACCGCTCCAGCGCGCCGCGTTCGCGCGCGGCCCGAAGCGCCGGGGTGAGCGGGAGCGCGGTGACGGAGACGACCGATCCGGGTGGCAGTCCGCGTCGTACCCGATCCTCCACGAGAGCGACGGCGGCGTGACCGCGCTCGGCCGTGAAAGGTTCCTCGCTCCAAGCAGGTTCGCGTCGCGTCACCCAGGTGGTCTCGGTGACGCGGGAGATCTCGTCGAGGAGCTGGACCGCGGAGATGCCGCCACCGACGACGAGCACGTGCTGCCCGGTGAACTCCTCGGCCGTTCGGTAGTCCTTGGTGTGTAGCTGCCGTCCGGTGAACCGCGCGGCGCCGGGATACCAGGGGACGAAGGGGCGCTCCCAGGTGCCGGTCGCGTTGATGATGCCGCGTGCCGCGTAGACGGCCGATTCGGTCTCGACCCGCAGTCGCTCGCCGCGGTCGCACACGACCCGCACGGTGGTGGGGCGGTGGACGGGAAGGTCGAACTCCTTCTCGTAGGCGGCGTAGTACTGCGGTACCGCAGAGGCTGCCGGAACCTCGCCCGCGGAGGTGTCGACGACGTCCGCGAACGCGAGGCCGGGCAGGTCGTGGACGCCGTTGACGGTGCTCAGTGTCAGTGATGGCCAGCGGTCCTGCCATGCCCCGCCGGGGCCGAACGAGCGGTCGAGGACGACGAATCCTGTTTCGGGTGCGACTCCGAAGCGGGTGAGGAAGTAGGCGGTCGACAGGCCGGCCTGCCCGGCGCCGATCACGACGATGTCGACCGGCGCCGCATCGGCGGTCTGTACCTCGGCCGCATCGAGTGCCTCGTCGGCGAGCATCGCGAGCCTCCCTCTCGGATCGTTGTCCTTCATCATGCCGCGATCGCGGCCGGTGCGCGGAGGGAACGCTGTCCGCAGCCGTAGAAATGTGATATCACTTTAATATCGCTTTGATCCTGGGAGGTAGGAACATGGATGTCGTGCAGTCGCCCGTGACCGTCGAGCGGCCGGGTGCCTCGTCCAACGGCTGGTCGGTACTGATCGCCGCTCTGGTCGCAATCGCCGTCGGCGCCGGTCTGATCGGCTGGGGAGCAGTGGATGTCACCGTTCCGCTGATCGTCGCCGGCGCCGTCATCGTGGTGCTCGCCCTCGTGCCGCTCGCCGGACTCGTCCTCGTCGAACCGAACGAGGCCCGTGTCCTCCAACTCCTCGGCAGCTCGTACACCGGCACCCTGCGCGAACCCGGTCTGCGCTGGATGAACCCGCTCAACACCCGCCGCAAGATCTCCACCCGCATCCGCAACCACGAGACGGGCAGAGCCAAGGTCAACGACGCCGACGGCAACCCCATCGAGATCTCGGCGGTCATCGTGTGGCAGGTCGAGGACACCGCGCGCGCCGTCTTCGACGTCGACGACTTCGAGGAGTTCGTCGCCGTGCAAACCGAGGCCGCGGTCCGCCACATCGCCGGTTCGTACCCATACGACGCTGCGCCGGAAGTGATGTCGCTGCGTCAGAATGCCGACGAGATCACCACCAAGCTCTCGGCCGAGGTCCACGACCGCGTGCAGTCCGCCGGTATCCGCGTCATCGAGACCCGCATCAACCAGCTCGCCTACGCACCCGAGATCGCCCAGGCGATGCTGCGACGTCAGCAGGCCGGCGCTGTCATCGCCGCCCGCGAACAGATCGTCAAAGGTGCCGTCTCGATGGTCGGCACCGCCCTGGCCCGCCTCGAGGCCGAACACACGGTCGAACTCGACGAGGAACGCAAGGCCGCGATGGTCTCGAATCTCCTCGTCGTGTTGTGTGGAGACCAGAGTGCTCAGCCCGTCCTCAACACGGGATCGCTGTACCAGTAGGGATCATGCGGCATGGTCGAACGTAAGAAGGTGCTGCTGCGCCTCGACCCGGCAGTCCACGACGCGCTCGCGCGGTGGGCTGCCGACGAGTTGCGCAGCACCAACGCCCAGATCGAGTTCCTGCTCCGGCGGGCCCTCACCGAGGCCGGCCGGATGCCGCGCGAGGTGGGGCGCATACGCGGACCGGGCCGTCCGCGTGCCGATGCCCACGACGAGGAGTGAGCAGACATGGCCGGCACGGCACGACGGGGAGGCACCACCGACGAGACGGGTCGCTACGCGGTGCTCTATCCCGCGCTCGCCGAGGCGGCCCACCGCGTAGGCGCGACCGCGATCGGTCTGATCGACGTGGGACGCCCCGCGGCGCTGAACCTGTGCGTCGACCGCGTGGGCATCACCTACAGCGACGGGGTGTTCCTGGGCGACCCGGATTCTCCTGTGCAGGAGAGCTGTTCGATCGTCCACGGCGGGGCGGTTCCCGACCGGACGATGCCTCCGGTGGTCAGGCGCGTCGCCGTGACACGGCACCGCCCCGACGTCGAGGACGCCCTGCTCGCCGAGGACCCACCCGTCCGGTTCTACGGCGACGTCGTGGAACTGCTGTCCGAGGCGATCGCGGCGGTACCCGAGGATGCCCTGGTCGTCGTGACGACTACCAGGGCTCTGTCACGTCTGCCGATCCCGCGGCGCCCGTCGTTCGTCGACCGCCTTCGTGGGGCGGCCACGGGACGAACGGTCGCGTGGGTGTCGGCCGAGGGGGTAGGTGTCGCGCCGTCGGTCCCGACGCTCGGTGATCGTCCGGCCTCCGGCCACAGCATCGTCGGCATCGCGTTGTACGAGGGCACCGAGCATCGGGTGGACGCGGTGGCGCGCTGCTGGTCGCGAGGCCGAATTCTCGACTGGTTCCACTGATCTCGATTCCACTGTTTCGGTGGTTCCACCCCCGCTCGGCGGGGTCGGATCCACCGAAATCGGATCAGGCGGCGAAGGTCGGTAGCAGGGTTCGCGTGATGCGAGCGGGCCAGTCCTCGTCCACCTCGCCGCGACGCGCCTGCTCGGCGAAGTAGGCTCCGACCACGCAGTCCAGGAAGGTCTCCACATCGAGATCGGCGCAGACGGTTCCGTCGTCGCAGTGGCGTCGGATGGCCTCGGCGAGCATCTGCCGGTGGCGCATCAACAGAGATCGCATCAGCTCGGTGAACCACGGTTCCTGTTCGGTGACGAGCGCCGCGAGCCCACCGAGCCCGATGCCCTCGTCGACGGAGAGACGGGACTGCTCCACCACCCACCGCAGGAGCTCTTCGACCGTGGCCTCCGGTTCCGGGGGTGCCGATCGGGTGAGGGGTTCCATCACCGCCTCAGCATCTCGCTGCGATCCCGGTACCGGCGGTAGATCGTCGTCCGGGCCATGCCGGCGACGTTCGCGACCGCTTCGATCGTGACGGCCTTCGGCCCCTTCGTGCGCAGCAGCAGGAGCACCGTGTCGGCGATCCGCTGTTCGGGTGAGGGTGTCGTCGCGGCGTCCATCGGCCTTCGGCCTCTTCTTTCGGGTGTCGGGTCGGCCGCTCTGGCGAGCATCTTCGCGCCGTGGTCGTTGGTCGATCCGGCGCCTCGCCCACACTCGCGGGGAGGGTGGAATGATGCGGGGTGTTCGGTGACGAAGGGATGGGGCGACACATGATCGGGATCAGCCGCGACGGCGACGTCGTGACCGTGGAACTGCAACGCGAAGAGCGTCGTAACGCGCTCAACACGCAGCTGTGCGTGGAGATCCGCGAAGCGGTGGACAAGGCCGTGGCGGACGACGCGCGTGTCGTGGTGATCACCGGGCGGGGCACGAGCTTCTGCGCCGGGGCCGATCTCTCCGGCGACGTCTACGCCGAAGGGTTCACCGACAGCCTCGCCGAGATGCTGCGCACCATCGTCGAGGCTCCGATCCCGGTGATCGCGGCCGTCAACGGCCCGGCCATCGGTGCCGGCACCCAACTGACGCTCGCGGCGGATCTGAGGGTCGTGGCGCCCACTGCACGATTCTCGGTTCCTGCTGCGCGCCTGGGTATCTCGGTGGATCGATGGACGGTCCGGCGACTCGCCTCGCTCATCGGCGGCGGGCCGGCACGCGTAGTCTTCCTCGCCGCCGAACCCGTCCACGCCGAGGAAGCCCTCGCGCGTGGACTCGCCAATCGCATCGGCGACCTCGCCGACGCGCAGGCATGGGCGCACGAGATCGCGAAGCTCGCGCCGCTGTCGCTGAACGCGATGAAGTTGTTCCTCAACGACGACGGCACCCGCGACGAGGCCACGCCCGAGCAGACCGCCGCACTCGCCGCGGCGTGGCTCAGCGAGGACGCCCAGGAGGCCAGGCTCGCTCGTGCCGAGCGCCGCGACCCGACCTTCCGCGGACGATGAACATCCGGTCCGCCGTCTCGGCAGCGCTCGCCGGAGCAGGCACGCTGTGGGTCGCGCGCGCCGTGAACGGCCTGCCCGGTTCCATCGGCGCCTCGGTCTCCGACATCCGTCCCTACGCCGCCGCGTCGCCCCGCTACCGCGACGGTCGTTTCCACAACACCGACCCTGCGTCCGTGCTCGGCGCCGAGGCGGCGGGCGGTTTCGCGAAAGACCTGCTCACCCGCGGGTCGCGGGGGAGACCTCGCACCGAGGTGCCGTTGTCGACCTATCTCGCGCCGGTCGACGCGGCGGAACTCGCCGTGACGTGGTTCGGGCACTCGACCGCCCTCGTCGAGGTCGACGGCTACCGGGTGCTGTGCGACCCGGTGTGGAGCGAGCGCGTGTCACCCTCACCGACTGTCGGCCCGGCACGTCTGCATCCGGCGCCGGTCGAACTGCAGACCCTGCCGCGCCTCGACACGGTGGTGATCTCGCACGACCACTACGACCATCTCGACCGATTCACGGTCGAGAGCCTCGCCGTGCTGCAGCCGACCGTCCGGTTCGTCGTGCCGCTCGGGGTGGGCGCGCACCTGCGCCGCTGGCGGATCGCCGAGGAACGCATCGTCGAACTCGACTGGGACGAACACGTCGAGGTGGACGGCCTGCGCATCACGTGCACCGAGGCCCGGCACTTCTCCGGGCGCGGCCTGCAGCGCAACATCACGTTGTGGTCGTCGTGGGTGTTCACCGGGCCGACGCGCCGGGTGTTCTTCGGCGGCGACAGCGGGTACACCCCGCGGTTCGCCGACGTCGGCGAGGCCTACGGCCCGTTCGACCTGACATTGCTGCCCGTGGGCGCCTACGACAAGCGATGGCCCGACGTGCACATGAACCCCGAGGAGGCGGTGCGCACGCATCTCGACCTCGGTGGCGTCGACCGTCACGACAGTCTGTTGGTCCCCGTGCACTGGGGAACCTTCGACCTCGCCTTCCACGCCTGGTCGGAGCCCATCACCCGGCTGCTGCCCGCCGCGCGGGAGTCGGAGGTGATCACGGCGGTGCCGATGCCGGGTCAGCGGATCGACGTGTCGAAGTCCGATGCGTCGAAGTCCGTCGCGGTCGATCCGTGGTGGCTCACGTCGAGCTGATCCCCCTGCCACGGCACCGGTTGTTCGCTTTCGTGCCCTAATCTGGTTCGTCATGGCAGTAGAAGAGCCCACGACGGTGGTGGGAACGGGCGAGGCACCGGTCCTCGCATCCGACCATGCAGCCACGGGGCTGTCCACCGAGCAGGTCGCCGAGCGTGTGGCACGTGGCCTCACCAACGATGTCCCCGACCGCGCGTCCCGATCGGTCAAGGACATCGTCCGGGCCAACGTGTTCACCCGGATCAACGCGATCCTCGGGGTGCTGCTGCTGATCGTGCTGGCCACCGGCTCGATCATCGACGGCATGTTCGGTCTGCTGATCATCGCGAACAGCGGCATCGGCATCATCCAGGAGGTGCGTGCCAAGCGCACCCTCGACAAGCTGGCCATCGTCAGCCAGACGAAACCCGTCGTGCGCCGGGACGGCATCGCCGCACCGATCGCTCCGCGCGAGGTGGTGCTCGACGACATCATCGAGCTCGGCCCCGGCGACCAGCTGGTCGTCGACGGCGAGGTGGTCGAGGCCCAGGGTCTCGAACTCGACGAGTCGCTGCTGACGGGTGAGTCGGATGCCGTGCACAAGGTGCCCGGCTCGACGGTGATGTCGGGCAGCTTCGTCGCCTCCGGCTCCGGCTCCTACCGTGCGACGAAGGTCGGCCGCGACGCCTACGCGGCGCGACTCGCGGAAGAGGCGAGCAAGTTCACGCTCGTGAAGTCGGAGCTGAACGCGGGCATCAACAAGATCCTGCGTTTCATCACCTACCTGATGATCCCCGCAGGTCTGCTCATCATCTACAACCAGCTCTTCTCCAGCGGCGAGTCGCTCGGCCCCGCGCTGAGCGGCATGGTCGCCGCCCTCGTGCCGATGGTGCCCGAGGGTCTCGTGCTCATGACGTCCATCGCGTTCGCGGTCGGAGTCGTCCGCCTCGGACGTCGTCAGTGCCTCGTGCAGGAGCTGCCGGCGATCGAAGGCCTCGCGCGCGTCGACGTGGTGTGTGCCGACAAGACCGGCACGCTCACCGAGAACGGCATGCGCCTGTCCGATCTCGAGTCCCTCGACGGCAGCGGCCTCGACGAGGCCCGCGCCGCCCTGGCCGCGCTCGCGGCCGACGACCCGCGTCCGAACGCCAGCGTCCTCGCGATCGCCGAGGCGTTCCCCACCGCCCCCGGCTGGGGCGAGCCGACGGCGGTCGCGCCGTTCTCGTCGGCGAAGAAGTGGAGCGGCCAGTCGTACGGCACCCACGGCAACTGGCTGCTCGGCGCACCCGACGTGCTGCTCGACCCCGGCACCGAGGCGGCGCGACGCGCCGAGGAACTCGGCTCGAGCGGGCTGCGGGTGCTGCTCCTCGCATGCAGCGACCGCCCGGTCGACGACGAACTCGCCCCCGGCACGGTCACGCCCGTCGCGCTCGTCGTCCTCGAACAGCGGGTGCGCCCGGACGCGAAGCCGACCCTCGAGTACTTCGCCGGCCAGCAGGTCGACGTCAAGGTCATCTCCGGCGACAACGCGATCGCCGTCGGTGCGGTCGCCTCGTCGCTCGGCCTGCCGGGTAGCGCGTCTCCCATCGACGCGCGTTCCCTGCCGGAGGGCGAGAACGAACTCGCCGACGTCGTCGAAGGCTCGACGACCTTCGGCCGGGTCCGTCCCGATCAGAAGCGCTCGATGGTCGGTGCGCTGCAGTCGCGCGGTCACACCGTCGCGATGACCGGCGACGGCGTCAACGACGTGCTCGCCCTCAAGGACGCCGACATCGGAGTCGCGATGGGGTCGGGCAGTCCCGCGACCCGCGCGG
Organism: Rhodococcus sp. DMU2021; assembly: GCF_019641445.1. Lineage (NCBI taxonomy): Bacteria > Bacillati > Actinomycetota > Actinomycetes > Mycobacteriales > Nocardiaceae > Rhodococcus > Rhodococcus sp. DMU2021. Next base: position 106,395 of record NZ_JAIFKB010000011.1, read on the forward strand.
TCGCACAGATCGTCCTTCTCGACAACAAGTTCGCGACGCTGCCCTACGTGGTGGCCGAGGGTCGCCGGGTCATCGGCAACATCGAACGCGTCTCCAACCTGTTCCTCACCAAGACGGTGTACTCGGTGCTGCTCGCCTTCCTGGTGGGCGTGTCGGGTGTGCTGTCGCAGGTGTTCGACTTCGAGCCGTTGCCCTATCCGTTCCTGCCCCGGCACGTGACGATCGCGGCGTGGTTCACCATCGGCATCCCCGCCTTCCTGCTGTCGCTGGCACCGAACAACGAGCGGGCACGCTCGGGCTTCGTCTCCCGCGTGATGCGACTGGCGATCCCCTCGGGCGTGGTCGTCGGTGTGGCGACCTTCGTCTGTTACGTGCTCGTCTACGGCGGCCCGGAGCAGACCGAGCAGCAGAAGATCCAGGCCGGCACCTCGGCCCTGATCACCCTGCTGATCATCGCGCTGTGGGTGCTCGCCGTGGTCGCCCGCCCGTACCAGTGGTGGAAGATCGTGCTGCTCGCCGGTTCGGTGCTCGGTTACGTGATCCTGTTCTCCGTGCCGTTCACCCGGGAGTTCTTCGCGCTCGATCCGTCGAACGTCGCGTACTCGACGATCGCGGTGACGTGTGGGCTGATCGGAGTCGTCCTCGTCGAGGCCCTGTGGTGGGTGTCGGGACGTCTCCACGGGGAGCATCGCCGCCTGTTCGCCGCCTCCGGCGATCTGCTCCCGGGCGTACACTGACCCGCAGCGCACGGATCGGTGCGCCCGAACCTCACAGCGATCCGACGAGGGAAGGACCGAACGATGGGTTTCATGGATTCGGTGAAGGGCCTTGTGAACAAGGGCAAGGACTACGCCTCGAAGAACCCCGACAAGGCCGATCAGTTCATCGAGAAGGTCGGAGACCAGGTGGACGGACGTACCGGCGGGAAGTACACCCAGCACGTCGACAAGGCGCAGGACGCCGCCCGTCAGCATCTGGGTACCACCGACAATCCCGCACCGGGCGCGCAGCCCGGACCCGGCGGGGAGCCCGGTCCGGAGGGTGGTCCCGGACCCGAAGCGCAACCGGGTCCGCGTCAGCCCTGATCGAGGCAGGGGCGGCAGCCCCGTTCACGGCAGGTATGGCAGTACGGCGTCGCCGAAGGTGTCGATGAACGGGCGCTGATCCGGCCCCACATGGTGCAGATAGATCTCGTCGAAACCGAGTTCGGCGAATTCGCACAAGCGGTCGACGTGTTCGGCGGGATCGTCGGACACGATCACCGCGCCCTCGAGAGCGCCGTCGTCGAGTTCGGCGGCGTGGGCCTCGAATTCCTCGGGCGTGGCGAGTTCTGCCATGAGTTCCGGCGGTAGGGCGTTCGTCGCCCACTGTTCCCGCGCGATCTCCCGAGCGCGTTCCCGCGTGGGCGCCCAACTCAGATGGACCTGCAGCACGGTCCGTCCGCGTCCGCCCCCGTCGCGGTAGGCGCCGAGGATCCGCCGCAGGTCCTCGAGCGGGGCGTTCACGGTGACGAGACCGTCGACCCGGTCGGCGAAACGACCGGCCGTCTCGGGAGTCAGTGCGGGAAGCAGAATGTCGGGAGGAGTCTCCGGCCGGTCCCAGACCCGTCCGCGGTCGACCTTCACCGCGCCGTCGTGGTCGACGACTTCGCCTGCGTGCAGGCGTCGCACGATGTCGAGGTTCTCACCGAGGAGTTGCTGCCGTTCCTCCTTGGATGGCCAGGCGACTCCGGACATGCGTTCGTTGCAGTGCTCGCCGCTGCCGAGTGCGAACCAGAAGCGCTGCGGGAACATCGATGCCAGAGTGGCGGTGGCCTGGGCGGTGACGACCGGGTGGTAGCGGAAGCCGGTCGCGGTGACGACACCGAAACGTAGGTCCGTGGTGGCCAGGGCCGTTCCGAGCCACGACCACGCGAACCCCGAGTGTCCCTGGCGGTGCGACCACGGTTCGATGTGGTCCGAGCACATGGCCGCCCCGAAACCGGCCGCTTCTGCGAGCCGGACGTCCTCGAGCAGGCGGGATGGGGACGCCTGTTCGTGCGAGGCGTGAAAACCTATCAGCGTCATACCTGTCCGCTCCTCCGGTCGATCGGCGATCAGTACTTCTTCGATGAGGGTCAGTGCAGCCGTCATGAGTGCGAGATGGCTCAGTCCCTGGGGGAGATTGCCGAGGAAGGTGCCGTCCTCGGCAATCATCTCCGAGTACAGGCCCGGGCGAACACCTTCGCGTCGGCGCCCTGATCGCGCACCACGCGGAGCAACCAGCTCATCGCGGCGTGCACCTCCTCGCGATCGCCGAGACGGATCAACGCGTGCAGGGTGTAGGCGGCGTCGCGCACCCAGGCGAAACGGTAGTCCCAGTTCTTCTCGCCGTCCGGGATTTCCGGAACGGACGAAGCCGCCGCCGATCGAGCGGCGGGCGAGCTCACCCCAGGGCAACCGCCCGGCGACACCCGTGTGGATCGAATCGGTCACCCGGACCCGGCCGTGTGAGGTGGTGAAGACGGTGCTCAGCACGTTCGTGCCCGGCACGTATGCGCGTTCGACGGTGAACTCGTCGACCGGTTGCAACTCGATGGAACCGCCCGCCGGTGCGTCGAGCAGTCGTGCGAAGACCGGGTGCGAATCGAGGAGCGGTACCGGATACCAGTCCACCGAACCGTCCTCGGCGACGAGGGCGACGGTGTCACCGTCACCCAGCGCGGCATAGGTGCGCAGGTCCGCATAGCCGTCGTCGTCGCGGGCTGGGATCACACGCACTCCTCGCTGGGGCCGGGTACACGGCGGTCGATCGGTTGCATACCCCGGCCGCGTCGGGGCAAACGACCTGCCGGTCTCGCTGCGAGATCGGGTGTGCGGGCGCGTCGTGGAAGCAGGAGGGGCGGGGCGAACGGCATCCGGCAGGGCGGCCGAAGAAGAAGACGTGGCCGCCGTGTATCCGGGATTCGTTGTGCCACAGCGAATTTTTCACATCTTCTCGACATTGTGCAGGTAAGGGCGTACAGCTATCGTGCGCCGTATACGTGGTGCAGACATCACCCGTCGTGCGACGACGAAGGGATCGGACGATGACCGCAGCGGCCTATGCCGAGTTCCTGCCCGAGAACTACCGATCGGCCTGTCGAGAACCGGAGTCCACCTGGTGGGACTGGCGCGGTCGCCGCGTCCACATCGCCCGCAACCCTCGCCCCGATGCTCCGGTGCGCGTGATGGGAATCCACGGCGCGGGCGGCCATTCCGCGGCGCTCTGGTCGTTCGCCTCGCTGGCCGCGGACGACGACGTGGACATCCTCTTCCCCGACATGCCCGTCTACGGACGGACCGTCGAACCCCGTCCCTCGCAGGTCCGGTACTGCGATTGGATCGACCTGCTCTGCGACCTCGTCGCAGCCGAACGCGCCGACGATCCCCGGCCGCTGGTCCTCTTCGGCGCGAGTATGGGCGGGATGATGGCCTACGAGGTCGCGGCTCGCACCGGGCAGGTGGCCGCGGTGATCGCGACCTGCCTCCTGGACCCCGGCGATGCCGAAGCCCGGGCGGCTGCAGCCCGATGGGGCTTCGCCGGAAGGATGGCACCCTCGGTTCTGCCGCCCGTGGCCCGGGTGGCGGGTGATCTCCGGTTGCCGATCAGATGGCTCGTGCGGATGAACCGGATGAGCAACGACCGTGACCTCACACGCATGTGCGAGTCCGATTCTCTCGGGGGAGGGGTCCGGATCCCGCTGGGATTTCTGGCCGACTGGTTCACCTACCCGCACACCGCACGCGAGGACTTCACCGCAGTCCCGGTGACGCTCGTGCATCCCGCCGCCGACCGCTGGACCCCACCGGAAGCCAGCCTGCGGTTCCTCGACCGCATCTCCGGGCCGACGCAGGCCGTCCTGCTCGAGAACTGCGGGCACTGGCCGATCGAGGAGCCCGGCCTCACTCGGCTGATCGCCGCGACGCGCGCCGTCATCGCAGGGGTGGCCGAACAGGCGTAACCACGGAGCCGGCACCCGGACGCGGGTTCCCTTCGGGCGGCCGCCGGCTGTGTCACCATCACACCGTGAACCGGATGCCTGGCACGGTGCCGTCGCGATGAACGGCGCGTGGATCCTGCTGGTCGTCATCGCCGGGATCGCGGTGACCGCCGTCGCGTCGCGTCGCGACCTGCAGGCTCCGCTCGTGCTCGTCACCGTCGGCGCACTGGTGTCGTTCGTGCCGGGTCTGCCGCGGCTCGAACTGGATCCGGAGGTCATCCTCGGGGTCGTCCTGCCGCCGCTGCTGTATTCGTCGGCCCTGCGGTTCTCGGTTCCTACCTTCCGGCAGTATCTGCCGTCGATCCTGCGGCTCGGGATCTACACGGTGCTCGTCACGGCGTTCGTCGTAGCGTGGACGGCGTCCGCGATGATGGCGACGCTGACCTTCGGTGCGGCACTCGCTCTCGGCGCGGTCGTCGCACCGACCGACGCGGTCAGTGCCGTCGCCGTGGGACAGCGACTCGGACTGCCGAAACGGGTCATCGCGGTGCTGACCGGGGAAGGTCTGGTCAACGACGCCACCGCCCTGACCCTGTTCACCGTGGCGATCTCGGCCGTCACCGGCACACACATCCTCGCCGACTCGCCGTTCCTGTTCTTCCTCTACGAGGTCGCGGGCGGGATCGCCGTCGGCCTGGTGCTCGCGTACGCCGTCCACCTGATCCGCGCCCGGATGTACGACTCGCCTCTCGAGACCGTGCTCGGCCTGGTGCTGCCGTTCGCGGCCTATCTCGCCGCCGAGGAGATCCACGCCTCGGGAGTGCTCGCCGTCGTCGCCGCCGGACTGTTCATCGGGCACCGTGCCACCGAGGTCTCGGTGAGCACGCGACTGCAGGAACGCGCGGTGTGGAAGAGCGTCGACGTGGTGCTCGAGACTTTCGTCTTCGCCTACATGGGCCTGCAACTGCGGTTCGTCCTCGACGAGGTCCGCGACAGCGGCGCCGACCTGCGCCTCGCGTTGCTCGGTGCAGTGGTGATCCTGCTCGTCGTCATGATCGTGCGACCCGCATGGGGTCTGCTGCACTGGGGGCGACGCGCGCTCGTGCGGCGCGCCGGATCCGAACGCCTCGGCCGCGACCAGCTGAATTTCCGGGAACATGTCGTGGTGTCGTGGGCGGGCATGCGTGGGGTCGTCACCCTCGCCGCAGCCGGTGGGGTGCCCGTGGTGATCGCATCGGGTGCTGCCTTCCCCGGCCGCGAGATGATCCAGATCTCCGCGCTGGTCGTCGCCATCGGCACACTCCTCATCCAGGGCGCGACGATGCCGTGGCTCATCCGCAGACTCGACGTCACCGACCCCTACGAGCGGCTGCGGACCGAGGAACAGATGACCGTGACCCGCAGGATCTCGGCCGAGTCGAGCGACCGGGTTCTCACCGAACTCGCCGCGCATCCACCTGACGGCGTGGACCCGGAGATCTACGACAGACTTCTGGCCAAGGCACGCAAGTCACTCCGATCCCGGCAGGAGGCGGAGACCGTCGAGGACACCGCGGAGGACGCCGGAACACGACTGGCCGCGTTGTTCGACGACATCCGGCGGGCATCCCTGCGGGCGCGACGCCAGGCCCTCATCGACGCTCGCGATCGGGGTGAACTCGACGACGAGATCCTCCGCGACGTGCTCGAGAGCCTGGACATCGACGAAGCGGCGGTGGAGGAGCGCATCCGCCGCCGTCGTCAGGACGGCAGTGCACAACGGTAGGACAACCGGGCGCAACGGTAGACTTTCCGCAAGTGAACACCCCGCACGGCCCGGAACAGGTGCCGCACGATCCCCGCACCGACGTCTCCGTTCGGTTCGCTCTCCGGTCACCTGCTCGTCTGAAGACCGAACTCCTGGCCGGCCTGGTCGTGGCGCTCGCCCTGATCCCGGAAGCCATCGCCTTCTCCGTGATCGCCGGCGTCGACCCCCGGGTCGGGCTGTTCGCCTCGGTGACCATGGCCATCACCATCGCGATCGTCGGGGGACGGCCCGCGATGATCTCGGCAGCGACCGCGGCCGTGGCACTCGTGATCGCCCCGGTGTCCGAGCAGTACGGGGTGGACCATCTCATCGCGACGGTGATCCTCGGCGGCGTCTTCCAGGTGCTGCTCAGCTTCCTCGGCGTCGCCAAGCTCATGCGGTTCGTGCCGCGCAGCGTCATGGTCGGCTTCGTCAACTCGCTCGCGATCCTCGTCTTCGTCGCCCAGATCCCGCACCTCGTGGACGTGCCGTGGATGGTCTACCCGCTGGTGGCGGCAGGTCTGCTGGTGCTGGTGTTCCTCCCGAGGATCACCGAGGCCGTGCCGGCTCCGCTCGTCACGATCGTGCTCCTCACCGTCGTGACCGTGGCCTTCTCGCTGAACGTGCCGGACGTCGCGGACCAGGGTGAACTGCCCGAGAGCCTGCCCACCCTCTTCTTCCCGGACGTGCCGCTGACCTTCGAGACCCTCCGGATCCTCGCGCCGTATGCGCTCGCGATGGCCCTCGTCGGCCTCATGGAATCGCTGATGACGGCCAAGCTCGTCGACGACATCACCGACACCCGGTCGGACAAGACCCGCGAGGGCTGGGGCCAGGGCGTCGCCAACATCGTGACCGGATTCTTCGGTGGCATGGGCGGCTGCGCCGTCGTCGGCCAAACCATGATGAACGTCAAGGTCTCCGGGGCACGGACCCGTCTGTCCACCCTGGCGGCCGGCGTGTTCCTGCTGATCCTCGTGGTCGCGCTCGGCGACATCGTCGGTCTGGTTCCGATGGCCGCCCTCGTCGCCGTGATGATCATGGTGTCGATCGCGACGGTCGACTGGCACAGCGTCCACCCGCGGACGCTGCGGTTGATGCCGCTCAGCGAGACCGTCGTCATGGTCGTCACCGTCGTGGCCACGGTGAGCACCGGCAACCTCGCGATCGGGGTGTCGCTCGGAGTGCTCACCGCGATGGTGCTGTTCGCCCGCCGGGTCGCGCACATGACCACGGTCGAGAGGACCCTCACGAGCGACGACACGTGCACCTACCGGGTCACGGGGGAACTGTTCTGGGCGTCGAGCAACGATCTCGTCTTCCAGTTCGACTACATCGGCGACCCGGAGAACGTCGTCGTCGACCTCACCGCCGCCGACATCTGGGACGCGTCCACCGTCGCGACCTTCGATGCGATCCAGCAGAAGTACGCGGCCAAAGGCAAGACGGTCACCATCGTCGGACTGGACGGCGCGAGCCTAGAACGCCTCCGCCGGTTGTCCGGCCGACTCGGTGGGGAGAACTGACTGCGCCTCCCGGGAGCAGGCTGCCGTTGTCGAGGCGCAACTCGACGGCGATCGATTCGACGTAACGTGAGCGCATGATCGCGATCGAGCTCGCCGCGGTGGTACTGCTCCTGGTGCTGGTCGTGGTCTCGGTGGTGCTGTGGACCCGGCGGGTGGTCACCACACCCGCCGAACGCGCGGTCCACGCGACCCTGCACACGGCGTCCCTTGCGGCGCGCCCCCTGCGCGCCGGGCTCGACGCGTCGTCCGCGAAGGAGGCCGCTCCGCACCTGCGGATGCTGCTGGCCGAAGCGCGCGCGGTGGCGCTGCTGGACGAGAACGGCGCCCTGCTCGCCTGGGACGGCCCGTTCGAGGAACTGACGGACGCGATGATCACCGCCGCGGGCCGTGCCGTCGCCGACAAGCGTCGCGTGCTCGTCGGGCACCACGACCTGCGACGAGACCACGGCGACCTCGCGGCCCGCGCACTGATCGCCCAGCCGCTCGTCGTGGAGGACATGGGTGTGGCGGGGGTGCTCGGCGTCGTGACGACCGTCGAACCCGGCCCGGCGCTGCTCGGCGCGATCACCGAGGTGGCGCGGTACGCGTGCAGTCAGATCGAGCTGGCCGAACTCGATGCCTCCCGCGCCCGGCTCGACCGCGCGGAGGTCCGCGCGCTGCGCGCCCAGATCAGTCCGCACTTCATCTACAACGCGCTCAACACGGTGGCGTCGTTCGTCCGGACCGACCCGGACCGGGCCCGCGAACTGCTGCTGGATTTCGCCGACTTCACCCGCTACTCGTTCCGCGCGGCCGGTGAGTACACCCTGCTCGCCGACGAACTGCGCAACATCGACCGGTACCTGACGCTCGAACGTGCCCGCTTCGGCAACGCCCTCGAGGTGCGCCTGCAGATCGCGCCCGAGGTGCTCAACGTGACGCTGCCCTTCCTCGCTCTGCAGCCGCTCGTCGAGAACGCCGTGCGGCACGGGATCGCGGGCAAGGAAACTCGCACGGGCACGATCACCATCACCGCGGCGGACGAGGGCACCGACTGCGTCATCAGCGTCGAGGACGACGGGATCGGCATGGACCCGGACCTGCTGCGATCGGGCACGCTCGACGCGATCGCCGAGAGCGAGCACGGCAGCGGTGTCCGCGAGTCCGCGCACGTGGGTCTCGCCAACGTCGACGACCGGCTGCGTGCGGCCTTCGGTAACGACTACGGCCTCGTCGTCGAGACCGCGCCGGGGGCCGGCACCCGGGTGAGCATGCGCGTGCCGAAGTTCAGGGCGGGTATCCGGCCGTGAGGAACACCGGGCATGGCACGATGGATTCGCCGTGAACGAGATCACAGACAACCTGACCGTGCTGGCGGTCGACGACGAACCGCCCGCCCTCGACGAGCTGGCCTACCTGCTGCGCGCGCAGGAGGAGATCGGCGTCGTCCACACCGCGGGAGACGCGACGACCGCTCTGCGCGTGCTGCGCGACGGAGGCATCGACGCGGTTTTCCTCGACATCAACATGCCCGGACTCGACGGGCTGGAACTCGCAGGCATCCTGCGCAATTTCGCGGTGTCCCCGGCCGTGGTGTTCGTGACCGCGCACGACGATCGCGCGGTCTCGGCGTTCGACCTCGGCGCCGTCGATTACGTCCTCAAGCCGCTGCGGGAGGAACGACTCGCCGAAGCGGTCCGGCGGATCGCCGAACGCAGCCGACCCGCGGCGCAGGCCGCATCCGACACCGGCCAGAGCGACGACGTGATCCCGGTCGAGCTCGGCGGTGTCACCACGCTCGTGCCGCGCTCGTCGGTCCACTGGGTCGAAGCCGAGGGCGACTACGCGCGACTGCACACCGCGACCGGTTCGCACCTGGTGCGGATCCCGATATCGACGCTCGAGAGCCGCTGGGCCGATGCCGGCTTCCTGCGCGTGCACCGCTCCTTTCTCGTGGCGCTGCCGCTCGTCACCGGTATCCGCAGTGTGGGTTCGGGTCTCGTCGTGTGCCTGCGCAGCGACAGCAACTCCCCGCCCGTCGAACTGCCGGTCAGCCGCCGGCACACGCGGGAACTCAAGGACCGGCTCATCCGCGGTCCGATGCAGTCGTGGACGTCGCGATGAGCACCACCGGCGGATCGCCCCCGCAGCGGCAGCGTGTTGTCCTCGCCGAACGGCGCGGGGCGCGCATGGTCCGCACCCGGGTCGAGGTGCAGCAACAGACCGAGGTGGGCGACGCGATGGTCCGCGGGCTGGTCCGGGCACAGCTCGGGCTCGCCCTGCGGGTCGCGCTGTTCACCGTGTGCCTGCTGGGCAGCATTCCGGTGCTGTTCCATGTCGCTCCCGGTCTCGCCGTGGTGACGGTCCTCGGGATCCGCCTGCCGTGGGTGTTGCTCGGTGTGGTCGGTTATCCGATCCTGCTCGGTATCGCGTGGGTGTATCTGCGCCTCGCCGAACGCAACGAGCAGGATTTCACCGACCTCACCGACGATTGACGACCCCGTGAGCGGATCGATTCCCGTCGTCACCGTCGTCGGTCTCGTCGCCGCGGCGATCGCCACCGTCGCGATCGGTGTGTACGGCGTGCGGATGGCGCGCACCACCTCGGACTTCCTCGTCGCCTCCCGCAGCGTCGGGCCACGCTGGAACGCCGCAGCCATCTCCGGTGAATACCTCTCGGCGGCATCCTTTCTCGGGGTGGCCGGGCTCGTCGCGAAGTTCGGTGCCGATGCCCTGTGGTATCCCGTCGGTTTCACGGCCGGCTATCTGGGTCTGCTGCTGTTCGTCGCTGCGCCGCTGCGACGTTCGGGTGCCTACACCGTCCCGGACTTCGCGGAGTTCCGGCTGGGGGAGAAGTGGCTGCGCACGCTGTCGATGATGGTCGTGGCGATCATCTGCATCCTGTATCTGGTGCCGCAGTTCCAGGGCGCGGGACTCACGCTCAACATCCTTCTGGGAGTGCCCGACTGGGTGGGCGTCGCCGTGGTCGGGGTGATTGTCGTGGCCAACGTGGTCGGCGGTGGGATGCGCTCGATCACGTTCGTGCAGGCCTTCCAGTACTGGCTCAAGCTCACCGCGGTCGCCCTGCCCGCACTGGTCCTCACGTTGCACTTCGTCGGCGACCACCGGGCCGTCGACGAACCCGTGCCGCCCACCGTCGCGGAGATCACGACCGTCGACGTAACGATCGATGTGGTCGTGCAGGTCGCCGAGCCGTTGCCGGTCGTGGTGACCGGGGAGATCGACGGCCGATCGGTCGCAGGTGACTTCGAACTCGAGCCGGGAGAGCACGTCCTCGGGGCAGGCACCGAACTCGTCCTCGATGCCGGTTCTCCGGTGCCGGTGGTGGCCGGTGCGCCGACCGACAACGACAGCTGGGCGTCGCCGGGGGCCGGATTGGGGGCGAGCAGCGAACATCCGTTGTTCCAGGTCTACTCGCTGATGCTTGCGACCTTCCTCGGAACCATGGGTCTGCCGCACGTGCTGGTGCGCTTCTACACGAACCCGGACGGTCGCGCGGCGCGCATGACGTCCTTTGCCGTGATCGGGCTGCTCGGGCTGTTCTATCTGTTCCCGACGCTGCTCGGAGTGTTCGCGCGCCTGTACGTCCCACAGTTGCTCATCACGGGACGGTCGGACGCTGCGGTGCTCTTGCTGCCGGGATCGGTGCTGTCCGGATGGGGCGGGCAGTTGCTCGCGGCCCTCGTAGCCTCGGGCGCGATCGCGGCCTTCCTGTCGACGTCCTCCGGGTTGCTGGTCAGTGTCGCGGGCGTGCTGTCCACGGACGTGCTGCGCGGACGGGTGCGCGACTTCCGGATCGCCGCGGTGCTCGCGGGCGTGGTGCCGCTCGTGCTGGCGCTGTCGGTGACCTCGCTCGACCTGTCGCGTTCGGTGGGACAGGTCTTCGCGATCGCCGCGTCGACGCTGTGTCCCCTGCTGGTCCTGGGGATCTGGTGGCGTGGCCTCACCGCGATCGGTGCCGCGGCAGGGATGGTCGTCGGTGGTCTCGTCGCGGGAGGCGCCGCCCTGGCCACCGTGCTGCTGCCGATCGATCCGTCGGTGGCCGCAGGGTGGCCGACGGTGCTCTCCGCCTATCCGGCGGCGTTGAGCGTGCCGCTGGCGTTCGTCACGATGATCGCGGTGAGCGTGCTGACGCGTCGGCGGATCCCTCGCGACGTGGGCCGGACGTTCTCCCGCATGCACGTGCCCGAGCGGCTCGGCATGGGCCGCGACCGCGAACTCGGAGCGTTCGGCGACCGGGGGCGGGGACCCGGGGAGAGGCGCCGTTCGTCGCGGTGACGCGACCGCTCGTCGCACGAGGACACCCCTCGTCGTTCCATCTCTTGCCTCCTCTGTTCGTGTGACTGCCGTCTCATTAACGTTGTGATCACCCTCACTTCACACGACTACCAAGGAGTCGGCAGTGACCACAGCACCACTCAGCGAGAGTGGCGTACCCCAGCAGCGACGGATACCGACGCCGCAGGAGTTCGTCACGATGCAGGAGAGCCCGGAGTTCCAGGAACTGCGCAGCCGCCTGCGCCGTTTCGTGTTCCCGGTGACGGCGTTCTTCCTGGCCTGGTACGCCCTGTACGTCCTGCTCGCCACCTACGCGGACGAGTTCATGGCAACGAAGGTCATCGGCAACATCAACGTCGGGCTGATCCTGGGTCTCGGCCAGTTCGTCACGACCTTCGTAATCACCGCCGTCTACGTGAAGTTCGCCGGCCGTGAGCTGGATCCGCGTTCCGCCGCGATCCGCGAGGAACTGGAAGGACCGCAGCAGTGACCGTTCTCGCGCAGAGTGGGACCGACGTCGGTAACCCGATCCTCAACATCGCCATCTTCGTCGCGTTCGTCGTCGTCACGATGGCGCTGGTCATCAAGGCCAGCCGCACGACGAAGAAGGCCTCCGACTTCTACACCGGCGGTGGCCAGTTCTCCGGGCCGCAGAACGGCTTCGCCATCGCCGGCGATTACCTGTCGGCCGCGTCGTTCCTCGGTATCGCCGGTGCGATCGCCGTCTACGGATACGACGGCTTCCTGTACTCGATCGGCTTCCTCGTCGCATGGCTCGTCGCCCTACTGCTCGTCGCCGAACTGCTCCGCAACACCGGCCGGTTCACGATGGCCGACGTGCTGAGCTTCCGGCTCAAGGAACGCCCCGTCCGCATGGCGGCGGCGCTCTCGACCCTCGCGGTGTCGCTGTTCTATCTGCTCGCACAGATGGCCGGCGCCGGCGGACTCGTCGCGCTGCTGCTCGACATCGAGGGCAAGGCCGGCCAGGCGATCGTCGTCGCGGTCGTCGGTGTGCTCATGATCGTGTACGTGCTGATCGGCGGCATGAAGGGCACGACCTACGTGCAGATGGTCAAGGCCGTGCTGCTCATCGCCGGTGCGGGCCTGATGTTCGTGCTCGTCCTGTTCGCGGTGCGGGGCAACTTCTCGCAGCTGCTCGCCGACGCTCAGGCGATGGTGTCGAGCTCGTCGAACGAGGCCGTCGCGCAGCGTGACGTGCTCGCTCCCGGTGCCAAGTACGGCATCAGCAATATGACGCAGATCGACTTCCTCTCGCTCGGCCTCGCGCTGGTCCTCGGTACCGCGGGTCTGCCGCACGTGCTGATGCGCTTCTACACCGTGCCCACCGCCAAGGAAGCTCGTCGCTCGGTCACCTGGGCCATTGCGCTCATCGGCGCCTTCTACCTGTTCACCCTGGTCCTCGGCTACGGTGCTGCGAAGATGGTCGGCCCCGACGCGATCCTCGGTGCTCCCGGCAAGGAGAACGCGGCGGCCCCGCTGCTGGCCTTCGAGCTCGGCGGAACGCTGTTCCTCGCGATCATCTCGGCGGTCGCCTTCGCGACGATCCTCGCGGTCGTCGCCGGCCTGGCCATCACCGCCTCGGCATCCTTCGCCCACGACATCTACGCCAGTGTCATCAAGCGTGGCAACGCCACCGAGGACGAGCAGGTGCGGGTCTCGCGGATCACGGTCGTCGTGATCGGTCTGGTGGCGATCGTCCTCGGTATCCTCGCCATGGGACAGAACATCGCCTTCCTGGTGGCCCTGGCCTTCGCGGTCGCCGCCTCGGCGAACCTGCCCACCCTGCTGTACTCGCTGTTTTGGCGAAAGTTCAACACGACCGGCGCCCTGTTCAGCATCTACGGCGGTCTGATCAGCTGCCTCGTGCTCATCGTGTTCTCCCCGGCGGTATCCGGTGCCCCGTCGGCGATGTTCCCGAACGTGGACTTCTCCTGGTTCCCTCTGTCGAACCCGGGCATCGTGTCCATCCCGCTCGCGTTCGCGCTCGGCATCGTCGGCACCTACGTCGGACGCCGCAAGCAAGAGAACCGGTACAAGCAGGCGGAGATGGAGGTCCGCTCGCTCACCGGCGTCGGTGTGGAGAAGGCCGTCTCCCACTGATCCTCTGCGTCGCGTGGCCCGCTCCCGAGCCGGGGGCGGGCCACCGTCGTGTCGGGGCGCCCCGCCGGCGGAACGGACCGTCTACTGTTGCGGACCATGGCGAAACTCGAAGTGTCCACCGATCTTCCGCTCGATCCACACGCTGCCTGGGAGCAGGCTTCCCGTCTGAGTTCGTTCGGTGAGTGGCTGAGCATCCACGACGGCTGGCGCAGCGACCTGCCCGACACTCTTGCCGAGGGCACCACGCTGCAGTCGGTCGTGTCGGTCAAGGGCATGCGCAACCGCGTCACGTGGACCATCGTCGAACTGGCCGCGCCGCACCACGTGGTGTTGAAGGGGACCGGCAAGGGAGGTACGAAGTTCTCCATGCGACTCGCCGTTGCAGCTCGCGGGGACGGTTCGACGCTGTCGATGAAGATCGACCTCGGCGGTGCGCCCCTGTTCGGTCCGATCGGATCGGGGGTTGCGCGCGCCCTGCACGGCGACCTGCAGTCGTCGCTCGACACCTTCGCGCGCCGCTACGGCGGGAACTGACGCCTCCGGCGCAGCGTGAACCACGGACGGCTTCGTGGTGGCCCCACCCGATCTCATCGAGTCGGGACATGATGATCCGATGCGGCTGCGCTCCGACGGTGCAGCCGCTCCACGCCGCTTGCGTACCAACGCTTACCGAAGATCAGCGCCACGATCGCGAGTGCGTACACCAGCGGGGTCAGTTGCAGCGCGGCGAGTAGACCCAGACGGTCGGCGAGGATCCCGACGACGAACGGTCCGGTCGCCAGCCCCAGGACGTTGTTGGCGACCGTGAGGGTACCGAGCGCGGAAGCGCGCACCGACTCGTGCGTCAGTCGTGCCACCATGGCCGCGGTGGGACCCGAGGAGCCGGCGGCGAAGAATGCGCCGATCCCGATGAGGATCAATTGCGCCGGGCCGGGTGCCAGCTGGAATCCGATGCCGAGTGACGCGAGCGATACGAGGCAGAACGCAATAGCGCTGGTCCACTTCGCCGACGGGTTCGTGCGGCTGACCCGGTCGGTGATCATCCCGCACACCACCATGCCGGTGCCGATCAGCAGGACGAAGATCGATGCGACCATCCCGGCCTTGTCCGGGGCCAGACCGTACTCGCGGTTGAAGAAGCTGGGCGTCCATGCCAACAGCACCGCGGCGGTGAACATCTGCAGGCCGCCCCCGAGGTAGGCGCACCAGACGGCTGGGCTGGTGAACAGTGTGGAGATCGGTACCCGGACGTTCGGTCCATCGGGACGAACGGATGGTTCGGACGGCGCTGAGTCCTGACCGACCTTGTGCGCTGACAACCTGTCTTCGGTGACCAGGGCGCGGAACAGGGCGACGAGGATCAGGCCCAGCACCGCCATGGCTGCGAACGACCACCGCCAGCTCAGGTGCACTGCGATGACGCCACCGAGCGCGACGCCGATGACCGAACCGAACGAGCCGCCGGCCATGAAGGCACCGCTGAGTGCGGAATGGACGCGCGGGACGAAAACGCTCAGGATCACGGCGATTCCGACACTGCCGTAGGCGGCTTCGCCGACTCCGACCAGGAAGCGGGCGATGAGGAGCTGTTCGTAGTTGGCCGCCACGGCACAGAACAGTGTCGCGATACTCCAGATCACCGCCATCAGGGTGAGGCTCCGTACCCGGCCCCACCGATCGGCGAGGAGGGACAGCGGAAAGGTCAACAGGCCCACCATCAGTGCGACGATGCTGGTGAGCGATGCGAGTTGCGAATCCGTCAGTGCCCAATCCGCTTTCAGGAACGGGAAGACCGCGCTGAGCACCTGACGCGACATATAGTCCGAGAGCAGCAGTGCGAACGTCAGCGCGAAGACCAACCAGGGGTATGCGACGCGCCGGCGTCGGTTCTTCTCGGGTGTCGAACCACCGGAATTCGTTACCTCGTCCGGAGATTCGAGGGTGAGTTCGGCAGAGGTGCCGATCGGGGTGGGGAGAATTCCCATAGGAGCTCCTCGATAGAAAAGGGGCGGGTCGGAACCCGAGCAGTTCCACGGGTCTCGCGCGGGGATGGGGGAGGACGGCGGGGCCTGCGCCGGTCCGCGATTGCCGTGGTGCACATCACAGTAGTCGGGATGCGTCGTACTCACTTATCTCGAGGGGACACAGCTCTGTCCATTTCGGGACACTCAGGCTTCGGAGCGCTTGCGCCATTCTCGGGGAGTCATGCCGAAACGGCGGGTGAACCAACGCGAGAACCCGCTCGGGGCCGAGAACGACAACATTTCCGAGATTTCGGCGAAGGTGTGGCGCCCGCTCGTCACCAGCCGCTGGGCGAGTTCGGCCCGGGTGTCGTCGACGACCCGGGTGAAGGTCTGTCCCGATCCGGCCAGGTGCCGGTGAACGGTGCGTCGATCCACACCGAGACTCGCTGCCACCTGGTCGACCGAACAGCGCCCGGTCGGTAACAACAGTTCGACGAGCTCCCGGACCCG
This sequence comes from Rhodococcus sp. DMU2021, assembly GCF_019641445.1. Classification (NCBI taxonomy): domain Bacteria; kingdom Bacillati; phylum Actinomycetota; class Actinomycetes; order Mycobacteriales; family Nocardiaceae; genus Rhodococcus; species Rhodococcus sp. DMU2021. The sequence continues at coordinate 122,541 of NZ_JAIFKB010000011.1, forward strand.
CCGCTCGAGCGCGGGGGTCTCGGATGCGGAGAGGTCGTCGAGGACCTGTTGCGAATAACTGCGGAGGACGGGATCGGAGAGGCGATTGGGTAGATCCAGATCGCCGGTGTACACAACGATTCCGGAGTAGTTGCCGTCGAAAACGAGGGGAGCGTCGAAGACGCGACGGTGCGTGCTGTCGTCGCCGGGCCGGCCGTGTTCGAAACACACCGACACGGGCCGCCAGCGGTCGCCGAGCAGGTACTGCAGAAGTTGGTGGATGACGGCGACCGCAAGTTCCGTGGCCTGGCGCACGGGCATGGGTTCGCCCGGTTCGACGCGAAGCACGATCGTCGACAGCCCGTCACGCTCGGTGATGTCGATGAACAGCGCCTCGTTGTACGTGTGCTGGAAACGGATCAACATGCGCAGGGCGCTGCGGGCGTTCGGTTCGTCGCGGATGGCCACGCTCAAGGGGCCGAGGGCCGAGAGGCGTCGCCGTTCGGCGAGTCTCAGTGCGAAATCCTGATGGGCGGTGACGGCGGCGGACAGTTCCAGCAAGCGGACGATCGACGCTGCCGGTACCCACCGGTCCTGCAGGTCGAGTCCGGACGGATCCAGCTCGACGCTGCGCAACAGCTCGATCGGATCGACCGAGAGCGAGCGGGCCAGTTCGACGAAACCCGTCAGTGTTGCGTAGCGCGCCAACGGCTTCGGCAGCGTCATCGCGCATCTCCTCGATCTCCCGGCGACCTTAAGGACTGTCCCCGAATGACAACGAATATGTCCCGCAGGGATAAGTATTCCGGATCTGTGCTCGTTAGTCTCGTGTTATCGGCGTCACACCCACTCTGCGCTAGCAGAACGCTCGACATCCAAGGAGAACACAGATGGCACACGCGATCCGCTTCCACGAGACGGGCGGCCCCGACGTCCTCGAATGGGAAGCCGTCGAGGTCGGCGACCCCGGCCCCGGCGAAGTGCGGATCCGGCACGAAGCCGTCGGCCTGAACTTCGCAGACACCTACTTCCGTACCGGGCTGTACCCGGCGCCGTTGCCGGCGGGAATGGGCGTCGAGGCCGCCGGTGTGATCGAGGCGGTCGGCCCCGGCGTCACCGATTTCCACGAAGGCGACCGCGTCACCTACACGGGAAGCCCGCTCGGTGCATACAGCACCGAACGAGTGATGGACGCGGCACACCTCATCGCACTGCCGGACGCGATTCCCTTCGACACCGCGGCCGCGATGACCATGCGCGGCCTGACCGCGGCGTACCTCCTGCGCCGCATCCACCCGCTCGAAGCCGGCGACACGGTCCTGCTGCACGCCGCAGCCGGGGGCGTCGGCCTGATCTTCTGCCAATGGGCGAAACGGTTGGGAATCAACGTCATCGGAACGACGTCCACTGACGAGAAGGCGGAGGTCGCTCGGTCCTACGGTTGTGCCGAGGTCATCGTCCACACCCGTGAGGACATCGCAGAACGAGTGCGCGAGCTGACCGACGGAGCCGGCGTGCCCGTCGTGTTCGACAGCGTCGGGGCCTCGACCCATCGTTCCTCGCTCGATTCCCTCGCCCGCCGAGGCCTGCTCGTCGCGTTCGGAACGGCCTCCGGCCCGATCCCACCGATCAGCGCCATGGACCTCGCGGTCAAGGGCTCGCTGTTCGTCACCCGGCCCGCGCTCGCGGACTACATCGCCGATCCGGTCGAGCGAGCCGAACTGGCGAACGAGCTGTTCGCGCAGGTCGCGGCCGGAGACATCGATATCGAGATCAACCAGAGATACGCACTCGCCGACGCCGAACGAGCACACCGCGACCTCGAAGCCGGCATCAGCGTCGGCTCGTCGGTGTTCTCGCTCTGACCTTCGGCCCGATCCACCCCCTCACGCCCAGGAGACCGTCATGACCACCTTCGACCACGCTCATGTCCGGGACGAGGCACGTCGCCGATTCCAGATGGACGCACGACCGCTGACGGGCAGTATCGGCGCAGAACTGCACCGCGTAGACCTCGCCGAGGTGGCCCGCGACGACGAACGATTCGCAGAACTGAAGGCGCTGCTGCTCGAACACAAGGTGTTGTTCTTCCGCGACCAGGAGATGAGCAGGGCCGAGCACGTCGCCCTCGCCGAGCGTTTCGGCTCGCTCGAGGACCATCCGGTACTCGGCAGTGATCCGGAACATCCCGGCCTGGTCCGCATCTACAAGGACCTCGACAGCCCACCCGAGGCGTTCGAGAACTCCTACCACTGCGATGCCACCTGGCGGGAGAACCCGCCCATGGGATCGGTGCTCCGATGCGTCGAAGGTCCCGCCGTCGGTGGCGACACGATCTGGGTGAACATGGCACTCGCCTACGAGCAACTCCCGGGGCACGTGAAGGAACAGATCGCCGGGCTGCGCGCGCGTCACAGCATCGAGGCATCTTTCGGTGCGCGACTGCCGATCGACAAACGACTCGCGCTGAAGGACCGGTTCCCGGACGCGGAGCACCCTGTCGTCCGCACCCATCCCGAAACGGGGGAGAAGGTCCTGTTCGTCAACAGCTTCACCACACACTTCACGAATTTCCATACGGCACAAAACGTCCGCTGCGGTATCGACTACGCCCCCGGGGCGGGCGAGCTGCTCCGATACCTGCAGAGCCGGGCGACGATCCCCGAGTACCAGGTCCGGTGGCGATGGACGCCGAACAGCGTGGCGATCTGGGACAACCGGTCCACCCAGCACTACGCGGTCCAGGACTACTGGCCGGCCGTCCGGAGGATGGAGCGTGCCGGAATCGCCGGCGATCGTCCCTTCTGACCTTCGAGAACTTCCTTCCCTCATCACCCACGACCCGATCCACAGGAGACCACGATGCACTTCCACGACGATGCCTTGTTCCCCGAATGCCAGGAGAAGCTGGTCATCACCGCGGCCCCGTACGGACCCGAATGGGAACCGGAGGATTTCCCGGAAGACCTGCCGCTGACGATGGACGAGCACGTCCAGCAGGCGGTGGACTGCTACGAGGCCGGAGCAACCGTGCTGCACATCCACGTCCGCGAACTCGACGGCAAGGGCAGCAAGCGACTGTCGAAGTTCAACGAACTGCTCTCCCGCCTGCGCGAAGCGGTGCCGGACATGATCCTGCAGGTCGGCGGCTCGATCTCCTTCGCGCCGGAAGGTGAAGGAGCCGAAGCCAAATGGCTGTCGGACGATGTTCGGCACATGCTCGCCGAACTGGATCCCAAGCCGGATCAGGTGACCATCGCCATCAACACGAGCCAGATGAACATCATGGAGCTCATGACCGCGGACGACATCGCCGGCACCTCGATGGAGCGTCCGGAACTCGCGGTGACCTACCGGGAGATGACCGTGCCCGCCGGGCCGGAATGGGTCGAGGAGCACCTGCGACGCCTGCAGGCCGCCGGCATCCAGCCGCACTTCCAGCTGTCGTCGATCCCGCAGCTCGAGACCGTCGAACGCCTGATTCGACGCGGCATCTACACCGGTCCGCTGAACCTGACCTGGGTGGGGATCGGCGGCGGTTTCGACGGACCGAACCCGTACAACATCATGAACTTCATCCAGCGTGTCCCGGACGGTGCCTGCCTGACACTCGAAACCCTCATGCGTTCGGTGCTGCCGGTCAACACCATGGCCATCGCCATGGGGCTGCACACCCGCTGCGGCAACGAGGACACCCTCTGGGGACGCAAGGGCGAGAAGATGACCTCGGTCGAACAGATCCGGCAACTGGTCCGTCTCGCAGACGAACTCGGCCGTGAGGTCGCCACCGGCAAGGAAGCCCGCGAGATCTACCGGATCGGCGAGACCTACCGTGACGCCGACGAGACGCTCGCGAAGCTCGGCTACGCCCCCAACCGCCGCCCGGGTCAGGTCGGCTTCACCCACCACGGCTGACACCCGGCGGCTCGCACCTGCATGGGAATGCTCCGTACGAAGGGAAGTTTCGGAGAGATGAACGACGACACCGAACCGACCGTCATCATCGTGCCCGGCCTGCGCGACCACGTCGCCGACCACTGGCAGACACTGCTCGCAGATCGGCTCGACCGGGTACGCACCGTACCTCCGCTCGACCACGACCGGCTGAGCCTGGATGCGCGAATCGCCGCGCTCGACGCGGTCGTCAGCGACGTCGACGGTCCGATCGTGCTGGTCGCGCACAGCGCCGGTGTCCTGATCACCGCGCACTGGGCCCATACATCGACCAGGCCGGTCCTCGGTGCGCTGCTCGCGACACCGGCCGACGTCGAGAAGCCGCTACCCGAGGGGTATCCCACGATCGACGATCTCGACAGGGGCGGCTGGCTTCCGATACCGCGTCGCCGCCTGCCCTTTCCCAGCATCCTCGCGGCGAGCAGCAACGATCCGCTCGCCGACCGGCGTCGGGTCGCGGGATTGGCAGAGGCGTGGGGCAGCCGGTTCGTCGACCTCGGTGCGGTGGGACATCTGAATCCTGCCTCCGGCTTCGGCGACTGGCCTGCCGCCGACGTCCTCCTGCGGGAGCTACTCGGGCGTCCTGCGGCAGCACCGTCCGAGATCACCTCTGTACCGTCCGAACTCTGAAAGCGAGCACGATGCTCAATCTGTCCGTTCTCCTGGAAGATTCCGCCCGCCGGTATCCCGACCGGGACGCCTTGGTGCTGGGGAACACCCGGATCGGCTACGGCGAACTCGACGCCCGAGCGAACCGGGTGGCCAACCTGTTGATCGCGCGTGGAATCGCGCCGGGCGAGACCGTGGCGATGTCGATCCCCAACGTGCCGGAGTTCGTGATCGTCTACTACGGCATCCTCAAGGCCGGCGCCGTCGTGGTGCCGTTGAACATCATGCTCAAGGGACATGAAATCGCCTACCATCTGCAGGATTCCGGCGCCCGGGCGTTCTTCTGCTCCGAAGGTGGACCCGACCTGCCTATCGGTGAATACGGTCGTGCCGGTTTCGCCGCAGCACCGAAGTGTCGCGACATGTTCGTCGTCGGCGGACTCGATGGTGCGGACAGTCTCGATACTGCGCTGGGGGAAGTATCGGATGTCCGTTCGTCGGTGGTACGTGATCCGCAGGACACGGCGGTGATCCTCTACACCAGCGGAACCACAGGAAAACCGAAGGGAGCCTGCCTTTCCCACTCGAACATGGTGACGAACGCGCTCACCGCGAACCGTCTGTTCGACAGCAGTCCGATGTGTACCGACACGTACCTGGTGACCTTGCCGCTGTTCCACTCCTTCGGTCAGACCGTGACCATGAATGCGGGACTGTCGGTCGGGGCCACGCTGGTTCTCCTACCGCGTTTCGATGCCCGCACCGCACTGACACTGATGATCGAGGAGGACATCACCGTTTTCGCCGGGGTTCCGACGATGTACTGGGCTCTGCTCGATGCGGTGGACGAGACGGTCGACGTGCAACCGATCGCCGCGACGATGCGCCGGGCGATCTCCGGTGGCGCCGCCCTGCCCGTCGACATCCTCACCCGCTTCTCCGAGCGCTTCGGTGTCCGGATCCTCGAGGGCTACGGGCTGTCCGAGACGTCTCCGCTCGCGTCGTTCAGCGATCTGGAACGTGACCCACGTCCCGGATCGATCGGAGTCCCGGTGTGGGGAGTCGAGGCCCGCCTCGTCGACGCCGACTGGAACACCGTCACAGCTACCGACACGATCGGGGAACTCGCCCTGCGCGGACACAATGTCATGTCCGGATATCACGGCCGGCCGGATGCCACCGCCGAAGTGATGCGGGACGGTTGGCTGCGTACCGGCGACCTCGCTCGCAGGGATGCGGACGGTTTCTACTACATCGTCGATCGCGCGAAGGATCTGATCGTGCGCGGAGGCTTCAACGTCTACCCCCGAGAGATCGAGGAAGTGCTGATCACCCACGAAGCGGTGTCACTCGCGGCGGTCGTCGGCGTTCCCCACGAGGTGTACGGCGAGGAGGTCGGCGCCTTCGTCGTCCTCGAGGCCGGGGCGCAGATCACGGAAGAGGAATTGATCTCCTGGTGCCGCGACCGGATGGCGGGATACAAGTATCCGCGCTCGATCGAGATCGTCACGACGCTTCCGACCACCGCGACGGGCAAGATCCTCAAACGCGAACTCGTCGCCACGGTACGGACGAGCACGGTATCGGCAGGCGTGGTATCGGCGAGCACGACATCGACGGGTCAGGGTTCGCCGGATGTCGGGTGAGGTCGAGGTGACATCGACGCCGCAGGACGTCGTCCGGCCGGAGGCGACGCCGGTGGGTCCGCGTTCCCGCGCGGTTGCCCTCGTCGCAGGTATCGGCGTGTGCGCGGCCGGCGCTGCGATCGCGATCGTGCTCGGTCGGTTGTTTCCCGCCGTGAACCCGATGTTGATCGCGATCGTGCTCGGAGCGCTGGTGGCCAATCTGGTTCCCGTCCCGGCGTGGATCGGCCCCGGCGTGGACTTCTCGACCAAGCGGCTGCTGCGCCTCGGCATCGCCGTGCTCGGCCTCCAACTGGTCTTCCACGACATCCTCACCCTCGGGTGGGGTGTCATCGCGCTCGTCGTGGTCATCGTCGCGGCCGGGATCACCGGGACGATGTACCTGGGGCGGGTCCTCGGACTTTCGTGGACTCAGCGGGTCCTCATCTCGTGCGGATTCTCGATCTGCGGCGCCGCGGCGGTGGCTGCCGCAGACGGAGTCGTCGACGCGAAGCGCAAGGAGGTGATCACCTCGATCGCGTTGGTCGTCGTCTTCGGCACACTGATGATTCCGGGGATTCCGCTGCTGGTGGGAGTTCTGGGGATGGACGACCTGCAGTCCGGCATCCTCGCCGGTGGGTCGATCCACGAGGTCGCGCAGGTGGTCGCTGCCGGAGGCATGATCGGCGGTGGAACTCTCGCGGTCGCCACCGTGGTCAAGCTTGCCCGGGTCCTGATGCTGGCCCCGGTGATGGCATATCTGGGCGTGGTCCGCCGACGGCGCAGTCGCGAGACGGGCGTCCACGAGGACACGGTCGGCCGGCAGCCGCCTCTGGTGCCGGTGTTCGTGATCGGATTCCTGGCAGCGGTGGCGGTGCGGTCCTCCGGACTGCTTCCCGACGTCGTGCTCGAGCACGCCGCGCTCGTGCAATCAGCGCTGTTGACCACGGCCATGTTCGGGTTGGGTCTCGGGGTCCGGGTCGGACTGCTGCGCTCGATCGGGCTGCGACCGTTCGTGCTCGCTGCTGCCTCCACGCTGTGGGTGGTGCTGATCGCCCTCGTCGGTGTCCTCGTGCTGAGCTGACCCCGACCCATACTGTCGGCATCGCCGACGCAGCGAAACATTCGGTGTCGCAGAAAATCTGCAACGGTAAAACACTCCTCACCCGCACACGATCGTGCCAAGCTCGGAAGAGGTGGTCGGTCCTCGACCCGAGAAGTCCGTCCGGCCCGCGAGGTCGGCTGCCCGGGCGCGCAGGAACGATTGCGAGGTCGAGTCGATGGCCGAGGAACACGAATCGCACCGGGACCCGGTACCCGCCGATTCCCGCCGGTGGGCGTGGACCGCCGTGGTGGTGCTGATCGTTGCCATCGTGCTTCCGATCGCCGAAGCCGGTCTGCGCGGTGTCGTCGCGCTGTTGCTGGTCGCGGCGGCCGGTGCAGCCCTGGCCGTTGCCGCGGCTTACTGGTTCCTCACCCACCGGGGCGTGATCCGCGGGGCGGCTCTGGCCGTGACCGTCCTCGCGCCTGTGGTCGTGATCGTCGTCTTCGCGGCGTCGGGTCACCTGTGGGTTGCGATCGCGTCGGTGCTGCTCGTCGCCGTGGCGGTCGCGTGCGGGCGCCGCGCCCTGCGGGCCGATCGCGTGAGTCCGCAGCCGGAGTTCCCGGCCGTTCCCGTGCAGCACCCGTTCTTCGTCATGAATCCACGCTCAGGCGGGGGCAAGGTCGTCCACTTCGACCTGCAGCGCAAAGCCGAGGAACTCGGCGCCGAAGTCGTGTTGCTGAGCGGACCGCAGCAACTCGACGTCACCGAACTGGCGGAGAACGCAGTCGAACGAGGAGCGGACCTGCTCGGCGTCGCGGGTGGCGACGGAACGCAGGCCCTGGTCGCCGCGGTCGCAGCGGAACACCGTCTTCCGTTCGTGGTGATCAGCGCCGGAACCCGGAACCATTTCGCCCTCGACCTCGGGCTCGACCGGGACGATCCGGCTGCGGGTCTGGACGCCCTCCGCGACGGGGTCGAACTGCGCGTCGATCTCGGCCGGATCAACGGTCGCCCGTTCGTCAACAATGCGTCCTTCGGCGTCTACGCGGAGGTGGTGCGGAGCCCGCAGTACCGTGCAGACAAGACGGCGACGGTGTTGCAGATGCTGCCGGATCTGCTCGGTGATCAGGGTAGGCCGGGGTTGCGGGCGCGAATCGATACCGAGACCGTCGAGGGACCGCAGGCAGTCCTGGTCAGCAACGGCCCGTACACATTCGACGACCTGGCGGGACTCGGGCGAAGAGCCCGTCTGGACAGTGGGCGGCTCGGTGTCGTCGCGATCTCGGTCTCGAACGCCCGCCAGGCCGTCGGCCTGTTCCGTCGCACTCACGACCGAGGACTGTTGCAGCGCACTGCGACGGAGGTGGTCGTCGATGCGGACGTGCCGGAGATTCCGGTCGGAGTCGACGGTGAGTCGGTGATGTTGTCGACACCCGTTCGATGCACGATCTCCACCGGAGCGCTACGGGTTCGAGTTCCCCGCGACCGTCCGGGTGTGCGGCTGCCGCCGCCGAGGCCGGACTTCGCCCGGTTACGGGAAATATTGTGGCCGAATTGAATTCTTCTATCCCCGCATTCCACGTGTCCGACGCTTTCAATGGAGGGATGTGCAGATGGATGGCGTATACCGGTGATCCCGTCCTGATGGACGACCTGCTCTTCCGGCCGGTGCACTCCCTGATCGATCAGAGCCTGCATTCCAAGATGGGCGCAACTACCACGAACGGCGACGGCTTCGGCATCGGATGGTACGGAGAAGGCCCGAGGCCGGCATTGTTCAAGTGCATCGAACCCGCCTGGAACGAGAGCAACCTCCGCGAGCTCGCCACGCAGATCCGTACGCCGTTGATGTTCGCGCATGTCCGCGCCTCGACGGGAACTCCGGTGCAGCGCACCAATTGCCACCCCTTCCGCTACGAGAACAGGTTGTGGATGCACAACGGGGCGGTGCACGGATTCCACCTCATGAAGCGGGATCTGGCGATGGCCGTCGATACGAGTCTCTACGACGCGATCCGGGGGTCGACGGATTCGGAGATGCTGTTCTACCTCGCGCTCACCTTCGGCCTCGCCGACGACCCGTTCACCGGCGTGGCGAAGGCCGTCGGTTTCGTGGAGGACGTCGGAGCACGCATGAGCATCGAGAATCCCATACAGGGAACGATCGCCACCACCGACGGCAGCAGCGTCTGGGTGTTCCGGTATTCGACGGAGCGGAAGACACGCTCGTTGTTCTACTCGGCCGACATCAAGGCGATACGGGCGCAGCATCCCGAAGTGGAAGTGCTGTACCAGCTGGGGGACGACACCCGCTTCGTGGTGTCCGAACCCCTCCGCGATCTCGAAGGGGCTTGGCTGGAGGTTCCCGAGTCGAGCGCGGGTGTCGTTCGGGGGAGCGATCAGGAGTTCCGGCCGTTCGCGCCGATCTCACCCGTGCGCTCGATGTGATCACGACGAATTCCCCGCTACAGACGTCGCTCCCGCCGAATGCGGCAACGATCAGGTCGTCGGTTGGTTCCCAGGGTTGCGCGCGGGCCTGATCACCAGTTCCAGAGCGAGCAGTGCCAGTACCGCACCCAGCACGATGAGCGTGACCACGAGTCCGGTGGGATAACGCCAGAACATCACGAGCAGTGCGGCCGCTCCGATGATGACCGATCGGATGGCGGTGCGGGCGCGGAAAGCGGTTTTCTCGAAGGGATTCGGCGAACGGGGCTGTCGCAGTCGCTGAACGGCATCGAGGCTGCGGCCGAGCCCACGCCGAACGGTCCGGGCGGAGGACGAGCCACCGGTGAGGTAGGCACCGAGAGCGATCACCAGTCCGAGCACCGCGACCGCCCGAAGGCTGGTCCGCAGCGGCATCAGCACGGCATCGATGATGGCTGCTGCCGCCTCCGGCGATAGGACGTCGGGCGGGACATCGTCGAGATACAGCGACCGGACGATGATGAGCGCGACCGCCAGAACGAACATTCCTACGACCAGTGCGAGGCCGACGAAGGCGAGTGCGCGTAGGCGACGGCCCGGCGGCGCGACGGCGACTGCGCCGGCAGCAGCGGCGAGAGTGATCCAGGGCAGCACATCCGAAACGTTGTCGAGAGTGTTCACCGCCCGCTGCGCCCGGACCAGTTCCGGTGATCGGAACAGGACCAACTGCTTGTCGACACTCGGGATCTTCTCGGCGAACGTGAAACCGCGGTCGAGAAGACGTCCCTTCACGTTGTCGATCACCGTGCCGAGAGAGATGCTCACCGTGCCCGAATCGTCGACCGTCACCGACGACGGTCCGACGTTCCCGGTCACGACCGCGACCAATGCGTTGTGGGCGGCGCGGTGGGCCTGGATCCACAGATCCTCGAACTGCTCGCTCTGCACGAGCGACAACACCGTCTCGTTGACGAAGTTTCGTGCCTGCCCGGTGATCACCGGTGCCAGTCCCTCGACGGCGCGGTCGACGCGCGGCGCGTTCTCCGTGGCCGGAACGGCATCGGTGAGAGCAACGAGAGCGTCGGTCGTCAGTCCTTCGACGTCGACGCGCGTGAAGATCTCGTCGGTAACGGAATTCGCGATCTGTGTCTGGACGGCGGGATTCGAGCCCAGTGGGGCGACGGTGGTCACGTACCGGTCGGCGTCGAGGATCTCGCTGCGCACGAACCGTGCGGTGATCGAGAGGACGGCCAGAACCGCGACCAGCACGGTGAGCAGCGCAACCGCAGCCCAGCGCCATCCGTGTCTCGCGGGCCGCGGCTCCGGAACGGGCTCGACCCCGACAGCGGCTCGCTCCCGAAGCGTGGCGACCTCCGCACGCAACCGGTCGAGTTCGGCGCGTTCGTCGTCGCTCAGCCGGCCCGGTCGGGGCTCTTCACCGCCCGCGCCGATGTTCGTGGTCATCCCGGCATCGCCCCCTTTCGGGGCCGGATCCAGTATGCGCCGCTGCGGATCGCTCCGGCAGGAATTCGAACCGTATTCGCTTCAGAAGTGGCCGTCGGGCGGTCATACTCGACGGGAGGGGGATCTGTTCTCGACGACACCGACGGAAGTCGGCTCCCGGCTTCCGTGAACGATCTTTCATCGAAACGAGGCTCCAGGTGACCGATTCGGATATAGACGAGATGGGCCCGGTCGACTACCTCGTCATCGAATTCCCTGCCGACCGACCACCGAACGGCTCTGCGCTACCGCTGCTGCTCGACCTCGTCGAGCAAGGCATCATCCGGGTGCTCGATCTCGCGTTCGTCCGCAAGGACACCGACGGTTCGGTCACCGGGATCGACATCTCCGAGGTCGGACTCGAAGGAGAAGTCGACGTGACGTTGTTCGCGGAGGCGTCGTCGGGCCTGCTCGGCGACACCGATTTCGACGAAGCGGGGGCTGCGCTCGAACCCGGCTGCTCGGCGGCCGTACTCGTCTACGAGAACACCTGGGCTGCTCCGCTGGCGCGGGCACTGCGTCGCAACGGTGCCGAACTCGTCGCGTCCGGGCGTATCCCGGTCCAGAGCATCCTGGCTTCACTGGAGAAGCTCGACGTCGAAATGTGAGTCGAGCGAACGAAATACAGGAGGAGATCGACATGCCAGGACTACTCCGCGGGGTGGCTCGCACCGCAGTCGTAGCCGGGACGGCGACGGCAGTCTCCAACCGCGTCTCCCGTCGGCAGGGAGAGCGATGGGCATCGCAGGGGCAGGCCGTCTACGGTCGTCCGGCGCAGTACGCGCCCGAACCCGAACCCGTGCCCACGCCTCCTCCGGCCGCCCCACCTCCGGGTGGAACGGACCGCATCACCGCGCTGAAGGACCTCGCCGAACTGAAGGCACAGGGCGTGCTCACCGAGGCCGAGTTCGAGAGGGAGAAGGCGCGAATTCTCGGATCCTGAAATACGAGTGCGGCATCCGGTGCGAGTGGCTACGACCGTTCCGACGCGACGATCGATGCGATGGGACCGGGCTCGTGGGCGACTGGAGGTGCACGGTACACCGGATCGGCGAGCCGGCCGACCGTCTGGCGAGGCTGTCGTTGGTGCTCGCGGACGAACTCACCTCGGCGGAGGTACGGGATCGTGCGCGTGCGCTCGCCCGTGAGCTCTTCGGGCACGACGTGGACGTCGGGGAGGTCGAGCCGGAGAATTGGTCGTCCCAGCGGCCACCGTCCACCCGGTCACCGTCGACTCGGCCGCCGTCGACATGATGCCGTACCAAGGACGCACTGCATCGGTTGGCGGAGAGCATGTTTCGTCCGGTGCGTCTCCGACTTTCCTTCCCGATGCAGTCGTCACCGTGTTCCGGAGGCGGAAGACGCGGCACTCGAGCTCGAGGGAAGGAGTGCGGACGCAACGAGTCCGACGAGCCCGATACACGCCAGCACGATCATCGCGGCCGCATACGAACGGTCCGGAGTGGCGAGGCCGACGACGAGTACGGTACCTGCCACGGCAGTGCCCAGGGACGAACCCAGATTGGACACGCAGCGCGACAGACCCGAGATCTCACCCTGCTGTTCCTCCGGGAACGCCGACTGCACGACGTTGACGGAGGGAGTGAGCATCGCACCCAGCCCGACGCCGATGAGTAACAGGCCAGGAGCGAACGCCCATGCGCTGGTCCACGCACGCACCAACAGGAGCAGAACCACGATGCCGGCGAGGGTGACGACGAAGCCGCTCATGATGAGAGCGCGCTGTGAATGCCTGTCGGCCAACCGCTCCGCCAGTAACGAGGCACCGAGGATGCCGGCGGTGGCCGCGGTGAAGATGACGCCGGTCTCGATCGCGTTGTAGCCGCGGACCACCTGCAGGAATGCCGAGACGACGAACGCGACACCCATCAATAGCAGCCACTGGATGTTCTGGGTGACGAGCGCGAGATTCGACGTGCGATTGCGGAACAGGTCGGTCGACAGTAGTGGCACTCTGCCGGCTCGTTCGAACCGCCGTACGTGTAGGAAGAACCCGACGACGAGCAGGATTCCGATGCCGATGAGGGTAGCGGACACCGAGAGTGCGTTGTCCGCCTGGAGAATCCCCATGACGATACAGACGAGACCCGCGGCGGACAGGACGGCACCGATCCCGTCGAAGGGTGTGGTCGGATCCGGGGGCAGGGGATCCTCGAGCCCTCGGCTCAGAATGACGATGGCGGCGACGATCAGTGCCTGGAAGACGAAGGCAGCCCGCCAGTCGATCGCGGTGGTGATCAATCCACCGATCAACGGCCCCGCCGCGGCGCCGATCCCACCCATACCGGTGATCACGCCGAAGGCCCGTGCCCGGGACTTCATGTCGGTGAAGAGCATCGTCGTGAGGATGTACACGGGTGGGATCAGCAGTGCGGTGCCGATTCCTTCGAAGATCGAGTTGCCCAGGATCAGGATTCCCAGACCCGGTGCTGCCGCACTCAGGAGGGCTCCCACGCCGTACAGGACGAGCCCGGCGACGAAACATCGCTTGCGACCCCATCGATCCGTCAGCTTCCCACCCGGAATCATGAACGCCGCCATGACCAGAAGGAACACGGTGATCGCGGTCTGGACGCCTTGCACCGTGGTGTCCAGATCGACGCTGATGTCGTTGATCATCACGTTCATGTTCGAACCTGCGAAACTGCAGATGAACTGAGCGAGGGCGAGCGGGAGCAACATTCGCCGGACGGGGGCGGACGGTCTCGCCACCGGATTGTCGGTCATCTCGTACTTCCCGTCGCGAAGGACGTCGCCGAAACTCTGCACGTCATGATCCACCGCGGTGGTGCACAGTGGCGTCGACGAGTCGAAACCGTGACCTTGACCTCGCATCCGAGACCAGAGGAGGATCGAAGGACTCGACTCCTCTTCTCGCGGGGGTACCGCCATGCTTCTCGAGGACTACGGCTTCATCGGTGACCTGCAGACCTCCGCGCTCGTCGGCCGGAACGGCTCGATCGACTGGCTGTGTATGCCCGCGTTCGACTCCGGATCGTGTTTCGCGGCTCTGCTCGGCGGCCCGGAGCACGGACGCTGGCTCGTCGCGCCCGAGGCGGAACCCGCGGCGGTGAACCGCCGCTACGCCGACGGCACCCTGGTGCTCGAGACCGACTTCGAGACTGCAGAGGGCGCCGTCCGTCTGATCGACTTCATGCCTCGTCGGGGATCGGGCCCACCTCGGCTGATCCGTATCGTCGAGGGGTTGCGGGGCCGTGTGCCGATGCGAATGCACTTGGCGATACGCCCCGATTATGCGGCGGTCACACCGTGGGTCGAGGCGGTGACCGACGGTGCTGTCGCGACGGCCGGCCCGGACGCCTTCCACCTGTGCACGACGGTGCCGTTGGAGATCCGTGCCGGGACCGTCGAATCCGAGTTCGTCGCCGTGGAGAGCGGCCGATACCGATTCGCTCTGGACCGGTACCCATCCTTCGAACCGGCCCCCGTCGTCGAGGATGCCGAATCCGCGCTTGCACGCACCGTGGAGTGGTGGCGCGACTGGACCGGCCGGTGCACCTACAAAGGGGCATATCGCGACGAGGTGATCCGCTCTCTGATCGTCCTCGAGGGGATGACCGACGAGACGACCGGCGCGATCGTGGCGGCCCCGACCACCTCCCTGCCCGAAGCGCTCGGCGGGGTACGCAATTGGGACTACCGCTACTGCTGGTTGCGCGACTCGGTGTTGGCGCTCGAAGCGCTGCTCGCCGGGGGATACACCGGCGAGGCTCTGGCCTTCCGCGACTTCCTGCTCCGGGTGGGAACGGGTGATCCTGCCGATGTGCAGATCATGTACGGGATCAGGGGAGAGCGTCGACTGACCGAGTTCGAGGTGGAACATCTGCCCGGTTACGAAGGGTCGGCGCCCGTCCGGGTCGGAAACGCCGCAGCCGAACAGTTCCAGCTCGACGTGTACGGCGAGGTCCTCAGCGTGGCGTACAAGGGAGCCGAAGCGCTCGGTAGGATCGAGCCGCACATGTGGCCCCGCTGGCAGGCCGTGATCGAATACGTCGAAGGAATCTGGCAGGAACCCGACGACGGGATCTGGGAAACACGCGGCCCCCGGCGCCATTTCACGCAGTCCAAGGTCATGGCCTGGGTCGTCTTCGACCGCGCGGTCCGGCTCGCCGAGGGATTCGGGCTCGACGCACCTCTCGACCGGTGGAGGCGGACCCGCGACGAGATCCACGACGAGATCTGCGAACGTGGATACGACCCCGTCCGTGGCACGTTCACGCAGTACTACGGCTCCACGGAACTCGACGCCAGCGTTCTGCTGATTCCGCTCGTCGGCTTCCTGCCCCCGACCGATGATCGGGTCACGTCCACGATCGACGCGATCCGGAACGAACTCGGCCGCGACGGCTTCGTATCCAGGTATTCGACGACGGATACCGACGACGGGCTTCCCGGGGACGAAGGACAGTTCCTGGCCTGCTCGTTCTGGCTGGTGAGCGCGTTGGCGCTCAACGGCCGGGTCGACGAGGCCCGCGCGTTGTTCGAGCGGTTGCTCGGACTCACCAACGACCTCGGACTGCTCGCCGAGGAATACGACGTGCAGGCGGGACGACAGGTCGGCAACTTTCCCCAGGCATTCAGTCACCTCACTCTCGTCGGCGCGGCCTGCGCGATCACCGTCGCCGAACGGGCACGGGCAGTGGATCCGGCCGACGGAGCACCGGCCGTCTGATCCGACATCCTCCGAATGCCATGTCTCCGCGAGATCTTCGTCCACACCGTGCGTGCTGTATGTATCCTGTGGGTACATGCTGCCCCGCATACGCACCCGTGTTCGTCGGTGTCTGTCCATCGAACGAACCACATTGGCGCGCCTGAAAATCGGTAGAAATCGTACGAATGTCGCCGATTCGGCGCGGACGCTTCCCCGGACCCGCCGAGCACGTTTCAATGACAGGTGCAGAGGGGCTGTCGGGAGCGCAGGGGATACGCTTCCGCGTCGCTTGCTCCGTCGGGGAAGTTCGCGAACGGTGGCAGGGGAACAAGATGGAACACGGTGTTGTGCTGTGGTTCGACGCCGGTCTGGGGCACGGGTTCATCCGTGACGACGACGGTACGGAGATCCTGGTGCACTACTCACAGATCGACGGCAGCGGCTACCGCTTCCTGACCGGTGGCCAACAGGTCCGTTTCGAGATCGGTTACGGGATCTTCGGTCGACATGCGGTCAACGTGCAGGTGTGCTGACATACGGGACGTTCGGATGGTGGGATCGGGAGATGGACACACGGGCGAACGAGTGGGCGGAGGAGACCCACCTCGCTGCTGCAGCTCCGACCGAGGAGCAGATGTGGGCCTCGCGGGCCAAGATCGAGCGGGCCACGGGTGTGCTGATGGAGCGGTACGGACTCGACGCCGAAGAGGCGAAGGACGCGTTGCTCCAGGCCTCCCGTCACGCCGCCGTGTCGATGGCGCAGTTGGCGGAGGACGTGCTCACGTCCGATCGGGCGAGTGAACCGTCCTCGATCGGGGAGGCCCCGGAGACCGCATCGACGCCCAGGGCACTGCGGAAGGCCGTGGCGTTCATCGAGTCCGAGGCAGCTCGTCCGATCAGTCTGGAGGACATCGCGGCCGCCGCCGGAGTCGGGGGCCGTGCCCTGCAGTACGACTTCGTGCGTCACCACCGCACGACGCCCATGCGATACCTGCGGTCCGTACGGCTCGCGCGAGCCCACCGGGATCTGCAGGCCGCCGACCCGAACGATGAGACGGTCGCGTCGATCGCTGCGCGGTGGGGCTTCTCCTCGCCCGGACGATTCGCGACGCAGTACCGGTCCGTCTACGGCCGGGCGCCTCGTGGGACCCGGTCGGGCAGGCTGTGGTCCGATCGAACTACTGCCGATCCTGTAGAAAACGAATAGACTGCACCGGAAGCGAACGATGCGTTCGCTGTCGACTCTGTCGGCGGGGCGCGAGACTTCCGACGCAGGGGGTCGGATCTGCCGACCTGCCCCGTCGGCAGTGCCTCGAGTACGCACAATCGGTCCCGGTGAGGGCATTTCGGCGTATGCTCAGGACATCGGTGATCGCCTGTCACCCCCTGCGCGGACGATCGCCGGCGCCGGGTGGATCAGAGGTAGGCCACTCGGGCGATGCCGAACCCTGTCGCCCATTTCCCCCTGCTCGGGTGGCAGGGTTTCGGCGCGCCGCAGGTCGTTCGGCGCGCGGGCGTCATCACTTCAGCGGTCGGAATCCGGCCCCGTTCCTCGTGATTCGCCGGGATCGTCGTCGCCGTCGTCCACTTCGGGGAGGGACGCGGGGAGTTCGGCTGCATAGGGTGCACGGGGTGGGGCGATCTCGTCGAGGCGTTCGTTGATCGCATGGGTGATCAGATCGTGTTGCACACGGGAGAGGGGAAGCAGGCCGTCGAGATACGCCTCGATCTCCATCTTCCCCACCTCGCCGCCGAGCGCGAAGTGGCGGAGCCACAACTCCTCGACACCGGGTTCGGAAGCGCGGAGCGCAGCGAGGAGTTGCCGGCGATGCTCGCCGTCGGGGAAATAGTTCATCGCCGCGTCAGACCGACTCTCCGAACCTACCTCCTTTCGAAGCTCGGCGTTCCCGGACGTGCAGTCCCGATCGTCACCCTTCGACACCGCACCCGAACGCGTCCGAATTGGCAGAATTCGAGATATGCCGACCCGGACGATCGACGGTCACCGCATCACCCTGACCAACCTCGACAAGGTGCTGTATCCGCGCACCGGGACGACGAAGGGCGAGGTCGTCGAGTATTACGAAGTCGTCGCCGAGGCGATGCTTCCCCATATCGTCGGCCGGGCCGCGACCCGCAACCGGTGGCCGAACGGTGTCGGCGAACAGTCCTTCTTCGAGAAGAACCTCCCCGACCACGCACCGGCCTGGATCGACCGTCGCACCCTGCACCACAAGGACCGGCGGGTCACCTACCCGCTGTTCGATTCCGCCGCCGGGCTCGTCTGGCTCGGGCAACAGGCAGCCCTCGAACTCCACGTGCACCAGTGGCGTTTCGACGGAGAGAAGGCCGGACCCGCGACCCGCATCGTCTTCGACCTCGACCCGGGGCCCGGCGTGGGCCTGGCCGAGTGTGCGGAGGTCGCGCGCCACGTGCGCGACACCGTCGCCGAACTCGGGTGGTCGGCCTATCCGGTCACCAGCGGCAGCAAGGGCATCCACCTGTACGTCCCGCTCGATCGGATGCTGTCGTCGTCGGGGGCGTCGAAGGTCGCGAAGCAGGTCGCGCGCAATCTCGAGACCACCCTTCCCGACCTGGTGACCGCGACGATGGCGAAATCGGCGCGCGAGGGCAAGGTCTTGGTCGACTGGAGCCAGAACAACAGTTCCAAGACGACGGTCGCGCCGTACTCGCTGCGCGGTCGCGACGAGCCGTGGGTGGCGGCGCCGCGCAGCTGGGACGAACTCGACGACCCCGACCTCGCGCAACTGCAGTTCCGGGAGGTCCTCGCCCGCATCGAGGAGTTCGGGGACCTGCTCGCCGGTCTCGACCCGCCCCTCGGCAAGGCTGTGTCCGGAGACAAGGCCGGGTCCGGCGGCAAGACCGTGTCCGGCGGAGACGCCCTGGACACCTACCGCGGCAAGCGCGACGCGTCGCGCACCCCGGAACCGGTACCCGACCGCGTCCCCGACGACGGTCCCGGCAACAGGTTCGTCATCCAGGAGCACCACGCGCGTCGCCTGCACTACGACCTGAGGCTCGAACGCGACGGTGTGCTGGCGTCGTGGGCCGTACCGAAGAACCTGCCGGACACCTCGGGGCGCAACAATCTCGCGGTCCGGACCGAGGACCACCCGATCGAGTACCTGACCTTCCACGGGACGGTCCCGAAGGGCGAATACGGCGCCGGCAGCATGACCGTGTGGGACACCGGCACCTACGACACCGAGAAGTGGCGGGACGGCGAGGTGATCGTGCGGTTCCACGGCGACAGGGTCGAGGGACGGTACGCGCTGATCCGCACCGAGAAGAACCAGTGGCTGGCGCACCGCATGAAGGACCAGTCGTCGCCGAGCACCGAGTCGTCCGATGCCGATCCGACCTCCCTCGTCGGATCGTCGGGGTCCAAGGCCTTCCCGCGCGATCTCGCGCCCATGCTCGCGACCCCCGGCGACGTCTCGGGTCTCGACGCCGAAGACTGGGCGTTCGAAGGCAAATGGGACGGATACCGCGCCATCGCGGAGATCGAGGACGGCACCGTCAGGCTCCGCAGCCGATCCGGTCGCGATGTCACCGGCGACTATCGGAAGCTCGTCGAACTCGCGACGATCCTCGACGGTCACCGGGCGGTGCTCGACGGGGAGATCGTCGCCGTCGACCGCTCCGGGGTGACGAGCTTCTCGATGCTGCAGCGGGGCGTGAACTACGAGTACCGCGTGTTCGACGTGCTGTATCTCGACGGGGTGTCGCTGCTGCGCAAGACCTACGACGATCGCCGACGGGTCCTCGAGGCGCTCGCCGCTGCCACGGACGGACTGATCGTCCCGGATCTGCTCTCGGGTGACGGCTCGAAGGCTCTCGCGCGCAGCCGCGCGAAGAACTGGGAGGGCGTGGTCGCCAAACGCCGGGACTCCGTGTATCTGCCGGGCAAGCGCGGCGCCGGATGGATCAAATCGAAGAACTGGCTCACCCAGACCGTCGTGCTCGGCGGATACCGCCGTGGCAACGGCAACCGTGCCTCGACCTTCGGCTCCCTGCTGCTCGGCGTCTACGACGACGACGGTGAGTTCGTGTACGTCGGCAAGGTCGGCACCGGTTTCGACGACGAGACGCTCCTGTCGGTGGCGAAGGCTGTGAAAGGGCGCACGAGCCGCACGAACCCGTTCGCGAACGAAGTGCCGGCCGCCGAACGCCGCGATGCGGTGTGGTTGCGGCCCGAACTCGTGGGGGAGGTGCGGTTCGGAGGATGGACGGAAGGAGACCGGGTGCGGCACGCGAGCTGGCGTGGTCTGCGCGACGATGTGGACGCGTCGAGTGTGGTGCGAGAAGAGGAAACAGGCGCTGACTGCTAACGTTCGTTCGAAGTCGGGTGATCGGGCATTAGGGGAGGCATCAATGGCCGAGGGCTCGCGTGGCGTCGTCCGTCGGATCGGTTTGGTCGAGGATCACGAGTCGGTCGCGCTCGGGTTCGCAGCGATGCTCGCCGATCAACCCGATCTCGAGCTCGCAGGTACCGCCACCACCGTCTCGGGTCTGCTCGAGCAGGTCACCGACCTCGACCTCGCCGTTCTCGACCTGCGCCTGTCCGACGGATCCTCCCCGAAGAGCAACGTCGAGCAGCTGCGCGCGGCGGGCCTCGAGACCCTGGTCTTCACCGGCGCCGAGAACCCGTATCTGCTGCGTTCGGCCGCCCGCGCCGGTGTGCTCGGGGTGGTGCGGAAATCCGAGCCCGCGGCCGTGGTGATCGAGGCGATCCGCGTGGCCGCCGCCGGAGGGCAGGTCGCCAGCACCGAGTGGGCCGCGGCGATCGACGGTGATCCCGAACTCGACGATGTCGGCCTGAGTCCGCGACAGCTCGAAGTGCTCGAACTGTATGCGTCGGGGGAGAAGCTCGACCGGGTCGCCCGGCTGACGGGCCTCGCTCCGCAGACCGTCAACGACTACCTGCAGCGGATCCGCCAGAAGTACGCGGAGGCAGGTCGTCCCGCACCCACGAAGACGGATCTGTACAAACGTGCCGTCGAGGACGGGTGGCTGCCGATGCCCGAACGGTCGGATGTCCGCCGTCGCTGACGAGCCGGCCGGGGACACCGGGGAGAAGTCGCACGATCGCAGCACGGCGGCTGCCGACCGACTTCTCCGGATGTTCGCGCGATTCGTCGCGATCGGATATCTCTGCTACTTCGCGTTGCTCGTGCCGGAGATCCTCGAAGTGTCGGCACTCGTCGCGTGGTGGTGGACTCCCACCGCGGCCGTCCTCATGTTCGGATCCGGGGTCGCGCTCGGCTTCGCCTCGTTCCGCGGCACGGTGTGGATGCAGCGGACCGCGACCGTCAATGCGCTCGCCTACGTCGTGATGGTCGCATTGTGGTTCGTGGCGTGGAACGGGACGCAGATCCCGCAGGACCAGTCGTTGTGGTTCACCGCCTTTCCCGGCCTCGCGTCGCTCGCGGCGGCGGTCGCGTGGAGACCCCGGCGGGCGTTCGTCCACATGATCCTCGTGGTTCTGCTCGCGCAGTGCGCGAATCACCTCGCCCGCGACGCCCCCTTCGGATACTTCCTGGCACCCGACCTGGCGTTCGCGTTCGTCTTCTGCACGGTCTTCCTCGCGGCCGCGGTGGTGGGACTCGGCACCGGCCGCACCCTCGACGAGACCATCGCTGCCACCCAGGCCACGGCGGCCGCCGCGGCCGCAGCGGAAGCACGGAACGCCGAGCGCGCACGGTTCGATGCCCTGGTCCACGACCGCGTGATGTCCACCCTGCTGGCGGTGTCACGCAACGCACCCCGAGAGTCGCTCGTCGAGCAGGCCGAACGAGCGGTCGCCGAACTCGACGAGTTGCGGCGCGGCACCGATCGGGAGTCGGCGCTCGACGCCGCCGCGGTCGTGGCGCGGCTCCGATCGGCGGCGACCGAGGCCGACGAGGATGTCGTCTTCACCGGCCGTGTCGCCCCGGGATCCGGCGACGTTGCGTTCCCACCCGAACCCGCGCGCGCGACCGCCGCTGCCCTCGCCGAGGCGGTACGCAACAGCGTGCGGCATGCCGGAAAGGACGCGTCCCGCACGGTCGAGGTCGACGTGGCACCGAGATGGATCTCCGTGCAGGTCGTGGACGACGGCAGAGGCTTCGAACCCGAGGCCGTCGACCCGCACCGGCTCGGTCTGGAAGTGAGCATCCGAGGACGTATGCGCCGGGTGTCCGGGGGCCGGGCGGTCGTGCAGTCCGCTCCCGGCGCCGGGACCCGGGTGTTGTTGTACTGGCGGGATCCGGCCGCATGAACACTGCGAACTCGACCGTCTCCGATCTGCTGCGGATGCACAGCAGGCCCGCGCGGGCCTTCGCCGTCCTGTACGCGGTGACCTGCGTGGTGCTCGCCCTGAACACCGCGCCCCATGCGGAGGTCCGCTGGCCCCTCGCGATCGCCGTGATCGTGTGCGTGGCCGCCGCCTACGCGCTCGTCGCAGTCGAGGGGGACCCACTACCGGTGCGACCCGCACTGGCGATGACGTTCTCGGGCGCGATCGCATCGGCGTCGGTGCTGTGGGTGGTGCCCGCCGATCCGGCACCGCACCCCATCGAGTTGTGGCCGTTCGGGATGTCCACGACGATCCTCGTGTTCATGTGCGTGCGGGGACGCACGGGGTTCGCCTGGTGCGGGGTGCTCCTCATGCTCGTCGTCGCCGCGCTGTGGTCGCATCTCACGGGCCCCGGGATGGGCTACGGACTGGGGCTGACGATCACGAGCGCGGGACCTGTGCTCATGGGCACCGTCTGCGCCTACACGATCCGCCCGCTCGCGCGGTCGATCTACCTGCTGCGCGCCCGGTCGATGCAGCGGATCGCGGCGGAGTCCGCGGCCGCCGCGGCTCTGGAGGAACGTGACGTCCGCCTCGGAAGCCTCGACGCGTCGGCGCGTCCGTTGCTCGAGCGGATCGTCTCGGGCGAACCCCTCGACGAGAACGAACGGATCGAGTGCGGACTCGTCGAGGCACGACTGCGCGACGGTCTGCGTGCGCCCGTACTCCAGGTACCCGAGGTCGACCGGGCCGCCGCTACGGCCCGCCGGCGCGGCGTCGAGATCGTTATGCTCGACGACCACGCCATGGACTCGGCATCTCCCGAGGTTCGGCGCGCCGTCTACCGGGAGGTGGTGGACGCGCTCGATTCGGTGAGAGAAGGGTCGGTGACCGTGCGTGTGTTGCCGCCGGCCCGCGCGGCGATGGTGACGATGCTCGTGAAGGGCGAGGATGTGCGCCGAATCGAGATCGGACACGACGGCCGGCGCACCGGTAATTAGGCGAAACACCGATGCCCATATTTTCTTGGGCAGAGAAAAATCTGTCTGGGTAGTTGTCGGTTTCAACCGTTAAGTTGTAGGCACTCGAAACGGAGTTCGTCGGGGGACTCGGTTCGATCCCATGTATTCATCTCGGTAGGGACGCGCTATGACGACGATGCTCGAACATTCCCCGGCACAGAAGCCTGCGCCTCAGAAGCCCGCACTCTCGGCTCGCGAGATCGAGATCCTGCGGGCCTGGCTGCTCTGCGAGTCCAAGTCCGAGGCGGCTGCGAGCCTGTTCGTCACCGCAGCCACGGTCAGCACCCACATCGTCCGCATCCGTGAGAAGTACGCCCGCGTCGGGCGTACGGCGACCACGAAGACGGCACTGCTCGCCCGCGCTCTGCAGGACGGTGTGGTCTCCATCGACGAGCTGTGACCCGTCGGCCTGCCACCACACAGGGTGGACACACGACGGATCCGACGAGCGCGGCCGACCGGATCCACCGGGTCTTCGGTCGGTTCATCAGCGCGGGCTACGTGTTCTACCTGCTGTTCGTCGTCCCCACAGCGGTGTCGCAGGCCCACCTCACGGCATGGTGGTGGTTGCCGACGGCACTGCTCGCGATCTTCGGCACCGGGATCGCGCTCGGGGTGGCGACCTTCCTGAGCGATGTCCGGTGGGTCGGACGACTCGCAGCCGCCAACGCCGTCGCCTTCCTGGTCGCGGCGGTCCTGTGGTTCCCGGCCTGGACGGGTGAGGTTTCCACGAACACGGCCTGGCAGGCGCTCTTCCCCGGAGTGGCAGGACTGTCCGCGGCGGCAGCGTGGCGGCCGCGGACGGCGCTCGCCTACCTCACGGTGGTGGTGCTCGTCGTGCAGACCACCAACTATCTGCTGGTGAACACCACGACGGGATACCGCTTCGTCCCGGAACTCGCGTTCGCGCTCATGTTCTGCGGGGTCTTCGCCGCCGCGGCGATCGTCGCCTTCCGCACGGGCGACGTCCTCGATTCCACCGTCGCGGCCACGGAGAAATCCGTCGTCGCAGCAGCGGCGGCCGCGGCCAGGACGGTCGAACGCGAGCGGTTCGACGCACTCGTCCACGACCGGGTGATGTCCACCCTGCTCGCCTCGGGTCGCGGCGCATCCGACGGTCCCGTCGCGGCCCAGGCCCGTCGTGCGCTGGAGATGTTCGACTCCCTGCGGCGCGGCGACGACACCGAGAGCAGCTTCGACGCCGACCGGGTGGCAGCCCAGTTCCGCTCGGCAGCCTCCGAGGTCGACGAGGACGTCGAGTTCACGACCACGACGAGCACCGATGCCGGACCGCACTACCCGGCCGACGTGATCAGAGCGGTCGCAGCCGCACTGGCCGAGGCCGTGCGGAACAGCGTGCGCCACGCCGGCCCGGGCACGCAGCGGGCCGTGCACGTCGACCTCGGGCCCGGATCGGTCCGGGTGGTCGTCCGCGACGACGGCCACGGATTCGACCCCGCCCAGATCGACCCCTACCGGATGGGCATCCGCGCGAGCATCCACGGACGCATGCGCGGCATGGCCGGGGGCGACTCGGAGATCACCTCGGGTCCCGCGGGCACGACGGTGACGCTGCACTGGTGCGATCCGGCCGAGCGTCGCGCGCCGTGACCGCCGAACCCACCCGCGACGTGCGCGACCTGCTGGGGATGCGCACCACGGCCGCACGTGCGCTCGTGAGCCTCTACGCCCTGGTCTGCCTCGTGCTGGCGGCGTTCGGGGCCGAGCACACGTCCGCGAGCTGGCCTCCCGCCCTCGCCGTGCTCGTGTGCACGTTCGCGGCATTCACCCTCATCACCGTTCCGGGCGACCCGCTGCCGATGCCGGCGACGATCCTGCTCGCCGCCACCGGGACGGTCTCGTCGGCGCTCGTGTTCTCGGTGCTACCGGTGCCGTCTCCGGGAGGCATCGCGACCTGGCCGCTCGGGATGTCCACGGTCGTCTTCACCTTCATGTGCGTGCGCGGTCGCACCTTCGCGGCGTGGATCGGGTTGGCCTGCATGATCGCGACCGCGACCTTCTGGACCTACGCCACCGGACAGGGGATCGGCCCCGGCCTGTCGCTGTCGCTCGTCAACGCCGCCCCGGTCCTCATGTCCACCTTCTTCGCCTTCACCCTGCGACCCCTCGCCGGATCCAGCTACCTGCTGCGTGCGATGTCGTTGCAGCGCAGCGCCGAACAGGCGGCCTCGGCTGCAGCGCTCGAGGAACGCGACGCGCAGCTCGACCGGCTCGACTCCCTGGCCCGTCCCCTCCTCGAACGCATCGCGACCGGAGAGGTACTCGAGGCGGGGGAGCGACGCGCCGGTGTGCTGCTCGAAGCACTTCTGCGGGACGGGCTTCGAGCACCGGCCCTGCAGGATCCCCAGGTCGTCGAGGCGGCCGACGCCGCGCGCCGGCGAGGCGTGGACGTGGTGATGCTCGACGATCACGGCCTGGACGGGGTGCCCCCCGACGAACAGGCCCGCCTCCGCCGTGCGGTCGCCGACGAACTCGACTCGGTGTCACACGGTTCCGTCACGGTGCGGGTCCTGCCCCCAGGACGCCGGGCCCTCGTGACGATCCTCGTGCGCGGGGACTCCGTGCGCCGCATCGAGCTCGGCAAGGCGTCGCAGGGTTAGAGTCACCTCTCGTGACCGTGCTGAAGTCGTTGCTGCTGTTCGCCGTTGCCGCCCTGTTCGAGATCGGTGGTGCGTGGCTGGTGTGGCAGGGCGTGCGCGAACACCGCGGCTGGATCTGGATGGGGCTGGGCGTGATCGCTCTCGGCGCTTACGGTTTCGTCGCCACACTCCAGCCCGACGCGAACTTCGGTCGCATCCTCGCCGCGTACGGCGGTGTGTTCGTGGCGGGTTCCCTGGTGTGGGGCATGGTGATGGACGGCTTCCGGCCGGACCGATGGGATGTCGCGGGCGCGCTGGTGTGCCTCGCCGGCGTCGCCATCATCATGTATTCACCTAGGTGACGCTGCATCCGGCCTCGCCTCGGTGACGAGGCATCCGGCACAGTGGCGGCCGGATGCCTCTCCGGACGTCACGGCACCACGACGCCGCCGACTGCGGGGGTCGAGTTGCACAGCGGTCCACTGCCGAGATTCACCGAACCGAAGACCGTCGCCACGACCTCGCCCGGACCGGTGTCGACCAGGGTCGACAGGTTCGGGTACGTACCGACCAGATCGACGATGCCGGTGCGGCCGTTGTTGCGGTTGAGCCATGCGACGCTGACCTGCCCCGCTGCCGGGACCGGCCACAGGGCCTCCCGTGTGGAGAACAGGACGTGGCCACCGGGGATGCCCTCGTCCGGTCCGGGTTGCGCCGTGACCGAGGTGAACGACGCCAGGCTG
This sequence comes from Rhodococcus sp. DMU2021, assembly GCF_019641445.1. Taxonomy (NCBI): domain Bacteria; kingdom Bacillati; phylum Actinomycetota; class Actinomycetes; order Mycobacteriales; family Nocardiaceae; genus Rhodococcus; species Rhodococcus sp. DMU2021. The sequence goes on from NZ_JAIFKB010000011.1 coordinate 149,039, forward strand.
CCCTGGTTGATGCAGCCGATGGTGATCGCCGTGCCCAGAGGCTGAGGGGGTGCAGCGGTGGCCACACCGGTGAATGCGATTGCGGCGGCGACGGGTGCCGCCAAGGCGAGAACTCGACGTGGAATTCGCAGTGCAGGCATGGTGCTGCTCCTCGGAAAGGGAAGGTCACGTCCGGGAGCCGACCGCAGCGAGGAATACCGCGGCGCGTCCCGCGCACCGATGACGTGCGTGAGTCTATCGAGACACCGAAGGCCCAGGAGCGGTTTCGGTCTCGATCCGATACAGCTCGGAAGCATTGCGGCGCAGCACCGCGTCGGCGAGTTCGTCGCCGAAGACGTCCTCGACGAGGGTGATGTCGCTGTCCCGGAACGGTCGCGGTGCCCGTGTCGACGGCAGGTCGGTACCGAACACGAGTGCACCGGGATTCACATCGGCAACGGCGCGCAGCGTGTCGGCCACAGGCAGGTCGACGCGTCCGAACCCTGTTGCCTTCACGTGGATACCGCTCTCCACCAGCCGCAACAGTGACGGCAGGCCCTCCTGCGACAGGCCCAGGTGGTCGACGGAGACGGCGGGCAGTGCCGCGATCGTCGTGTGCAGTTCGGCCAGATCGCGCGAATCGATGTACAACTCGGCGTGCCAGCCGACGAGATCGTGGACCCGCCGGGCGAGTCGGTCGAGGTCGGACAGCGTCGCCGATCCGCCACGGCGGACGTTGAATCGCACGGCCCGCACTCCCGCCGCGTCGAGCCGGGTGATCTCGTCGTCCGAGGCGGTGGCCGGAAGTTGTACGACGCCGACGAAAGTGGGCCCGAGCCGGTCGAGCGCGTCGAGGAGATAGCCGTGGTCGAAAGCCTGGAACGATCCCGACACCACCGTGCCTCCGGTGACACCCAGATGCGCGACCCGCGCGAGATAGTCGTCGACGGTGAACGGTTCGGGCAGATAGCCGTCGTTCTCGACGAGGGGGAAACGCGGATCGATGATGTGCAGGTGGGCGTCGAACATCTCCCCACGATAGGAAGCCCGGTCCGAGCGGAACAGGGTTCGGATCAGCGGGAGTTCACTCGCGGCGGCGATGCGCGGTGTGACGGCGGAGGAGGGATTCGGCCAGTTCCGCCACGAGGTTCCGTGCCTCGGGTGGCCCGACGATCTCGATGTGCTCACCGAACTGCAGCAGTTGCCGCACACCGTCGATCGAGTCGTAGGCCACCGTGATCCGCGAGACGTCCGGTCGCGGCCCTGCGGTGCTCCCGCGCAGGCGGGCACCGAGGATGCGCCGGGCGAGATCGAGGCGGTTCGCCGCGAGATCGGCGGTGACGACGACGTCCTCGCGTCGTTCGAGTGCGTCGCCGAGTTCGCGTGCCAGCGCGGGCAGGGTGCGGCCGGGGGACAGGCGGCGCGGCCGGTCGAGCACTGTCCACGCACTCAGGCGGGTCAGTGCGAACAGTCGTGGTCGCCCCTCGTCGTCCGCCACGAGATACCAACGGCCGGCGCGGGAGAGCACACCGTAGGGATCGACGACGATCTCGCGTTCGCCGCGGTGCCCGCTCGACCGGTACGTGATGGCGAGTTGCCGTCCGCGCCGCAGGTCGCGGGTGAGGGCAGCGACGTCGGCCCGGTCCTCGGTGGCGAACCATCCCCGATTGTCGACGGTGACCACCTCGGTCAGTGGCAGCAGGTCGTTCTCGCGTGCGGTGGAGGGCGTGCGCCGGGCGCGTGCGGTGAGCTTGTGGACGGCGTCCCGCGCGGCGGCGTCGACACCGAGTTGGCGGGCCCGGCCCATGTCGACACCCAGGGCGCGCAGGACATCCACCTCGGACGCGTTGAGCCGGTTCAGGTCGGTCTGCCGGCCGGGGAGCATCACGATGCCGCCGTATCTGCCGCGTTCGGCGACCACCGGAAGGTCCGCAGCAGCAAGCGTTTCCACGTCGCGCAACACGGTGCGCTCGGAGACGCCGAACTCCTCCGCGAGTTCGGCGGCCGTGACCCGGCTGCGGGCCTGCAGGACGACCAGCATGCTCAGCAACCGCTGCGGCCGGTTCATCGGATGCGCGATCTCCTTTCGAAAACACGACAGGAACTGTCGGGTTTCGGTGTCACGGTAGTCCTCGAAGCCTTCACCGCCTACCGGAAGGAGGGACCGATGACCGTGTCGTCGCCCAACCTGTTCCTGATCTACGTCACCGACGTCGAACGCGCGACCCGCTTCTACAGCGACCTGTTCGCCATGACCCCGCAGATGACGACCCCGCGCTACGTCTCCTTCGAAGTGGCGCCGGGAGTGCTGTTCGCACTGTGGTCGGGTCGCGCGGAGACCGTGGATGCGACCGCTCCGCGGTTCTCCGAGGTGGGCCTGATGGTGCCGGGCTCGACCGCCGCCGTCGATGCGATCCACGACGAGTGGGCCGGTAAGGGGGTGACGGTCGTGGAGGCGCCGCACGACGAGGTGTTCGGGCGGACGTTCGTGGTCTCGGACCCGGACGGAAACCTCATCCGCGTCTCCCCGCTGGACTGAGCCTCCGCTCGACCGACCGGCCTACGACGCCTCGCGCATCGTGAGCCCACCGAGTTCGACCGTGTACGTCTGCGACGCCTCGTCCCACCACACGGAGTAGGTGGTGGGGTAGAGGCCCTCGCGTTGGTACGCCTCGGGCAGTCGGAGTTCCTCGTGGTGCGCCGGCCGCGTCGCGAGCCACTCCCGGCTCAGCATGGGTTCGATGAACGCCTGCCGTCCGTCCCACGTGCCGTAGAGCACGGTCTCGGTGAGGTGGTGTCCCGCTGCCGGATCGTGCTCCGCCTCGGTGGTGTCCACCCAGTGCAGTCCCATGCCCGCGACGGTCGACGTCAGCGGATCCCCGGACGGTGCGTACCCCTCCGGCACGTAACGCGGGTCGGGCACGCGGGCCGCGGCCGGGATGTAGCCGGGGGCGAAGGGATGGATCGACTCCACCGTGGGCCGATCCAGGAGATAGAAGTGGACGTCGAAGTGCGGGACGTCGAAGCCGTGCTGGGGGTCGTGGCCGTGCGAGTTCCAGTCGACCGTGACGTGGTCGAACGCGGTGGCGGCCGCCTCCTCGGGCAACTCGAGCACGTAGGCCTCGGTGACCGGCAGCAGCGCACCGGGCAGGTCGTCGAGGGCCGCCGCATCGAGTCGCACCCCGATGGTGGCCGGCGTGCCCGCCTCGTCGACGGTGACGTACGTGCGGGCGTTGCCCGCCCCGACGGGATGAGCGGGTCCTTCGACCAGGCCGGAGACTCCCCCGGCTCCTGCGGGAGCGGGAGTGACGAACAATCCGAGGACCGCCGCCGAGACGATCACGGCGAGATGTCGGGCACGAGGCCGAATGTCCATGCGGGGTCCTCGATTTCCGTCGTCGTCGAGCGGCATCGTTGTGGATGCTAACTGTCGCGCGAACGGTGGAGGGCTGACTAGATCGAACCGTGATGCGTGGACGGGACGGTGCCCGTGACGTTCCGGGGGTGGGGTCCGGGAGTGCTCGCGGAGCCGGCGGACCCGATGTGTGCCCCCGGCAGGATTCGAACCTGCGACACCCGCTTTAGGAGAGCGGTGCTCTATCCCCTGAGCTACGGAGGCGTCCGGCCGGGCGAAGCCGACCTTGGCGCGTTGTGAGTGTAGCCGCCGGGCGCGTGCCGTAACCAAGCGCCCGTTCTCGAGGCTCTCGAGGCCGGGCGTACGACCTGCAGGTTCCCGCCGATTGAGATCAAGGAAAGGTAACACTGGCCTTTCCCTATACCGTTTTGTTACCTTGGGTCGCCAGGAGCGGCCGGGGGGATACCCGGTCGAAGTCGGGACGAAACAAGGGACACACTGTGGGACGCCATCAGCGCACACGCGAAGACGAAGCATTCGACCTCGAGACGATTCGCGTGCCGTCCTCCGGCAAGGGCCGTCACCGCGTCGAGCCCACCGGTACGTCCGCTCCGGTCAAGGCCGCCACCGTCGCCGCTGCCACGGGTGCCTTCTTCGCTGTCGGCTCGCAGATCGGCGCCGGCACCGCTGCCGCGCATCCCGGCCACGACCACGTCCAGGCCGAGGCCCCCGCGCCCAGCCTGCCCTTCGAGCTCCCCGCGGGCCTGCTGCCCGAGGGTGTCGAGATCCCGGCCATCCCCGGCATCACCACCCCGGCCGAGCAGGGCGCACCCGAGCTTCCGGCCGAGGTCACCGGCTTCCTCGATCAGTTCTCGGGTCCCAGCTGGCTCGACCAGCTCAACCCGGCTTCTCCCTCCGCCGTCCAGCCCGTCTCCGGCACCCTCACCTCCGACTGGGGTCCGCGCTGGGGCGCCCACCACGGCGGCATCGACATCGCAGCCCCGATCGGAACGCCCATCAAGTCCGCGGCCAACGGCACGGTCCTCGACGCCGGACCGGCTTCCGGCTTCGGCCAGTGGGTCCGCGTCCTCAACGACGACGGCACCACCGCCGTCTACGGTCACGTGAGCACCTACCAGGTCTCGGCCGGTCAGCGTGTCAACGCCGGCCAGCAGATCGCCACAGTCGGCAACGAGGGCTGGTCCACCGGACCGCACCTGCACTTCGAGGTCTGGGACACCGAAGGCACCAAGATCAACCCCAACGCGTGGCTGAGCGATCGCGGCGTCGTCACCGACTGGGGCGGCTACCGCGCCGTCTGATCCCACCGCAGTGTTCGATCCCGCCGCAGTGTTCGATCCCACCCGACGGCGCGCCGTCGATCCCACCGCCAGCATGAGCGCGCGCTAGGCTTGGCTCGACAGACCGCGCGCCGACCCGGGGGTTCCATTGGGAGCTGAGATATCCGCACGTTCGTTCACCGGGGAAGACCGGCGGATGTTCCGGAGCAAGGTTCGCGGCTGCATGAAGGCGCTCGAGCGGATGCTTCGAGAGGACGTCTTCGTCGACGTGCACTCGTCACCCGAACCGCATCTCGGCATGGAGATCGAGTTCAACCTCGTCCGCGACGACATGTCGCCCGCGATGTCGAACCTCGAGGTGCTCCAGGCGATCGACGATCACGCGGTCTTCCAGACCGAACTCGGCCAGTTCAACGTCGAGATGAACGTCGAGCCGCGACGTCTCACCGGCGACGAACCCTTCGAACTCGAAGAGTCGCTGCGGTCGTCGCTGCGGCGCGCCGACGAGCGGATGCACCTGCACGACGCGCAGCTGGTCATGATCGGCATGCTGCCCACGCTCGAACTCGACGATCTCGAACGGGGCCGGATCACCGCCAATCCCCGCTACGAAGCGCTCAACGAGCAGATCTTCGCGGCGCGCGGCGAGGACATCGAACTCGATCTCGACGGTGTGCCGTTGCCCGGCAGCGATGTCGTGGAAACCCTTCGCGCAGACATGAATTCGGTGGTTCCCGAGGCGGCCTGCACGTCCCTGCAGCTGCACCTGCGGATCGCCCCCGAAGATTTCGCGACGCACTGGAACGCCGCCCAGTGCCTGGCCGGAGCGCAGGTCGCGCTCGCGGCGAACTCGCCCTTCCTCGCCGGCAAGGCGCTGTGGCACGAGAGCCGGATCCCGTTGTTCGCGCAGGCCACTGACACGCGTCCGCTCGAACTGCGGAACCAGGGCGTCCGTCCCCGCGTGTGGTTCGGTGAGCGGTGGATCGACTCCGTCCTCGACCTGTTCGAGGAGAACTCCCACTACTTCACGGCTCTCCTTCCGGAGGTCTCGGACGTCGATCCGATGGCCGAACTCGACGCCGGCCGGATTCCCGAACTGCGCGAACTGCAGATGCACAATGGCACCATCTACCGGTGGAACCGGCCCGTCTACGACATCAGCGACGGCCATCCGCACCTGCGCGTCGAGAACCGTGTGCTCCCTGCAGGACCGACCGTCCTCGACACCATGGCCAACGCCGCCTTCTACTACGGGACGCTGCGCGCCCTCACCGACGCCGACGAGCCGCTCTGGCGCGACCTCAGCTTCGACGCCGCCGAGCGGAACCTCGTGCTCGGTGCGAAGTTCGGTCTCGACGCGAAGCTGTACTGGCCGCGCACCGGATGGGTCGGCGCCGACGAACTCGTGCTGCGGTGCCTGTTGCCGCTTGCGCACCAGGGCCTCGAGGCATACGGACTGTCGGCGGCGGTCCGCGACCGCTATCTCGGCATCGTCGAGGGGCGTGCACTGACTCGGCAGACCGGGGCAGCGTGGCAACGACGGCAGGTGGCCCGACGCGAGGCTGCCGGCGAGAACCGTCGCACCGCCCTGCTCGGGATGATGAAGGACTACGTGCAGAACATGGCCTCGGGTACTCCCGCTCACGAGTGGGAGTGACGGCCCTACAGTTGTAGGGTCCGCGTCACGGCCACCGTCGGCTGGACGACGACGCGATCCGCGGGTGGCTCGAAGCCGGCTACTTCGCCGAGATCGTCACCGAGATCGGCGACGCGGACGCCTAGGCGGCTCTCGAGCATGCTCAACGTCAGCTCGACCTCGATCCCGTCGGCACCGGGAGCCCAGAACAGGAAACCGAAGTCGTCGGACGGTTCGGCGCGGAAGCCGTCCACCGTCGCGCCGTGGACGTGGGCGGTGGTGTTGTCGATCCACAACCCGACAGCCTGGGCGTTCCTCGGTGAGCTCAACCGCAGTCGTATCTTCCGGGCGCTTCCGCCGGTCGTGTCCTCGAGGATCTCGACCTCGGGCGCCTCGAGGTCGGCGACCGGAGCGGGCCCGTGGTACATCGGCCGGTGCTCCCGCCACGGGAAGGCGGTGGGGAGCGATTCGGGACCGGTGGTGAGCAGCCCTTCGCTCCAGTCGGATCTCGGGCCGTCCGGCGATCCCCACACCGCGGCACCCCGATCGGCGTCGAGCGAGTACCAAAGGTATTCCTGCCGGGGATCGGTCGCCCCGTCCCGGTTGAGGTAGCCGGCGAGCAGCGTGCCCACCACGACGATCGCGATCGTGCCGGTCGCGGAGACGACGAGCCCGCGGCTGGTCGACGCGAACGGCTCGCACAGCGGGAGTACCGCGGCGAACGTGAATGCGACGAACAGACCGGTCACCGGTGCCCCGTAGAGGAGTCCGGCGTCGAACGACACCAGCACGGCGGGCAGGCCGAAGATCAGCGAGCCGAGCGCGCCGAGGGCGATCGCGACGAGCGGCCACACCGTGTCGTCCTGCGGGAGAAGCAGCGCCACCAGCAGACCCAGCGCCGTCGGCAGGACGAGTACGAGCATTGTCAGCGGCACACCGGCGAAGGGGATACCGGCGAGAGCGAGCACCGCGACGAGCGTGAACGCTCCGCACGTGAGCGCGGCGGCCGGACGGCCGCGACCCCACCACGATCGCGCGACCAGCAGTACACCGAGGGCCGCGACGACCGCCGCGAACTGGAAGACACCCGGCCGGTAGGGCTCGTCGGCGACCGGCGCGGCCATGCCCGGATCGACGGTCTGCACGATCCACCACGGCAGCCACGCTGCGCCCGCCGCGAGGACGGCGGCGAGCAGCGACACGGCCACGGCAGCGCCGGCCTGCCAGGCCGACGTCTCGCCGCGGCGCACCCGCAGCACGACGATCGCCCCCACGACGCCTGCCAGCACGATCGCCCCGACGACCTCGGCCAACCGCGGCAGGTGGAGCAGTCCCCAGGGCGCGGTCGTCACGACCTGGTCGCCGCCGTCGCCGACGGTCGCGAGATCGGATCCGGCGAGCGTGCGGGCCGTCGCGAGGGAGATGTCGCCCATGTGCTGCAGCGACGTCCGGCTGAGACGGTCGGGGGTGTCGAGAGGGCTGTGGTAGTACGCCGATCCCGCGGAGATCGCGGTGTCGAGGGCGTGGTGGCCGTGCTCGGCGAAGCGGCGGAAATCGGTGTCGTTCGGCAGCGCCTCGAAGATCAGTTCGGTGAGGGAGTCCGCGTTCGCTCCCGGTGCCCCCGCCAGACTGTTGATCAGGACGCCGTTCGGTGAGGTGATCCGGAAGGTCGTCGGTGTACCGGCGTTCCCGCGGGCCTCGTGGTTGAGCACGACGACCGGACCGGCCCGCACGGACTCCGTGCCCACGAACCGGTGGGCGCCGAGCAGACCGTTCTCCTCACCGTCGGTGAGCAGGACGACGACGTCGTTCCGCGAGGGAGGACCGGACTCGATGGCACGGGCGACCTCGAGGACCGTGCCGACGCCGATCCCGTCGTCGCTCGCGCCGGGGGAGCCCCGGACCGTGTCGTAGTGCGCGGCGAGCACGACGGTGCCGGTGGGATCGGTACCGGCTCGGGTCGCCACGATGTTCTGCACGCGGGCGCCGCGCTGGGTCGCCTCACCGGACCGCGCCATCCATCCCACGCCGGAGTCGACGCGGGTGGACCACCCGAGATCCTCGAGGACGGCGACGAGATGGTCGCGGGCGGCGGCGTGGGCGGTCGACCCGGGCGGTCGTGGGCCGGTGGCGATCGCGTCGATGTGTTCACCGGCGCGGGCGGCGCTGAAGACATCGGCGGGTGCATCGGTTCCGAGCGGCTCGTCGGACCCGGGGAACAGCGCAACGAGGCCCGCCATGAGAAGGACTCCGATCAGCGCGAGGACACTGCTACCCAGTGCCTGGAATCGGCTACGCGGGGACGGGGCCGGGTGGCGAACAGCCGCGGCGGAGTCCATGGGTGCAGCCTAGCCGCGAATGCAGCGGTGCCCCGGCAGACTCGGCCGGGGCACCGCGATCGGATCGGGTCGGATCAGGAGGCAGGCGCCCAGCTGTCGGGCCCGAACACCTCGTAGTGGATGTTCTCGGCCGGGACGTTGCGCTCGATCAGGGCCTCGCGCAGCGAGAGCATGAACGGCAGCGGGCCGCACAGGTAGGCCTGGGTCTTCGGATCGAGCGGCAGATCGGAGATGTCGGCACGTCCGACGCGGACCGTCTCGAGCGGCCGGCGGTTGCCGAGGTCCTCGTACCAGCGGTACAGCTGGGCCGACGGGATCTTCTCGGCAAGGGTCTCGAGCTCGCGGCGGTGGGCGTGGCTCGCGACCGACCGGTCGGCGTGCAGGACCGCGACGGGACGCTCGTCGCCGACGCCGGCGAGATGATCGAGCATGCCGATCATCGGGGTGCATCCGATGCCGGCGGACGCCAACAGGATCGGGGTGTCGTCCTCGGTGAGTACTAGATCGCCGAAGGGAGTGGTGACTTCCAGCTCGTCGCCCTCGAAGACGTTGTTGTACAGGAAGTTCGACACCTCACCGGCGGGAAGCACGGTGCCGTCGGGTGCGGTGGTCTCCAGGACCCGCTTGACGGTGATACGCCAGTCGCCCTTCGCGGGTGCGCTCGACAGGCTGTACTGACGGATCTGGCGGGCGCCGTCGGGGAGGCGGACGCCGACCGAGAGGTACTGGCCCGGACGGAAGGTGGGCAGCGGGGAACCGTCGAGCGAGGTGAGCACGAACGAGACGGTGTCGGCGGACTGGTGGACGCGGTCGGCGACGCGGACGGTGCGCCAGACGTCGCCGGCCTCGACACCTGCGGCCCGGTACAGATCGGCCTCCATCGAGATGAGGGTATTGGCCATCAGCCAGTACAGCTCGTCCCACGCCTTCGCGACTTCCGGAGTCACTGCCTCTCCGAGGATTTCGACGATCGCCTCGAAGAGGTGCTTGTGGACGATCCAGTACTCGTCGGGCTTGATGCCGAGCGAGGCGTGCTTGTGGGCGATGCGGGACAGGATCGCCTCGACACGGGCGGGATCGGGATCGAGCTGGAGCGTCGCGAAGGCCGCGATCGATCCGGCGAGTGCCTTCTGCTGCTCACCCTGCTTCTGGTTGCCGCGGTTGAACAGATCGCGTTCGAGCTCGGGATGGGCGGCGAACATCTTGCTATAGAACAACGGGGTGATGTCGCCGATGGCGGCTCCCACCGCCGGGAGGGTCGCGGCGATGACGTCCTTGGATTCGGGTGAGAGCGGCATGGTGTGTCTCCTCGTGTGTGTCGTGACGGGCTGCACCGGCAGCCTCGCCGTGGGTCAGCGGCCGGTGGGTGGTTCGAGGGTGAGCAGGACCGGACCGGCGTCAGGGGTCGCCAGGTCGGCGATCGTGACGTCGTCGAGAGCGGCGTAGAAGGCGTCCTGTGCGGTACGCAGCTTCGAGCGCAGGTTGCAGCCGTGACGCAGGGGGCACGGCTTCGCTCCTTCGCACTCGACGACTTCTTCTTCACCTTCGAGGGCTCGGGTGAGCCATCCGAGGCTCGCCGTGCGGCCGAGTTCGGTGACGGTCAGGCCTCCGCCGCGTCCGCGGCGGGTGGCCACCACCCCGAGCTCGCCGAGTCGGGCGACGACCTTCGTCGTATGTGCGTACGACAGATCGAGCTGGTTTGCAATCGTTCTGGTACCGGGCATACTCCCCGCCGGGCCGGCGACGAGATGCATCACAACTCTTAGTCCGAGATCGGTGAACCGGGTGAGTTGCATGGCCCTACGCTAGTAAATTCGCATCCGCGATGACAATTTTATGTGACGCACATCGCTGTCGATGGAATGCATTGCCACCGAAGGAATCCTGATGTGATGACCAAAGTCCGTATCCGGACGTACCGGATCCGACTAGCCTCACGGACGTGAAACCTCTCGGTGAAGCACCCCGCGACCACAACCACGTAACCGTCGGTGCCGACGGTTCCCCGGCCTCCGAGCGGGCGGTGAGGTGGGCTGCCGTCACCGCGGCCGGCCGGAAGATCCCACTGCATCTCGTCCACGCGGTGGACTTCGCACCCTCGGGTTGGACGAAACTTCCCTTCTTCCGCCCCTCGCAGGTCTTCGAATGGAGCGAGGCCGAGGCTCAGGCACTCCTGAAGGAGGCTGCAGAGACCGCCGAGGCGGTGGCGCCGGACCTCGAGATCACCGCCGAGCTCGCCCTCACCGGAAGCGCCAAGTGGCTCGTCGAACTGTCCCGCACGTCGCGCATGATCGTCCTCGGGGCCACCGGCAGCACCAAGATGGGGGAGGCCTTCCTCGGTTCCACCCCGGTCTCCGTCGCCGGTCATGCCGAATGCCCGGTCGTCGTGGTGCGGGGACCGGAAGGGCCCGTCCCCGACGAGCGACCCGTCGTCGTCGGCGTGGACGGCAGCCCCGCGAGCCGCCAAGCGGTCGATCTGGCGTTCGAGGAGGCATCCTGGCGCAGGGTCGACCTCGTCGCCGTCCACGTCTGGAGCGACCTGAAAGTCGGGGAGATCGACGAGTCGCCCCTCGACTTCGATCCCCGCGCGTTCGAGGAGTACGAGCACTCCCTGCTGTCCGAGTGCCTCGCGGGCTACGGCGAGCGCTATCCGGACGTGACGGTCCACCGGAAGGTCTACGTCGACGGCCCCCGCGCCCATCTGCAGTCCTGGAGCGAGAAAGCCCAGCTCGTCGTGGTGGGGACTCGCGGCAGGGGAGGCTTCAAGGGGATGGTGCTCGGTTCTACCGGAAACGCGCTCATGCGCGAGGCGCGCTGCCCGGTGATGGTGGTGCGACCGGTCACCTCCTGACGGCGGTAGTGTGCGGGGCACATGGACGATCGCGCCCCCGAACGGGGGTGTGCAGCAGGGACGAAGGTGGCGCATGCGCATCGGGATGGGACTGAACTACAGCGGAGGTTTCGCGGAGACCGCGGCGGAGGTGGCCGACCTGGAGAAGGCCGGCCTCGACATCGTGTTCGTACCCGAGGCCTATTCGTTCGATGCGGTGAGTCAGCTCGGCTATCTGGCGGCGAAGACCTCCCGGGTCGAACTCGCCTCCGGCATCCTCCAGTTGTTCACCCGGACACCGACGCTCACCGCCATGACGGCGGCCGGCCTGGACTTCGTCTCCGACGGCCGATTCGTGCTCGGTGTCGGCGCGTCGGGCCCTCAGGTCATCGAAGGTTTCCACGGCGTTCCCTACAACGCGCCGCTGGGTCGCACCCGCGAGATCGTCGACATCTGCCGGCAGGTGTGGCGCCGCGAGAAGGTGGACCACCAGGGCAAGTACTACCAGATCCCGCTGCCCGAAGACCGCGGCACCGGACTCGGCAAGCCGCTGAAGATCATCAACAAGCCTGTGCGCGAACGTATCCCGATCATCATCGCGTCGCTCGGCCCGAAGAACGTCGAGATGACCGCCGAGATCGCCGAGGGCTGGCAGCCGCTGTTCTATTACCCGGAGAAGGCCGCCGACGTGTGGGGCGAATCGATCGCGAAGGGCAAGGCCAAGCGCGATCCCGCACTCGGCGACCTGCAGATCTACGCGCAGACCCCGCTCGCCATCGGCGACGACGTCGACCACATGCTCGACTGGGTCCGGCCCATGGTCGCGCTGTACGTCGGCGGCATGGGCGCCAAGGGCAAGAACTTCTACAACGACCTCGCGATCCGCTACGGCTACGCGAAGGAAGCCGAGACCATTCAGGAGCTCTACCTGGCCGGCAAGAAGGAGGAGGCGGCCGCGGCGGTGCCCGTCGAACTGCTCCGCTCGATCTCCCTGATCGGTTCGGAGGGCTTCGTGCGGGAGCGAGTCGCTGCCTTCGCGGAGGCCGGGGTCACCACCCTCAACGTCACCCCCTTCGCGGCCGACACCGCAGGTCGTGTGCGACTGATCGAACAGCTGCGGCAGATCTGCGGCTGACCCACCGAGAAAGGTTCCTCGTGCGATGACCGAGAACAAGCCGATCGTCGTGGCCGTCGACGGATCCGACGCGTCCACGACCGCGGTGCACTGGGCGGCACGGACGGCTGCGATCCGCGGCCTGCCGTTGCGCATCGTCACCGTCGTGCACATCCCCGCCTTCTACTACTCCGAGCCCTACCTCGCGCAGAGCTTCCACGAGGAGATGAAGGCGACGGCCCGCGACCGGCTCGACAACGCGGCCGTGCTCGCCCGGCAGATCATCGACGAGAACCGTCACGGGAACGTCGAGATCACCACCGAACAGCTCGAAGGCAAGGTCGTTCCCACGCTCATCGCACAGGCCGAGCACGCCGACCGGCTCGTCGTCGGCTCGCGCGGCCTCGGCGAGGTGAAGGGCCTGCTCGCCGGTTCGGTCTCCACGGCGGTCGTCTCGCACGCGATGGCGCCCGTCGTCGTGGTGCGGGGCCGCACCTTCGACGGTGCGCCGCCGACAAAGGGGCCCGTCGTCGTCGGTGTCGACGGCTCGGTCTCGTGCCGCGACGCGGTGGAGGTCGCGTTCGAGGAGGCATCCGCACGCGGCGCGACGCTCGTCGCGGTGAACGTGTGGAGCGACGTGAGCGTCCAGCCGTCGCTCGGCGCCGTCCCGGAGGACCCGCACTGGAGCCGGATCCAGACCGGTGAGGAGATCGTGCTCGCCGAACGTCTCGCCGGATACCAGGAGCGGTACCCGGACGTCACCGTCGAACGTGTCGTCGCCCGCGACCGGCCGGTGCGAGTGCTCAGCGAATACGCCGAGGCCGCACAGCTTCTCGTGGTCGGAACCCGCGGACGCGGCGGCTTCAAGGGGTTGCTGCTCGGCTCCACGAGCAACGCGCTGATCCAGACCGCGGACTGCCCGGTCCTCGTCGTCCGGTCGAAGCAGACCGAGGACTGATCCCGGACGAGGGAGCGATGCGGGGCGTCACCCGAAGTCGTCGACGCCCCGCTCGCGCAGTTCCCTCCACGCGTCGGCCGGATGCACGCCGCGGCTGATCGCGCCGTTCTCGATGAGCACCCCGAGCATCTGCGAGAGTACGAACGCGACGTCCTCGACGCGCCCGCACTCGTAACGGGCGGACAGCCACCCGGAGACGTTGCCGGCCTTGGCGGCCTGCGCCATGTCCAGGGCCGTGCGGAACAACTCGCGGGTCGGATCGTCGATCGGCTGCTCGGTCGGTGCACTCATCGTCGCTTCACTCTCCCGTTTCTTCAGAAACCCACACGCAGGACGACCAGCGGAACGACCGTCAGGTCGAGCATCTCGGCCAGGCGCGACCCGGCGTCCTCCACCCGCAGGGGATGCGTCAGTACCGATGCCGACAATCGCGCGTCGATCGCCGCCAGCCAGCACCGTTCGACGGCCGCGCCCACCCGGATCAGATCGGCCGGTGAGGTCGACGGTGCGGAGAACAGCAGCACCGACTCGCGCGCGATCGCCGATGCCAGCGCATCGACGTCCGGGATCCCTGTCGTGACCAGGGCTTCGCCCGCCGCGCCCTTCCCATCGAGGGTCGCACTCCACGTGGTGACCACCTCGGAGTTGCCGCGCGGCTGCCAGTGGGAGGTCCACGAGAACATCTCGCGCTGATAGTGCGGATGACGTCGGCAGGCCTCCGCCGCATACGCGAGCACCTGGGCCAGGGCGACGGCCTCGTCGTCCGCGAGCAGGCGCACGTCCACATCTGCGATCTCGCCGGCCACGGCGATGATGTCGGCGAGCGTCTCCGTCGGCACCGGGATGTCGGTGAACGATGTGCGGTGGCTGCGCCGGTGCGAGATCGCCGCATACAACCGCAGGTCGCGACCGGCCGGGGTGCCCGGTCCGAGCGTCTCGATGCGCGCGACGAGCTCCGGACGCTGCGGATCGGGCAGCACAGTGGTGCGCGATCTGTTTCCGAGGACTCGGATCGCGAGTTCGAGGTTGGTGAGGGCCGCGCCGCACGAGATCAGCCGGTCGACACGCAGCGGGTCCGAGCCCGGCTCGGCGAATTCGAGGCGTTCCTCGAGTTCGGCGCTGTGATCGGGCAGGCGCAGATTCCATGGTTGCGTGTCGTGCACGGAGGGTGCTTCCACCACCGCACGTGCGATGATCTCGGTGTCACCGAGCGACCAGGTTCCGGCATCGACTGTCACGACATCCTCCTCGTCGGCTCGTTCGTCCCGCATGTTCGCTTCTACGTTCAGCGTCTCCCGAGCAGCGTCCGCGGGGGAGGGGGAGAAGGTCCTGATATGGATGTCGAACGGCCCCGCGGACGTGGGTATCGCGGTACACCTGGGACAATGACGGGACAGCATGTCAACGAAAGGTGCCCGAGATGACCCGCGTGTTCCTCGTCGACGATCACGAGATCGTGCGGCGCGGCCTGGTGGATCTGCTGAGCAGCGTGCCCGACTTCACCGTCGTCGGTGAGGCCGCCTCGGTTGGGGAGGCCCTGGCCCGTGTGCCCGAGAGCGGTGCCGACGTCGCGGTGCTCGACGTGCGGCTTCCCGACGGCAACGGTGTCGAACTGTGCCGCGAGCTGCGTACCCGCATGCCGGGTCTGCGCGCCCTGATGCTCACCTCGTACGCCGATGACGAGGCACTCTTCGACGCGATCATGGCAGGCGCCTCCGGGTTCGTGCTCAAGCAGATCCTCGGCACCGACCTCGTCTCGGCGATCCGCACCGTCGGCGAGGGCGGCTCGTTGCTGGACAGCCGCGCCACCGCCGCCCTCATGGAGCGGATCCGGGCGTCGCGCACGGCCGATCCGCTGGCCGAGCTGTCGGAGCAAGAACGCGCCGTCTTCGAACTCATCGGTGAGGGCCTGACCAACCGGGAAATCGCCGAACGGCTGTTCCTCGCGGAGAAGACTGTGAAGAACTACGTCTCGCGGCTGCTGGCGAAGCTCGGCATGCAGCGCCGCACGCAGGCCGCGGTGCTCGCCACCGAGCTGCGCAACGAGCGCGGCAAGCCGACGTCCTAACCCGATGCGGGCGGGACCCGTTCCGTCAGAGCGGGACCGCCCACAGCACCCGGGTGCCGCGCGGGTGGGCCGGACCGATCTCGCACGACCCGCCGCACTGCACGGCGCGCCGCTCGAGGTTCGCCAGCCCGCTGCGGCGAGGCATGTCGGGCAGACCCGTGCCGTCGTCGAGGATCTCGATCCGGAAGTCGTCCTGAACCGAGACCGACACCGAGATGTTGTCGGACTGGGAATGGCGCAGCGCGTTGCTCAGCCCTTCGCGGAGCACGGCCTCCGCGTGTGGGTGGATGCGCATCGGCACCAGCGTGTCGATGGGTCCGACGAACTGCACGTTGGGCGCCACCGAGGAGTGGATGCTCAGATCGCCCACGACGTCCAGCAACCTCCGGCGCAGACTGTTCGACGCCGCCGCGCCGGTGGTGTGCAGATCGAATATGGTCGTGCGGATCTCGCGCACCGTCCGGTCGAGCTGTTCGATCGCGTGGCGGATCACCTCCACCACGCGTGCGGTGTCCGCCCCGTCCGCGGTCGCGCTCTGCAAGCTCATACCCGTGGCGAACAGGCGTTGGATGACGTTGTCGTGCAGGTCTTGTGCGATGCGATCGCGATCGGCCAGCACGTCGAGCAACCGCTTCTTGCGTTGCTGTTCGGCGAATTCGAGGGCCACGGCCGCGAGGTTCGCCATGGATTCGAAGCGGGCCACGTCCTCGTCGTCCCACGGTTCGGTACCGGCCTCGCGGGTCGCGACGAGCACACCCGTGACCGTCGACGTCGCCGACAGCGGCAGCACCACCGCGTGTCCTTCGTCGCCCTGCTCCATCGGTGGCAGTCCCTCGAGGGTATCGAGGTGCATCGGCTGCCTGCTCTTGAGCGCTTTCAGCACAGGCGATCCGGCGAGATCGAAACGCTTGTCCTTCCCGCACGGCGCCGCGGGGGACGCGGCCTGCAGGCGGCCGTGGTGGCCGTCGACGAGCATCACATAGGCGCCCGCACACCGGGCGAGTTCGCGGACCTGGCCGGTGAGCATCGACAGCGTCTCGTCCACCGACCCGCCCATCAACAGCCGGGAGTTGATGGATGCCATTGCGGTAAGCCATCTCTCGCGGTCGAGGGAGCCCTCGAACAGGCGCGCGTTCTCGACGGCCACACCGGCGGACATCGCGAGCACCTTGAGGATCACCTCGTCCTCTTCGGTGAACTCGGGTGCGCCCAGTTTCTCGGTGAGGTAGATGCTGCCGAAAACCTTGCCGCGCACCATGATCGGAGTTCCGAGGAAGCTCTTCATGGGCGGATGGTTGGGCGGGAAACCGATGGAGGCGGAATGCTTCGACAGGTCGCCGAGACGGACCGGCCGGGGATCGTTGATGAGCAGACCGAGGATGCCCCGGCCCTCGGGCAGATGGCCCATCACCTCGCGCTGCGTCGGATTGATCCCGACGTACACGAACTCCGACAGACCACCGTCGGCGGCGCGCACGCCGAGCGCGCCGTAGCGGGCGTCGAGAAGGGCGGTCGCGGCGGAGACGATGCGCTGGAGCATGGAGTCGAGTTCGAGACCCGATCCCACGACGAGCACCGCTTCGAGCAGTCCGCGCAGGGTCGTCGGGGCGTCGACGGAATCGTCGAGCCGGTCGCGGAGCTCGGCGAGCAGCGTGTCGATGGCGACGTCGGTGGGTTCGATCATGACTTCTTCTCTTCCAGCAGGTGCAGCGCGGCGGACACGGCGGATTCCGAGGGATCCGTCTTCGCGCGGCTCAGGTCGTGTGCGGCCCCGGTGACCTCGATGACAGTCGTGGCCGCGGGCAGGAGATCGAGTGCCTCCCGCAGTTCGTCGAAGGTACCGAAGGGGTCGCGGTCGCCGTGGACGAACACCGTGGGCACCGAGATCTTCGGCAGGTGCTCGGTGCGCAGCTTCTCCGGCTTGCCCGGGGGATGGAGAGGATAGGACAGCAGGACGAGGGCGTCGGCGATGCCGGGTTCGTCGGCCGCGAGCATCGACGTCTGCCGGCCGCCGTAGGAGACGCCGCCGAGCAGTAAGGGCCCGGACACGCGGTCGCGCAGCTCCGCGGCCGCGGCGGACACACCCTCGCGGTCCTCCGCGGCGCGGGACGGCTGCGGGGGTCCCTTGGGCTTGCGACGGCGAAACGGCAGGTCGTAGCGCAGGGCGAGGAAGCCGGCATCGGCGAACCGGGAGCACATCAGCTGCAGGATCCGGGCGTCGCAGTTGCCGCCGGCGCCGTGCGTCAACGCGACGGCACCCCGCGGACTGCCCTCGGGAAGATGCAGGTGACCGGCCACGGTGCCGGTGTCCAGCGGTTCGACATTCACACCGATACGGTAACCGCCGCGTCGGCGACGGCACCGGTGACGAAGCCGTAGACGCTCTTGTGGAGGACGTCGATCGCCAGCTCGGAACGGGGCCACGTTTGCGGGGGTGCTCCCACGCCGGTCGCGTTCTCGAGGATCTGGTCGTTGGTCAGACGGACGACGGTGAACTTCGACGATGCGAGCGGCCCCCGCAGGCCCACCTCGGCCATGACCGAACGCAGGACGCCGAGGGCGATACCCTGCCCGAAGTGCATCGCCCAGTTCAGGGCGGTCGAGTGCTGTCCGGCCGATTCCGAGGCGCCCGTCAACCGTGCGAGTACGCGGCCCGGCACGTGGGAGTTCGGTCGCCCGGTGACGGCCTGCTCGATCTTCTCCCCGACGGTCATGGCGGCCACGCCGGCCGCACCGGCGACCAGGCCTGTGGCCCTGGCTGTCGTGCTCGCTGTCCGCTGGTACGGCGGGATGGGGCGGGCCCGAGCACGGGCGGTCACCGTCGGTCGCGCTCGACCGGCCGTATGAGCCGTACCCACATGCGGTGCAGCATCGCGGCGAACACCGCGACCCAGGCCGCCACCGCGACCCACAATTCGGCGGCGCCGATCGCGCCGACCAGTGGCAGATCGTCGGCGCGACCCAGATACATCCCCGCGATCGCGTACATGCCGAGCGGGAAGACGATCGACCACAGGGACGAGTCGTAGTCCAGCGGCACCCGGTGGACGCGGTGTCGCCACCAACCGGCCGCGACGAGCGGGGGGAGCAGCCACGTCGCGAAGACCCAGATGACGACGGCGAGGCCCGCGATCAGTCCGCGGGTCGCGTCGACCATCGGTGCGTCGTCCATCTCGACGATCCGTGAACCCGCCACGACGGTGATCGAGCACGCTCCCATCGACACCCAGTAAGGGGCGGTCAGGTCGGTGGGTCGCAACGGGTACTGCAACATCCGCACCGCGACGAAGACACCGGCCGCCGCGTACAGGAACAGCCCGACGCCCCAGGTGAACACCGCGAGGGCGGCGAGGAGCCGGTCCAGTTCGCGGTAGACCGGTTGGAGCGTGGCCGCGGCGATGGCCACCGACTCGCTGGCGACGACCCAGATGAACCACGTTCCGTTCGCCTTCGCGAGGACGGGACGCTCCGCCGTGCCGAGCACGGCGGTCCACGGGACGACATATCCGAGCACCAGCCACGTCGCCGCCGCGCCCACGAGCAGTATGGCCGCGGTGGAATGCCAGCCGTCCATCATCAGGCGTACGCCGAGCACGTTGCTGCCCGCGACGAAGGTGAAGAAGCCGAACGCCCGTCCGGAATCGGCGAGATCGGCGCGGACCTCGTCGCGGAACGCGAAGAACCGCCACACCGACAGGGCCACCAGCGTCGCGTATCCGATCGCGGACACGATCAGCAGCACGGCCGATGCGAGGTGGAAACCGCGGAGGTGGAGTCCGGTGGAGACGATTCCGCCGGCCATGACGAAGGCGAAGTAACCCGGCGCGAGGATGCGGACTTCTTCGCGGAGACGGGAAGGGGCCTGCACTGCGTGCCCGCTACTTCAGCAGGCGGGACATCCGCCGGTCGGCGAGGACCTTCCCTCCGGTCTGGCAGGTCGGGCAGTACTGGAACGAACGGTCGGTGTAGGAGACTTCGCGGACGGTGTCGCCGCACACCGGGCACGGCTCACCGGTGCGTCCGTGCACGCGCAGCCCCGACCGTTTCTCGCCCTTGAGGCGCGCCGCGTCCTGCCCGACCGAGCGCGTGACGGCATCGGTCAGCACCGACCGCATCGCCCCGTACAGGGCGGTCGCCGCGTCGTCGGTGAGCTTGCCGGCGGTCGCGAACGGCGACTGCTGAGCGACGTGCAGGATCTCGTCGGAGTAGGCATTGCCGATGCCCGCGAGAACCTTCTGATCGGTGAGCAGCGTCTCGAGGCGCGAGGTGCTGTCGGTCAGGAGCTCGGCGAACTCGTCGCGGGTGAGGGCGAGCGCGTCGGGGCCGAGGCGGGCGATGCCGGGCACCTGCTGCGGATCGTCGACAATCCAGACCGCGAGGCGCTTCTTCGTGCCGGCCTCGGTGAGATCGAAGGCCGGTGTCGTCGCGTCAGGGGCGAACAGGTGCACGCGGAGGGCGAGCGGACCGCGACCGAGTTTCGGGGGAGTCTGCGACGGTTCGTCGAGCCAGCGCAACCAGCCGCCGCGCGACAGGTGCGTGATCAGGTGCAGCCCCGAGCAGTCGATCGCGAGGAACTTGCCGAAGCGCACCGCTCCGGTGATGTCGCGTCCCTGCAGCGCCGTGATCGGCGGGTCGGCCGTCTGCAGCACGTTCAGCGCCGCGACGTCGATGCGTCCGATGACGCTGCCGACCGCGTGCTCGCGCAGGAACACCGCAAGTGCTTCCACCTCGGGGAGCTCGGGCATGGGAACAGGCTACGGTCGCCGGGCCGTTCGCGGGTGGCGACGGACACCTTCGACCCACCGATAGACTGCGCTCGTGACTGTGTCGACGCCCTACGAAGACCTGATGCGCCTGATCCTCGAGACCGGCGCGGAGAAGGCCGACCGTACCGGAACCGGCACGCGGAGCCTGTTCGGCCATCAGATGCGCTTCGATCTGTCCGAGGGCTTCCCGCTGATCACCACGAAGAAGGTGCACCTGAAGTCCATCGTCTACGAGTTGCTGTGGTTCCTGCGCGGCGACTCCAACGTCAAGTGGCTGCAGGAGCACGGCGTGACGATCTGGGACGAGTGGGCCGCACCCGACGGCGATCTGGGCCCGGTCTACGGCGTGCAGTGGCGCTCGTGGCCGACCCCCGACGGGCAGCACATCGACCAGATCGGCCAGGTGATCGAGACCCTGCGCACCAACCCCGATTCGCGGCGCATCCTCGTCTCGGCGTGGAACGTGGCCGAGCTCGACAAGATGGCGCTCATGCCGTGCCACGCCTTCTTCCAGTTCTACGTGGCCGACGGCAAGCTCAGCTGCCAGCTCTACCAGCGCAGCGCCGACATGTTCCTCGGCGTGCCGTTCAACATCGCCAGCTACGCGCTGCTCACCCACATGGTCGCGCAGCAGACCGGACTCGAGCCGGGAGAGTTCATCTGGACCGGCGGCGACTGCCACATCTACTCGAACCACATCGAGCAGGTCACGGAGCAGCTCACCCGCGATCCGTATCCCTACCCGACGCTGAAGCTGCACCCGCGCGACTCGATCTTCGACTACCGCTACGAGGACGTCGAGGTCGTCGGCTACCGGCACCACCCGGCGATCAAGGCGCCGGTGGCCGTCTGATGGGGGATGTCACCCTCGTCTGGGCTCAGGCACGTGGTGGTGTGATCGGCCGGGAGAACACCATCCCGTGGCACATCCCCGAGGACATGGCGTTCTTCAAGGACGCCACGATGGGCAAGCCGGTGATCATGGGCCGGCTCACCTGGGACTCGCTCCCGGTCGGATTCCGGCCGCTGCCGGGACGCCGGAACATCGTCGTCACCCGAAACGTCGAGTGGTCGGCCGAGGACGCCGAGACCGCCATGAGCCTCGAGGACGCGTTGACGCTCGCCGGTGAGGACGAGGTCGTCGTGATGGGCGGGGGTCAGATCTACGCGCAGGCGATGCCGTTCGCGACTCGGCTGCTCGTGACCGAGGTCGACCTCGACGTCGTAGGAGATGCGACCGCACCTCCGATCGGGCCCGAGTGGGTGGCGGAACCCGGGGAATGGATGACGTCCACCAAGGGAATCAGGTTCCGCTGGATCCGGTACGCGCGAAGCTGAGTTCTCGCGGCGGCATCTGAGCGATACTGCGGTACATGGACAAGCTCTCGTTGACCGCCCTGGCACGGCAGCAGCTCAAACTCGCAGCTGCGTCCAGGAGCGGACGCAGCTCCCAGACGGTTTTCGGTGGGCATACCAAGCACCTGCGGCAGACCGTCGTCGCGTTGCTCGCCGGCCACGAACTCGGCGAGCACGACAGCCCCGGCGAGGCGACCCTGCAGGTGCTGTCGGGTCAGCTCCAGCTCGTCGCCGGCAACGACGTGTGGAAGGGTTCGGCGGGCGACATGATCATCATCCCGCCGGTCCGGCACAGCGTCAGCGCCATCGAGGACGTCGCCTTCCTGCTCACCGTCGCCAAGTAGCGTCGCTCACTGCACGCGCCGAGTAGCGACGCTCATTGCGCGCGTCGAGAAGCGGCGCTTACTGAACAGGTGCCGGAGTGGCGTACCCGCGGTAGCCCTCCCACGCGAGGCGGCACTCGCGACGCGGATCGTGCTCGATGCGCGTGAACTCGTCGAAAATCACTGTCGCGCGGTCCTTCTCGTCGTAGGGTGGCCACGACGGCAGTGGTTCACCGTGCCGGGCCACGTTCAGCCACTGGCGCTGCATCGCCCCGGCGGCCGTCCGCAGGCCGCGTCGCCCACCGAGTGCCGTGAGCGCCCGGCCGAGCGGTTCGTCGGTCTGGTCGAAGACCGCGAGCAACTCCACCGCGTGCGTCGCGTCGAAGCCCGTCCAGCGCAGCACTCGCGGCGCGAGATCGAAGCGGTACATGAAGGTCGGCGCGAAACGCGAATGTGCCTGCGCGAACTGCACGGACGGATACCAGAAGGTGAGGTCGCCGCCGAGATCGATCGCGGCACGCTCGTCCGGATATCCCGGATAGATCCCCGTGATGCGATCCTTCGCCTCGGGATCGGTCGCGGCGAACAGTGCGTCGATCCGCCGAGGGTTCGTCGGCAGCGCGTCGAGGAACTTCGGGAACAGTGCACCTTCGCGGTCGTTCGTCCCGAGCACGAGCGGAACGGGATGCGCCGCGCCCGTCTCGTACGCCTCGAGCGGTTGGAGCGGAACGAAATCGCCGTCGACGACCGGGCCGAAGGGATGCAGACCGGGAGTCGCGCGCAGTACCTGCGCCCCGAGGCGCGATCCCACCCGCCCGAGTTCGACGGGGGAGGTGTCGAGCAGCGCCTGCGCGGCGGTATCCGGATCGGCACCGAGCAGTTCGACGAACTTCCGGCCCCATTCGGCCGAGCGGTCGGAGGTGACGACGAGATTCGGCGCCGGGCTCTGTGCGATCGCGGCGGAGAACAGTCCGCGCGCGGCGGGTGTCGCGAGCAGGGTCGTCACCGAGGTGCCGCCGGCGGACTCGCCGAAGATCGTCACGTTGTCGGGGTCGCCGCCGAAGGCCGCGATGTTGCGCTGGACCCATTCGAGCGCCGCCACCTGGTCGCGCAGACCGAGATTGGAATCGAATCGGACCGAATCGGTGGAGAAGGACCCGAAGTCGAGATAGCCGAGCGCTCCGAGACGGTAGTTGATCGACACGTAGACTACGTCGCCGCGTCGGACCAGCGACTCGCCGCCGTAGACCGACAGGGCACTCGTGCCGAGGGTGAAGGCGCCGCCGTGGATGAACACCATGACCGGTCGCGGTGCATGGACCCGACCGGCGGGGGCGAGCACGTTGAGGGTCAGGCAGTCCTCGTCGGGACGCACTCGCACCCCGCGACGACCGGTCTCGGCGTAGCGCGGACGCTGCGGGGCGGCATTTCCGAACTGCGTCGCATCGCGCACTCCCGTCCAGGGCTCGACCGGTTGCGGCGCCCGCAGCCGCAGCGGGCCCACCGGGGGAGCGGCGTAGGGAATGCCGCGCCAGGCGAGGAGGCCGTCGAGCCGGGTGCCGCGGACGGTTCCGTCGGCGAATGTGACGTGGGTCTCGGGCGTCATGCTCCGCACTGTACGTGACGGGGCGTCACGGTAGCCGCCGTGTCCACCGTCGACGTCACCAGAAGTGGGGCTCGAGGCCTCGGCCCGCGAGCTCTGCCCGTACGTAGGTGTGCAGCGTCGCGGTGTCGGGGAAGCGCTCCTCGTCGAGGGCGACGAACGCGAGGGTGTACCGCTCGTCGGTGTGGCAGGCGTAGACCGACAGGCGGGTCGTGGTGCGGGCCGGCCGGGTGTCGAGTCCCGGGTGCATAGCGCGCATTGCGATCCCGGTGGTGCGGTACGGGCCCAGCGTGGTGAGCTCGCGGGGCACCGCGCCGATGTTGGAACACAACAGGTCCCGCTCACCGGCACCGCGCGCGACGCGGGCGGCGATCCGGTCGGGGAGGAGTTGCAGGATCTCGGCCGGCATGTTGTGCGGCGCGCCCTCCCGCGGCTGCGAATAGGCGTGCGCGGCGCGGGCCCGGATGGAGGCGAGCGTGTCGCCGTCGTCGACGGTGATCCCCACCATCGACACGCCGTTGGAGACGGTTCCCTCCTTCCGGTCGTCGACCGGAACGGAGATGCGCACGGGGAACGGGATGCGGGCGCGCCGGGCGACACCGGCGGACACGGCGAGCAGCAGGGCGTTCGGGCTGCCGTCCTCCGCGGCCGCGACGGCCTTCCACTGCGCCGCGTCGACGTCGACGAGCGCGGTGCGCGGTCGCGAGTGCACCGTCTGCGGCGCGCGCGGTTTCTCCGTGCGAGGTGTGTACTTCACGCGGCGCAGCCCGCTGCCGACCTTCCGGAACAACTGCATCGCATCGCGTAGGTCGGATTGGCGACCGGGGTCGGGTCGTCGCGGCCGGTCGGCGAGCGCGTCGGCGACCGCGCGGACGAATCCCCGCGCGTCGGTCAGGACGTGCGAGCACACGATCGACAGTGCGGTGCCGCCGCTCGTGAGTCGGGTCGCGGCGACCGCCCAGCCGGGACCGAGCTCGGGATCGACGTCCACGTTCGCGTGCTCGTCGGCCCAGGCGAGGAGCTCGTCGTCGGGGATGGGGGTCGCGGGATAGCGCAGTGGATGGACGTGCGTGTTGGGTTCGAAGCGGGGGCGTGCACCGGGAACCCGGGGACGGACCACACGGCGACCGAGCGGGCCTTCGGACAGCACGTCGTGCAGGGACAGCAACAGGGTCGCGTCCACGGTCTCGTCGGTGCGCCACAGACCCTGCATCACCGACGGCAGGCCGGTTCCTTTGTGGCGGTGGAGGAACATCTCGTCCACGACGCTCAGGCGATTCACAATCCCGACCGTAGCGCCGACCGTTGACCGAAGCACTGAACCGAGGTTCAATCCTTGGTGTGGCGTACCGGCGGACACCCGCAGTGCAGGAGCGACTCGACGCGCAGCGCGAGGCCATCGCCGCTGCCGCCGTGACTCTGCTCAGCGAACGCGGATACAGCGGACTGTCCGTCTCGGCGGTCGCCGAACGGGCCGGCGTCGCCACCGGCAGCGTCTACCGGCACTACGTCGACAAGTCCGATCTCATGGTGCGGATCTTCCGGGAACTGTGCGAGCGGGAGGTCGAGGCCGTGACGTCCGCGGCCGCAACCGGATCCGGTGCCGACCGGGTGACCGCGGTGGTCGACACCTTCTCCCGCCGTGCGCTGCGCAATCCCACCCTCGCCTACGCCCTGCTCGCCGAACCGGTCGACGCCGCGGTCGACGCCGAACGACTCGTGTTGCGCCGCGCCTTCGCAGCGGCCTTCGCGAACGCCGTGCGCCACGGCGTCGAGACCGGTGAATTCCCCGAACAGGACGTCGAGCTCACCGCCGCGGCGCTCGTCGGGGCTGTCGGTGAGGTGCTCACCGGTCGCCTCCCCGGCGCGGCCGACGGTCGCCTTCGAGACAGTGCGGCCGACGGTCGCCTTCGAGACAGCGCGGCCGGATCCACCGTCCCCGACCTCGTCGTCCTCGTACTGCGAGCGGCGGGGCATCTGCCTTCCGGAACGACTCAGGAGTGAAGCCGTGAATTTCCCCGCCACCCACGAAGTGTTCAACCAGGTACCGGACCTCGAGCCCTACGGGGCCGCCGACGACCCCGCCCTCCTCGAAGGACTGCGCCGCGAAGGGGCGAGTTGGGCCGAGGACGAGGTCCGCGAACTCGGCGCCCTCGCCGGCACCGCCCGTGCCCAGGACTGGGGGCGGCTCGCCAACGAGTATCCGCCCGTGCTGCACACCCACGACCGCTACGGCCACCGCGTCGACGAGGTCGAGTTCCATCCGCACTGGCACGACCTGATGACCGTCGCCGTCGAGAACGGCCTGCACGCGGCACCCTGGCGCGACCCGCGTCCCGGCGCGCACGTTGCCCGTGCCGCGAAGTTCTACGTGTGGGGGCATACCGATGCCGGGCACATGTGCCCGATCTCGATGACCTACGCCGCGATCCCGGCGCTGCGCCACAACGCCGAACTCGCCGAGCGCTACGAGCCGCTGCTGGCCGCGCCGCACTACGACTTCGGGCTGCGCGAACCCTCCACGAAACGTGGCCTGATCGCCGGGATGTCGATGACCGAGAAGCAGGGCGGTTCCGACGTCCGCGCCAACACCACCACCGCGACCCCCAACGCCGACGGTTCGTACACGATCGTCGGGCACAAGTGGTTCACGTCCGCGCCGATGTCCGACCTGTTCCTCACGCTCGCGCAGACCGAGCACGGACCGTCGTGCTTCCTGCTCCCGCGCGTCCTGCCCGACGGCACCCGCAACGCCATCCGCATCCAGCGGCTGAAGGACAAGCTCGGCAACAAGTCGAACGCCTCCTCCGAGATCGAGTACGAGAACGCGATCGGCTGGCTCGTCGGCCCGGAAGGTCGCGGCATCAACACCATCATCGAGATGGTGAACATGACGCGACTCGACTGTGTCATCGGCTCGGCCGTGAACATGCGGATCGCGACGTTGCGCGCGGTTCACCATGCCCGTCACCGGAAGGCGTTCGGCGCGTTGCTCGTCGACCAGCCGCTCATGCGCAACGTCCTCTCCGATCTCGTCGTCGAGTCCGATGCCGCGACGACGATGATGATGCGTCTGGCCGGGGCCACCGACCGCGCCGCCGGGGACGAGCAGGAGGCCGCCCTGCGCCGCATCGCGCTGGCCGTCACCAAGTACTGGGTGTGCAAGCGGGCACCCGCGGTCGCCGCCGAAGCCCTCGAATGCCTCGGCGGCAACGGCTACGCCGAGGAATCGGGCATGCCGCGGCTCTATCGCGAGTCGCCGCTCATGTCGATCTGGGAAGGATCCGGCAACGTCGCGGCACTCGACGCGCTGCGTGCAATGGCGCGGCAACCCGACACCGTCGAGGCGTTCTTCACCGAGGTCAGGCTTGCGGAAGGTGCCGATCCGCGGCTCGATTCGGCCATCGCCCGGATCGGCAAGGAACTCGCCGACCTCGAGGACGCCGAGTACCGGGCACGGCGGGTCGTGGAGCTCATGGCCCTGGCCCTGCAGGGCGCGCAGCTCGTCCGGCACGGACATCCCGCCGTTGCGGAGGCGTTCTGCCGCAGTCGGCTCGACGACGACTGGGGCATCGCGATGGGCACACTGCCGACCGGCGTGGACACCGCCGCGATCCTCGACCGGGTCTGACGAGGGCGGGTCCGATCCTGCGGCGCTGTCACCCGTCTCAGGTCGAGGGCATACTGGAATACGTCCTGCGAGGAATCGACTACGGGTGGAGCCCGTCATGATCGGCAGCAACGAATGGTGGGAGTGGGGTCGGCAGATCGCACTCGCGGTGACCGAGCCGCATGCACTGCACCGTGCCCGCATGATCGTGCGCGGCGTCGTCGCCGAATCCGAGGCGGTGAGCGACAGCCGCCGGGGCGACGCCGAGATCCACTCCGTCAACCTCGCGCAGGGCACTCCGGTCACGATGAGCCCCCGACTGGCATCGATGGTGCGGTCGGCGCTGTGGGCGGCCCGCATGACGGGCGGGACCATCACCCCGGTCGACTCCGACGACGCCTCCGTCGATGCCGGAGCCATCCCGCCGATCCATCCCATCCCCACCTACCGCGACGTGCAGATCGACGGAGACATCGTGCTCGCTCCTTTCGGGGTGAGTCTCGAACTCGGCGCGACGGCCGTGGCCGACACCGTCGACTACTCCGCGGCGCTCGTCGCGAATCTGCTCGAATGCGGGGCGCTCGTGCGCATCGGCGACGTGATGGCCACCGCGGGGCACGCGCCTGCCGGGGGATGGCAGGTGCCGCTCCCGGACCGGGGCTCGGTCGAACTGCCGGCCGGATCGGCGATGGCGTCGCACACCAGCGACGTCGCCGACCCCGAGCGGTGGCGTCTCGTCAGCGTCATCGCTCCCGACGCTGTGTGGGCTCATGCGGCCGCGGCGACGGCGTTGCAGCGGGGCATCGGAGCCCTGTCGTGGCTCGAACAGTACGACCTGCCGGCGCGTCTCGTCGACACGCACGGACGGGTCCGGACCACCACGGCCTGGTCCGATCCGAAGGCTGCTTGATCTCTCGAGCAGGATGCGATCAGGCTCCGTCGCGCAGGGTGCGGTAGACCTCGATCAGGTGGTCGGTGGACGCGTCGCCGGTCTCGGGGATCTCGTCGCCGGCGAGCACCGTCTGCAGGGCGGTGGCCTGGGTCTTGCCGAGTTCGACGCCCCACTGGTCGAACGAGTCGATCCCCCACAC
>NZ_JAIFKB010000012.1:0-175314 GCF_019641445.1 Rhodococcus sp. DMU2021
CGATGCCTACCTTCACCAGCCCAGGCCAGGACCGCAGGAACCGCAACGCCGCCTGGTAGCCGGCCGCGGTCGCTGGGACCTGTACATCTGCCAGTCGTCGTCCGGTGGCATCGATCGCTGCGACGTGGTGGGTGTCGGCGTGGGTATCGATTCCGCCGTAGACCTCGAGGTGATCCTGATTCACCATGGGACTGCGCCCTTCCATCTTGTCGGGTGCGCAGTCCGGCCGGGCGTCAGTCAGTTCACTATCGGGGATCTCGCCAGACTCCTATCAGGACATGACGGCCCGCCGGGCTGCACTCAAACGAGTGAGCCGAGCCGGTCGACACGTCGCAGACAGGACAGCCACCAACCTGCAGTGGCGTCAGAAGAGCCGTGAGCCAGACCCGCCCACCAGACCCATCCTGCGCCCACCGAGCCGAGACCGTCACGCCCATCAAGGAGTCAGACCAACCGGTCCACGAGATCCATAGTGAAGAGCCACAACACCGGCCACGCCTGTCGCCGATCGCGTGCGTACGCCCTTTGCGGTCCGCAAAAAAATGAGTACGCTCATTAATGTGAGCGAGGTGCAGCAGCTTTCAGAGCGCGGACGGCGCCCGGGCGTTCGGGAGATAGAGTCCCGCCGCGAGCAGAACATGCGGCTCAAGCGGGAGCGAATCTTTCGCGCCGCGTCCGACCTGTTGCGTGCGCGCGGGTTCTCCGCAGTGACGACGCAGGAGGTGTCCGCCGCGGCCGGGGTCGCAGCGGGGACCTTGTTCCGGTACGCAGCGACCAAGAGCGAGTTGCTACTCATGGTCTACAACGAGGCACTCCGGGCATCGATAGATGAGGGCGCCGCGCGTGCGGCGTTGACGCCGGATCCTGCCGCCGCGGTCTTCGCCCGCCTGCACCCGCTCGTCGTCGCTGCCGCACGTGAGCCGGAGAACAGTGCTGCGTACCAGCGGGAGCTGCTGTTCGGCCCTCACGACGCGAAGTTCCGGGCCGAGGGCATGGCGTTGATCTTCGAGCTCGAGGCGTCCCTCTCCGACACGCTACGACGCGCCGCTCCGACCCTCAGCGACGGGGAGGCACGCGTCGCAGGATCCTCGCTGTTCGCCGTAACTCATCTCGCGATCGCTCGGATGACGGCCTCGGACATCCCCGAGGCTGACGCGATCGACGACCTCAGACGTCAGGTCACGCTCATCGTGACCGGCGTGCTGCACACACCCCGGCGGCCGGATCCGCCGCCCGAGAAGGAATGAAGGAAACAGAACAATGAGCAACATCACACACGTGACCGTCCTGGGAACCGGAGTCCTCGGCACCCAGATCGCCTTCCAGACCGCCTACAGCGGCTTCCAGGTCACCGCATATGACATCAGCAGCGACGCCATCGAGGCAGCCAAGAAGCGGTTCGACGCTCTCGTCACCACCTACAAGGACGACGGAGTCGCGGGGGCAGCCGAGGGGAAGGCGGACGAGGCGCTCACCCGCGTCCGGTTCTCCTCCGACCTCGCCGACGCGGTCGCGGACGCGGATCTGGTCATCGAGGCGATCCCCGAGGTACTGTCCATCAAGCAGGACACCTACCGAAGGCTCGGCGAGCTCGCACCGGAGAAGACGATCTTCGCAACGAACTCGTCGACACTTCTGCCCAGCGACCTCAAGGACTCCACCGGACGCCCCGCCAAGTTCCTCGCGCTGCACTTCGCGAACCGGGTCTGGAAGTTCAACACCGCCGAGGTGATGGGCACCGCCGACACCGATCCGGCCGTGTTCGACGAGGTCGTCGCCTTCGCCGGCAACATCGGGATGGTTCCGATCCCCGTGTACAAGGAGAAGTCCGGCTACGTCCTCAACTCGCTACTGGTGCCGTTCCTCAACGCCGGGTACGCACTCGCCGCCGGCGGATACGCCGAGCCGAAGGACATCGACAACGTGTGGCGGATCGGCACGGGAGCGCCGATGGGCCCCTTCCAGATCACCGATGTCATCGGCCTGGCCACCCCGTACAACATCCTCGCCCACGGCGGGGAGGAGGACCAGGCGCTCGCGGCCTGGCTGAAGAGCGAGTACATCGACCACGGCAAGCTGGGCGTCGCCACCGGCGAGGGCTTCTACACCTACAACTGACCCACGACCGCGGCAGAACAGTCCACGAGAGGACGTGCAAGCCAGATGTACTACAGCAGTGGAAACTACGAAGCCTTCGCCCGCCCCCGCAAGCCCGAGGAAGTCGAGAACAAGACCGCCTGGTTCGTCGGCGCCGGGCTCACCTCGATGGCCTCGGCGGTGTTCATGATCCGCGACGGGCAACTCTCCGGCGACAAGATCACAATCCTCGAGCGCCTGGACCTGCCCGGCGGCGCGCTGGACGGTATCAAGAAGCCGGACAAAGGGTTTGTCATCCGCGGCGGGCGCGAGATGGAAGACCACATGGAGTGCCTCTGGGATCTGTTCCGCACCATCCCGTCGCTCGAGGTCGACGGATCCGTCCTCGACGAGTTCTACTGGCTCAACAAAGACGACCCAACTACTCACTCAACCGGGTCACACACCGGCAGGGCGAGGAGTTCGTCACCAACAATGAGTTCGGCCTGAGCGAGAAAGCTACGAATCGCTCGTGCTGCCCATGTACCGCTGGCTCCTGGACCAGGGCGTGAGATTCGAGTTCTCCACCGAGGTCACCGACATCGACTTCGTTTTCGACGGCGACCGTAAACAGGCCACCCGCATCCACTGGACAAAGGGCGGCGTGCTCGGCGGCGTCGACCTCGGTCCCGACGACCTCGTGCTCGCCACGATCGGTTCGCTCACAGAGAACTCCGACGACGGCACCCACCACAATGCGGCCAGACTCGACGAAGGTCCCGCGCGGGCGTGGGACCTGTGGCGGCGCATCGCGGCCAAGCACCCCTCTTTCGCCAACGACCCGTCATCGCTGCGACGCGCAATGCGTCTCCCGTCACGGCAACGGATCGCAACCACGACCCGCCCACGGCGCCTCGCGGGACGGAGGGCAAGTTGACACAGTTGCGCTGCCATGGAACCGCGCTGGCTCTCTCGATGACCACCGGTGAAACAGTGCCGCTCCAGGCTTGCGCCTGGTGTTGCCTGGCCTCCTCGTGATCGGCCCGTCGGGGATCGTCAACGTGGTGCGGGTGTCGAGGCGGTCGGGTCCGACGGCTCGGCGGGGCGCGATCGTCTCGTGTGTTGGCGGACTACGGGAGCTTGGACGCGAGGACGTCGGCCGCCAGGATCTCGGGCGCTGCGCCGAGGAGGTGCTGGTTGGCCATCAGGGCTGCGACGATGGCGCCGTTGGCGTGGGCGTCGCGAGCGGCCTCGTCGGGGAATGCATCGAAGATCCAGAAGGTGTCGGCGTGGGTCCTAGCCGCGAACCAGACAATCGTTCCTACTTCTTCGTTGGCGAGTGCGACAGCGCCGGCGAGCAGATCGGCGAGCGCGTCGTGCTGTCCATCGGCCGCGACGATCTTGGCGACGAATGCATACGGAAGTGATGCTGGTGTGGACATGAGGGGTTCTCCTTGAAGTCGGGGTTCTTCGTGGGGCGAGTTCAGCGTATGACGAGCGAGGGCCGGTGGGGAGTGGCGTATACGACAGTATTGCTATTGTTCGCGCCATGCGTATCGGACTGATCGCGATCGACGGCTGCTTCGGTTCGGCTGTCGCGTCGGTCATCGACATCGTGCGGGTGGCCGACGGAGCCCGCGGCGATGTCGACCCGCGGATCGACCCGATCGAACTCGCCATCCTCGGACCGAAACGGCGAGTGACCACGACGGCATCGATGACCCTGTCGGTAGACCACCCGCTGTCGGAGTCCGGAGAGTTCGACGTGGTCGTCGTCCCTGCGCTTGGAACCCTCACGGCCGCCGCTACCAACGACGCCCTCCAGAGCCGAGATGCACGTTCGGTCATCGCCTCACTCGGGCGCCTCGACGACGCGACCACCCGGATCGCCGCGGCGTGCACCGGCGTGTTCGCCGTCGCCGAGACCGGACGGATGCATCATCGGCGGGCGACGACCAGCTGGTTCCTGGGGCCGGAGTTCCTGAAGCGCTATCCGACCGTCGCCCTCGATCTCGACACCATGGTCGTGGTCGACGGGAACCTCGTCACCGCCGGCGCCGCGTTCGCCCACATCGACCTCGCGCTCTCACTCGTGCGATCGATCAGCCCCGACCTGGCCCAATATGTCGCCAAGCTCCTCATCATCGACGAGCGTCCGTCGCAGGCGGCCTTCGTCGCCTACGAACATCTCCGGCACGAGGACCCGATCGTCGTCGAGTTCGAACGCTTCGTGCGCGCCCGCCTGGACGAACCGTTCAACGTCGCCTTCGTCGCGCAGTCGCTCGGCACCAGCCGGCGCACCCTCGAACGACGAGTCCGTGCGGCGCTCAACCTCACTCCGCTCGGCTTCGTCCAACGGCTTCGCATCGAACGAGCTCGGCACCTCTCAGCAACCACGGACCTCACCTCCGCCGAGATCGCGCTACGGGTCGGCTACGCGAACGCCGAGACTCTGCGCTCCCTCCTGCGCAGGGAGCGACGCCGTTCCTGACCTATCGCCATGCCTGTAGCCGGTGTCCTAGCGCTCGGTTGGAACCACCTCTCAGCACGTCGCGTCGACGCTCCTGCGTCGCCCCTGGACGACCCACTCGACACGCCCGCAGCACAGGCCATGTGACGTGCCCCGGCTTCCGGACGGTCGGGGTTGGGTGGCTGTGATGTCGCTGCGTTCTCGTCGAGGAGGTCAGCAGACCCGATCAGGGTCGATTGGGATGAGCCGCGAAGGCGGTCAGGTCAGGGCGGCCGAAGCCGGCCAGCGGGGTAGCGTCGGACACGTCGAGGTCCTTCGGATGGATGGCGTAGGAACCTCCATCGTCGGGAGACCTCGACGTCTATCTGCGGACCGACGCGCCCGGCCGACCTACACCGTCATCTGGGAAAAGCCTGTAATGGTCGCACGGAATGCTCAGGCTGGGGAGAAGCGGTAGAAGTATTTGGTGACGTAGAGTTCGTCGACGATGGTGGTGACCATCAGGATGAGGTCGGGGCCGTCGGTGAACAGGTTGCTGTTCATGTCGAGGTCGCTGTCGGAGTACTTGCTCACCCAGGTGCCGTCCACGAGTCGCTCCATGCGGAGATATGGCGCCACGCTGCTGACGATGCGTCCGTCCTGGTCCTCGATCGAGTCGGTCAGGACGCCCTGCTCCTTCTCGGCGGAGGTCCAGGGGACCTTGGCGCCGCCTCGCATGGAGAAGTGGACCTCGCCGTCGGAGTCGGTGATCTCGAGCGTTTCGCCTCCGGCGGGGGAGATGGTTTCCGGGGTGTAGAGCGAACGGTCGCGGAAGATGATCGCGTAGCTGCCCGAGCGGTGTCCGGCGTCCTGTTCGGAGAAGCCGGTCAATTCCCACCGGCCGAGCAGCGCTGTCGGGTCAGTCGTCTGGGGAGCGGGCATGCCAAGTCCTCTCAGTGGGGGTCGGGTCAGGGGGCCAGCGCGGCTCGAAGCTCCATGGAGTTGTCATCGTTGAAGCGCCAGGCCTCGGCTTCGTTGCCGAGGTGGTAGGTCACGGTTGCGGACTTCGCCTCGAGGTCGCACTGGATCACCCCTGCGACAGGTTCGCCGGGTTGGTCTTCCCGGTTGTCGAGCCAAGTGTTGTTGACTACCGCTTTTAGAATCCCAAACGTCTTGGGGTGGATGTCGCCGACGTTATCCTCACGCTGAGGCCCATAAGCGGCGGCAAGGAGTTTTATTGTGTTTGACTCGTAAAAGAGGATAAAGGCAGCGTGGTCTGCGGGATATTCGGCGAGAAAATAGCGGTCGTTGGCGAGTTTCTCGACAAGAGCTTCGACTGTTTCGTTATCAACTGTCAATGTGGTTGGCATTGCTGTATCACTTTATCTTTGATCGGCTAAACGTTTGGCCTGCCTCGTTTTTGAATCTCTCGGTTATGGTTTCGGGGAGGCCAAGTGAACTGTATCCAACGGTAACTTCTGATGCCCGAGAGCCATCCGGTGGGTGGCTTAAAACTATCTCACCTCGGACCACCGCCGAGGCTCGATCCTCCAGCCCGAGATCGAGTTCGTGCTGGTTAGCGTTGATTCGTTGCTTAGCAATCTCGATCAATGCCGCAAGCTCGCCGGGCGTGTGGGCCGAGCCGATGTGCGCGATCATCTGGCGCCGACCGCGGATCTTCTCCCAGATCTGCACGCCGATGGCCCCGGAGGCGGTCTTGGACTGCACCACGTACAGATCCACCTCCTCCAAACTCCGCTCGATTAGTGACCCGCGCGCCACATGCTCGAACTCGTGACCTGCAGCGATCCTAACGAATTGGCTAGAAACGACGTCAACTTGTGGAACTCAGGTCTGACACGGGGTGATCCTCGCTGATGCCCTGCACCCGTTTGACGAATTCGTCGCCGGGCTGAACCTCGACTGCGTCGACACTCTCGTCGGCTCGTTCCTCAGCGTCGAGTGCGGTTTCGAGCACGGTCTTCGTCAACTGCCCGAGCAGTCCGTTCGGGCCCATCAGTTAGACGCCTTGTTCCTCGGCCTGGGCCAGTAGTTGCTGCGCCAACTCCAGCTGGTTCATCTCGTCCGCCATGGGCTCCAGTGTTTCCGTCATGGTCGATCCTTCCGCCAAGCTCGCTGCTCGGCGTGTCAGGCCAACCCGGATCACGTCAACACCGACATCCCCGAGCCGGTGACCGCAGAAACGAGCCTGCCCCGCACTCAGGCGGGGCAGGTTTCGATTTGCTCAACTTACGTGGAGCTAAGGGGACTCGAACCCCTGACCCCCACACTGCCAGTGTGGTGCGCTACCAGCTGCGCCATAGCCCCTTGCACGGCCCTGACGGGGACCGCCACCGAAGACTACAGGCGAGAGCGTGAACTCTCGCCTGTAGCGATCTTGTGGAGCTAAGGGGACTCGAACCCCTGACCCCCACACTGCCAGTGTGGTGCGCTACCAGCTGCGCCATAGCCCCGTATTCGGTTGTACCGTTGCGCTCCGGTTGACCCCTTCGCGCTGAAAGAAAACTACACCATCGCGCTCGACGCCAACAAATCGGCTGGTAGACAGCGTGACTGTGGCGGGAGCACGCACCGTGCGCAGCTCCCGCCACCGCTCCGTCTATCCGACGAGTTCGGTCACCCAGTTCTCGTCGCCGAGGGCGTCGATAACGGTCCCCTCGTACACGACAGCCGGCGTGCCGGCCGCTCCGGTCGTCGCGAGCAGACGGCGTCCCGCCTCCGCGTCGGCCGAGGCCTGATCGATCCGGGCGCCGTCGGTGATGCACTGCGCGACGTCCTCGGAGGCACCCGCGTCGCGCGCCATCTGCGCGAGACCCGCGTTGTCGATGTCACCGTCGCCACCCTCGGCCGGTTGGTTGTCGGGCGACAGCAGGGCGTCGTGGAATGCGGAGAACGCGCGGGCATCGCCGCTCTCGGCGACGCACTGCGCCGCCGCCACCGCGCGGGTCGAGTAGTCGCCGCTGCTCGACGCCCGGTCGAGGAAAGCGAGCATCCGGTACCGGATCGCCAATTGGCCGTCGTCGATCGCCTGGGCGAGCTCCTGCGAGTGCTTGTGTTCGAGTTCGGCGCAGTAGGGGCACAGCGGGTCCTCGAACAGGTCGACGGTCCGTGGGGCGTCGGGGCGGCCCAGCAGGATTGCGCCGTCGTCCTCGATCGACACTTCCACCGCGCCGTTCCGCACGGAGCCGTAACCGTCGTTGCGGGGATCGCCGCTGCCCGACGACCACAGGACACCACCGATGACGAGCGCACCGATCACCAGGATCGCGATGCCGCCGAGAATGTAGGTGACCCTGTTCGACGTCGGCTGCGGTGTGTACTTGCCGGATGAGACCTTCTTCGCGCTCACGGATGCTGCCCTCTACTGCTCGTCGGTGGGGAAGGACGATCTCACTCTGCCATCGACGGCTGAGGGGCCGCTGAGAGGGAAGCACATGAACCCGGACCGAGCGCGAACCAGGTGCGCGGCCGGACGACCAGCCATATCGACATCGCCAGGAAGCCGACGTCGCGGGCGATCTCGATCGCGTAGTCGCGGCCGTCGACGCCCTCGACCACACCTCCTCCCCCGAAGCAGCCGCAATCGATCGACAGGCCGCGCGCCCACGCCGAGGCGATCGCGGCGACGAGCGCGACCAGCCCCAAGGCGCTGACGAGCGCTGCGAAGCGCGTCGCGAGACCGACGAGCAGGACCAGGCCCAGGGCCAGTTCGAGAACGGGGAAGGCGGCGGCGAACGGCCGCACCCAGCCGGTGGGCAAAATCTGGTACGCCCGTACCGCCACGACGGTCTGCGTCGGATCCGAGAACTTCACCCAACCGGAGACGAGCCACACTGCCGCCAGACCGTATCGGGCGAGCGTGGAGACGAGACCGACCCACATGCCGGCGACAATACCGGGCGGTCGTCTCACCGCGCCGTGTCGTCGGTCACCTGTGTCGCCTGCTCGACGACCCGGGGGCGTCCGACGACGAACCACGGCAGCGTCGCCGCTAGCATGATCACACCCGTGACCGCGAAGGCCGTCGAGTAGGACAACCGGTCCGCGAGGAAGCCTGCGGCGACCGGACCGATCACCGCGCCGACATCGGCGACCATCTGGAAGGTCGCGAGCACCGGCCCGCCCCGGGCCTTGCTGCCCACGACGTCGGCGACGGCGGCCTGCTGCGAGGGATTCGACAGCCCGGACCCCATACCCGCCACGAACGAGGTGATGAGGAACCAGACGACGCTCTCGGTGAATCCCATGGCGATCGTGCTGACCCCGCACACCACCAGACCGGCCAGGACGAAGGGGCGCCGCCCGAACCGGTCGGACAGCTTGCCCGACTTGATGAGGACGAGTGCGTTGCCCACCGCGAAGGCGGTCAGCGCGACACCCGCGAACGCCTCACCCTCGTCGAGCGCCTCGACGACGAACAGAGGCACCATCGCCACGCGGACCCCGAACACCACCCAGCCGTTGGCGAAGTTCGATCCCAGCGCCGCGCGGTAGACCGGCGAGCGCAGCGCGTCGCGCAGGCGCATGACGGGCACGCCGTCCCCACTGTCGGGACGGGCGAGTTCCGACGAGCGCAGGCTGATCCCCACGACCGAGGCCGCGACGAGCAGCGCCACGGCGTAGATGAGAAAGGGTGCGCGCAGCCCCAGTCCGATAAGGGCACCGCCGAAGAGCGGGCCGAGGATGTTGCCCATGAGGAAGCTGGTCGCGTACAGGCCGGACACACGCCCGCGGGCGTCCGGGGGCGCGATCCGCACGAGCAGACCGAGCGCCGACACCGTGAACATCGTCGACCCGATGCCGCCGAGGGCCCGGAAGACGAGCAGCTGCCAGTAGCTCGCCGCGAATGCGCACGCGCCCGTCGACAGGGCGACGATGAGCAGGCCCGTGATGTAGACGGGCCGCTCCCCCAACTTCTGCACCAGCGACCCGCTCGCGGGTGCGAAGAGCAGTCGCATCGCCGCGAACGACGACACGACGACCGTCGCCGCCGTCACACCGACGTCGAAGCTTCGCGCGAATTGGGGCAGCGCGGGAGCGACGAGACCGAAGCCGAGCGCGATCACGAAACTCGCGACGACCAGAACCCAGATTTCCCGCGGCAAAGCCGCATCACGTGTCCGCATGATGCCCACGATGTTAGCGAGGCGCACGACCTCGCCCGGTCGCGCGGTGGGCGAGCGGGCTCAGGACAGGACGGACGAGACGAGTTCGCGTGCCGCCTGCTGGACCTCGGCGAGATGGTCGGGGCCGCGGAACGATTCGGCGTAGATCTTGTAGACGTCCTCGGTGCCGGACGGGCGGGCGGCGAACCACGCGTTCTCGGTGGTGACCTTCAGGCCACCGATCGCGGCACCGTTGCCGGGTGCCGCAGTGAGCGTCGCGGTGATCGGTTCGCCGGCGAGCTCGGTGGCGCCGACCTGCTCGGACGACAGTTTCGACAGCACCGCCTTCTGCTCGCGCGTCGCCGGGGCGTCCACGCGCGCGTAAGCGGGGTCGCCGTACCGATCGACGAGTTCGGCATAGTAGCGGGACGGGCTCTTCTCCGTCACCGCGGTGATCTCCGCCGCGAGCAGGGCGAGGACGATGCCGTCCTTGTCGGTGGTCCACACCGAGCCGTCGCGCCGGAGGAAGGACGCACCGGCGCTCTCCTCCCCGCCGAAGCCCAGCGAACCGTCGCTCAGCCCGGAAACGAACCATTTGAAGCCCACCGGCACCTCGAGCAGGTCGCGGCCGAGGCCGGCGGCGACCCGGTCGATCATCGACGAACTCACGAGCGTCTTGCCCACCTTGCTCGACTCCGCCCAACCGGGGCGATTGCGGAACAGGTAGTCGATCGCGACGGCGAGATAGTGGTTCGGATTGAGCAGACCGGCGTCGGGGGTGACGATGCCGTGCCGGTCGGCGTCGGCGTCGTTGCCGGTCGCGAGGTCGTAGGCCTCGCGGTTGCCGATCAGCGATGCCATGGCGTTCGGCGACGAGCAGTCCATGCGGATCTTCCCGTCGGTGTCGAGCGTCATGAACCGCCAGGTGGCGTCGACGAGCGGATTGACGACGGTGAGGTCAAGGGCGTGCCGTTCGGCGATCTCGCCCCAGTAGTCGACGCTCGCACCGCCCATCGGGTCGGCGCCGATCCGTACCCCGGCAGCACGGACGACGTCGAGATCGACGATGTTCGGCAGATCGTCGATGTAAGCGGCGAGGAAGTCGTGTCGTCCGGCGGACGCGAGCGCCGACGAGAGCGGCACCCGCTTCACCCCGTCGAGTCCGGCGGCGAGCAGTTCGTTGGCGCGAGCGGCGATGACCGACGTCGCGTCGCTGTCGGCCGGACCACCCGACGGGGGGTTGTACTTGAAGCCACCGTCGCGCGGAGGATTGTGCGAGGGGGTGACGACGATCCCGTCGGCGCGGGCACCGGAGCCGGAATTGTGCTGCAGGATCGCGTGACTGACGGCCGGAGTCGGGGTGTAGCGGTCGCGGGAGTCGACGACCACTTCGACGCCGTTCGCGACGAGCACTTCGAGCGCGCTCGCCCAGGCCGGTTCGGACAGGGCGTGCGTGTCGCGGCCGAAGAACAGCGGGCCCGAAGTGCCCTGCTGGGCGCGGTATTCGACGATGGCCTGGGTGGTCGCGAGGATGTGGGCTTCGTTGAACGCACCGTCGAGGCTCGAGCCGCGATGACCGGACGTGCCGAAAGCCACCTGCTGCGAGGCGTTCTCGGGATCCGGTTGCACGGTGTAGTAGGCGGTGACAAGGTGTGCGAGATCTTCGAGATCCGCCGCGGTGGCCGGCTGTCCCGCTCGTTCGTGCGCCATGTGCTCTCCTCGTCGATGGTGGTGTTCTCATCTTGCCGCCGATCCGCGGCACGCGCGGGATGAGTACCCCGATCCGCGCGTCGGTACGGATACTGACGAAAAGGTCATCACGGCCATGGGACCAAAGTTTCTGACCCGAAAGTAGTATTGGCGTTCACAATTAGGTGGGCTAACTTCAGTGAACGAAATGAAGACGATGCCGGGGAGGACATTTTTTCGTTTCGCTCTCGCTGTTTCGGCGCCGTCTCCGACGTCTCCGGGACCGACAGCGACCGTGCCCGTCGTCGAGAACACTCACCCTCTGAGTCTCGACGGCGGGCACTGCCGTTTCCCGAGGCTGCCGATCAGGCTCACCCGGACAACAAGAAACCCGGGTAGGTGATCGATGGTCGATCACCTACCCGGGTCGATGGTGGAGCTGCCGGGAATCGAACCCGGGTCCTCCGCCGCCTCGCGAGGGCTTCTCCGTGTGCAGTTCGCTATGTCTCTACTCGGATCTCCCGTTCTCGCGAACAAGACGAGATGACGATCCCAGTCGCTGTTTGTTGTCCCGCACGTCTCCGCGACCGAGCCGTACGGTAGAGCTCTCTAGTCGATGCCAGGATCCGGGTCGAGAGCAAACCCGGGCTGACAGAGACGCGCTCGCTTAGGCAGCGAGGGCGTACTCGCGCTGAGTGGACTCGGCGCTTAATTGGTTGCAGCGACGCTTACGGTGGTCTCTTGCCTGCACCGACACGCTTCCCCTTGCTCAACGTACGCAGTCGAAACCGTTCAGCCCCGTACGCGCCTGCGACCTTCGCAGGACTACCTACTGTAACGACCCGAAGGCCCGATGTCATTCCCACTCTCGAAAACGATTCGTTGCCGGGTCATGAGCCTACTCACACCGCCGCTCACCGGCAACGGAACCGGGTCGGGGTGACCCGAGTCCGGCGTCGCCGGGTGTCACCCGTAGCGCTCCGTCCGGTGACGCGCTTTCCACGATGCCGGGTCCAGCGCCTCCAGGATTCGTGTTCTTCCCACCCCACCCCGGATCAGCCGGGCAGGCTGACGAGTGCGACGGCCAGTCCGGCTGCGAGCAGGCCGAGCAGTTTCACCCGGCTCACGTGCTCTCCGAGCACGATGACGGCGAGTAGCACCGTCACCGCCGGATACAGCGCCGCGATCACGCTCACCAGCGACAGCAGGCCGTGCTGGTAGGCGAACAGCAGTGCACCGTTCGCGATCACGTCGATCACGCCGATCCCGATCAGGATCGGCAGGAGCGACCGGATCGGCCACACCACGGTGCGCCACGAGAAGGCGATCACCAGCCAGACCACGAGGGTGGCGGTCGCGCGGGAGGCGGCGAGCGGCCACAGGCCGGTGCCGGTGCCGACCTGACCGAGGCCGATGAACGACAACGCGAAGGCGATGCCCGATCCGACCGTCCACCACGCGATCCTCGACGTGAAGCGCGGGTGTCCGACACCGGTGACGGTTTCGTCGGATTCGCGGCTGACCAGCCCCACCGCGATCACCGCGACGACGATGCCGAGATAGGCGAGCAGACCGGGCCGGTCCCCCGTCGCGATCCCGAACAGCACGGGGATTCCGGCCACGACGACAGCGGTGACCGGTGAGACGACCGACATCGGCCCGTTCGCCAGTGCGAGGTAGAACCACCAGACGGCGATGCCGCCGGCCACGCCCGCTGCGGCACCCCACGCGAGGGACGCCGCGGTGAGGTCGCCGCCGACGATCGACGCGGCGATCAGGGACACGACGAGCGAAGCCGGGTAGGTGACGGCGACGACGCCGAGTGCGCTCGCGCGACGGGAGGCGGCACCCCCGGCGAAATCGCTGAGGCCGTACCCGACCGCCGCGAGAAGCGCGAGCGCGACCGCGATCAGCGGCTCATGCCCTTCACTCGCCGGCCGAGCTCGCGGGTCACCTCACGTTCGGCGGTCCGGCGGGCGAGATCCTGACGCTTGTCGTAGTCCTGCTTGCCCTTGGCGAGCGCGAGCTCGACCTTGACCTTGCCGTCGGAGAAGTACATCGACAGCGGCACGAGAGTCTGGTTGCCCTCCCGGGTCTTGCCGACGAGCGCGTCGATCTCGCGACGGTGCAGCAGCAGCTTGCGGGTGCGGCGCGGAGCGTGGTTGGTCCACGTGCCGTGCCCGTATTCCGGAATGTGCAGACCCCGCAACCACACCTCGCCGTCGTCGACGGTCGCGAATGCGTCCACCAGGGAGGCCTTTCCCTCCCGCAGGCTCTTGACCTCGGTACCGACGAGGGCGATGCCCGCCTCGTAGGTGTCGAGGATGGTGTAGTTGTGGCGCGCCTTCCGGTTGGTCGCGATGACCTTCCGGCCCTTTTCCTTCACGTGCAGGCCTTTCCGGTCCACGATCGATCGAACAGAACACCGTCCAGCATAGGAACCTCGCACGACACCTTATTCACGCACGTACAGACGCAAGGTCACATACGAGGTGAGAGCGGCCATTCCCACGCCCACGAGGACCAGGAACGGCGAGACCAGAAGGATGTCGCTGTCGGTGATGCGGGCGACGATGTTCGCGTCGTAGACCTCGGTGAGCATGTCGTCGACGAACATGCTCTTGGCGACGAAGAGTCCGCCGATGGCGAGTGCGGCACCCACGATCGCGGCGATCACCGCTTCGAGGAGGAAGGGCAGCTGCGTGTACCAGCGAGTCGCGCCGACCAGCCGCATGATGCCGACCTCGGTGCGGCGGGTGAAGGCCGCGATCTGCACCATGTTCGCGATCAGAAGCACGGCCGCGATCGCCTGGATCGTGGCGATGGCGAACGCGCCGTTGCGGATACCGCCGAGCACGCCGAACAGACGCTCGACGAGATCCTGCTGGTTGAGCACGCTGTCGACGCCGGGCCGGGTACCGAAATCGTCCTGGATCGCCGCGAATCGATCCGGATCGGACATCTTGATC
Organism: Rhodococcus sp. DMU2021; assembly: GCF_019641445.1. Classification (NCBI taxonomy): domain Bacteria; kingdom Bacillati; phylum Actinomycetota; class Actinomycetes; order Mycobacteriales; family Nocardiaceae; genus Rhodococcus; species Rhodococcus sp. DMU2021. The sequence goes on from NZ_JAIFKB010000012.1 coordinate 14,310, forward strand.
TTGAAGGAGGCAGGGAAGCTGTCGGCACTCACGAGTTCGGCGAGTTCGGGCTGATCGGCGAAGACACGATCGGTGGCGTCGAGGACGGCGTCGTCGCGGCTCAGGTACTGGACCGACACCACGTCGTCGGTGCTCTCGAGGTCGCTGCGCAGGGTGGAGCAGAGATCCTGCTCGCACTCCGGATCGAGCGAGGAGATGTCCTCGGTCAGGAACACCTGCACCTCGACCCGGTCGAGGAAGATCCGTTCCGTTTTGCCCGCCATCTGGACCACGAGCAGCCCCGCACCGAACAGCGCGAGGGAGATCGCCGTGGTGAGGATCATCGCGATGGTCATGGTGAGGTTGCGGCGCAGGCCGGTGGTGACCTCGCTGAACAGGAAGCTGGCACGCATCGGGTGGGATTCCTTCGGTTGCCTGGTGGGGATGCTCGGGTGACGGGATCTAGCGGCCGACGCCGTAGACGCCGCGTGCCTCGTCGCGCACGACGCGTCCGAGATCGAGTTCGACGACCCGTCGCCGCATCGAGTCGACGATGTGGTGGTCGTGGGTCGCCATGAGCACCGTCGTGCCCGTGCGGTTGATGCGTTCGAGCAGCAGCATGATGTCCTGGCTGGTCTCGGGGTCGAGGTTGCCGGTCGGTTCGTCGGCCATCAGCACGAGCGGCCGGTTGACGAACGCACGCGCGATCGCGACACGCTGCTGTTCGCCGCCGGACAGTTCGGCGGGCAACCGGTCGGCTTTGCCGGACAGTCCCACCAGGTCGAGAACCTCCGGCACCGTCCGTTCGATCACTCCGCGCGGCTTACCGATCACCTCGAGAGCGAACGAGATGTTTTCGGCGACCGTCTTGCGCTGGAGCAACCGGAAGTCCTGGAAGACGCATCCGAGATTCTGGCGCAGCTTCGGTACGCGACGCGCCGGCAGCCGGTTGACGTGGAAATCGGCCACGTGGATGTCGCCGGTGGTGGGCTTCTCCTCTCGCAGGAGCAACCGGAGGAAGGTCGACTTCCCGGATCCGGAGGGACCGATGAGAAAGACGAACTCGCCCTTCTCGACGTGCACCGAGACCCCTTCGAGCGCGGGACGCGTGGACGTCTTGTAGGACTTGGACACATTCTCCAGCCGGATCACGTGGACATGCTAACCGTTACCGGACGGTGACCTACGGCACCGGCTCGTCGGTGCTCTACGACGACGGAGCGTCGGTGTCCTCGGTCACCGTCGGATCCTGCTGGTCGTTCAGTCCGGGGATCGTGGGCAGGTCGAACGGGAACTGCCTGTTCGTCGTGGTGGGGGGCGCTGTCGTCGTGGCATCCTGCGGCGGCGTCCCGCCCTGTTCCCTTCCCGGCACGCCGGTCGCCGTCGTCGGCGGGAAGGTCGACGAGGTCGTCGGCGGATAGGGCGTGTCGGTGGTCTCCGGCACGGACTTCTCCTGCGGGGCCGTGGTCGCCGGCGGCACGTACGGCACGTAGGGCGTCTCGGAGATGATCACGGCGGTCGACGGCGCATCGGGGGTGTCCTCGGGCTGGTTGAGGAACAGGTAGGTCACCCACAGCGCAAGCCACAGGGTGCACAACGCGAAGGTCGTGGTCCTGATCCGCCCACCGAGGAGGTGCGACGGGATGCGCCTGCGGTGCTTCTCCTCCGGCTCGGTGGCCGCGCCCCCACCCGACGTCCCTCCACCCGGTGTCACTGTGCCTCCACTCGATCGACCACGCTGGCGGTGTCGAGCTGGGGCGTGACGGTGATGCCCCGTTCACGCAGTGCTCGCGCGATCCGCGCACGCAGCAGACGGCCCACCTGGAACTGCTTGCCGGGCAGCGTGCGCGCGACCATGCGGACGCTGAGCTGATCCACCTCGAGGCTCTCGACACCCATCACACTCGGTTCGTCGAGCAACAGCTCCCGCAGGCGGGGTTCCTTGTATGCGGCGACACCCAGTTCGCGCAGCATCTCGGTGACGTCGGCGATGTCGGCGGTCACCGGGATCGGCACGTCCACCACGGCGCGCGCCCAGTCCTTCGACAGGTTGACGGCCTTGTTGATCTGCCCGTTGGGGACGGTGATGACCTCACCCGCCGTGCTACGCACCCGGGTGACGCGCAACGTGACGTCCTCGACGGTGCCGATCGCGTCCTCGGACGCACCGGTCACGGAGATCTGCACGGTGTCGCCGAAGCCGTACTGCCGTTCGGTGATGATGAAGAACCCCGCGAGGATGTCCTGCACGATGCGCTGGGCACCGAAGCCGAGCGCCGCGCCGAGCACGGTCGCCGGCGCGACCAGGCTGCCGATGGGCAGCTGCAGATAGTCGAACACCTTCAGGGTCGCAACGATGTACACGAACGAGATCGCCATCCACGTGACCACCTGGGCGACCGAATGGCGATGCTTCGTCGCCTCGGACCGCACGAGGTCGTCGGACTGCGTGTAGCGCTCGTCGATGCGGCGCGTGATGCGGCTGCCGATCCAGGAGACGAACCGGGCGATCAGAACCGCACCCAGAATCGTGAGTGCGATCAGCAGCCCGCTCGTCGACAACCAGTCGAGCAGTCTAGCTCCGGGAAGAAACGGCACAGGCCCCTCTCCTGTTTCCGATCACGATTTCTGCTCTTCTCGCATACGCCAGCGGATGCCCGATTCGAGGAATCCGTCGATGTCGCCGTCGAGCACCGCCGAGGGGTTGTTGACCTCGTACTCGGTGCGCAGGTCCTTGACCATCTGGTAGGGATGCAGCACGTACGAGCGCATCTGGTTGCCCCACGAACTGCCGCCGTCGCCCTTGAGCGCATCCATCTCGGCGCGCTCCTCCTGGCGCTTGCGCTCGAGGAGCTTGGCCTGCAGGACACGCATGGCCGCGACCTTGTTCTGCAACTGCGACTTCTCGTTCTGACAGGTGACGACGATGCCGGTCGGGATATGCGTCAGGCGCACGGCGGAGTCGGTGGTGTTGACCGACTGGCCTCCCGGGCCGGACGAGCGGTAGACGTCGACGCGGACGTCGTTCTCGTCGATGTCGATGTGGTCGGTGGTCTCGACGACGGGCAGCACCTCGACCTCGGCGAAGGAGGTCTGGCGGCGGCCCTGGTTGTCGAAGGGGCTGATGCGGACGAGACGGTGCGTGCCCATCTCGACCGACAGGGTCCCGTAGGTGTAGGGCGCCTTGACGGCGAAGGTGGCGGACTTGATGCCGGCCTCTTCCGCGTAGGAGGTGTCGTAGACCTCGACGCCGTAGCCGTGCTTGTCGGCCCAGCGGATGTACATACGCATGAGCATCTCGGCCCAGTCGGCGGCGTCGACGCCACCGGCGCCCGCGCGGATATTGACGAGCGCGTCGCGCTGGTCGTACTCGCCGGACAGCAGCGTGCGCACCTCCATCGCCTCGATGTCGGCGCGCAGGCTCTCGCGTTCGGCCTCGGCGTCGGCCAGGGCGGCGGTGCGGGCCTCGCCCTCCTCGCCCTCGGCGAGCTCGTACAGAACCGGGAGATCCTCGAGCCGCTGGCGCAGGCCCTCGACCCGGCGCAGCTCACCCTGTGCGTGCGACAGTTCGCTGGTGACCTTCTGGGCGTGGTCCTGGTCGTTCCACAGCTCGGGGTCGGCGGCCTGGTGTTCGAGTTCGTCGATGCGCCGTCGCAGCTCCTCGACGTCGAGGACCGACTCCACGGTGCGGAGGGTCGTGTCGAGCTCGGTCAGGGCTGCGGAAACATCGGGATGCACGATTCAACAGGTTACCGGAGCGACGAACCGGCCCGCCGTGGGCAGCGATCGACACGGCAGGGCCCGGTCGGGTCGAGCACCGCGCCGACCCCGGAGTGGACGGCAAGCTGCTCGGCCCCGGACGACGGCGGCTAGCGTTTCCGCCATGACCACCGACTACACCGCCGACCTGGACCTCGCACTCCGACTCGCCGACGCGTCCGACGCCATCACCCGCGACCGCTTCGGTGCGCTGGACCTGAAGGTGGACGACAAGCCGGACCTGAGTCCGGTCTCCGACGCCGACCTCGCCGTCGAGCGCGCCATCCGCGAGATGCTCGGCGAGCAGCGACCGGACGACGCGGTGCTCGGCGAGGAGTTCGGTGGCGACGCGGTCTTCCGCGGGCGGCAGTGGGTCGTCGATCCGATCGACGGCACGAAGAACTTCGTGCGTGGCGTACCGGTCTGGGCGAGCCTGATCTCGCTCCTCGAGGACGGTGTGCCCGTCGTGGGCGTGGTCAGCGCCCCGGCACTGAACCGTCGGTGGTGGGCGGCCGCGGACGGCGGCGCCTGGGTGTCGCACGACGGTGCCGAGCCCCGGCGCATCTCGGTGTCGGAGGTGACCGACCTCGCGTCGGCGTCGCTGAGCTTCTCGAGCCTGAGCGGCTGGCACGAGCGTGGCATCCGTGATCGTTTCGTCGCCCTGACCGACGACGTGTGGCGGGTGCGCGCCTACGGCGACTTCTTCTCCTACTGCCTGCTCGCCGAGGGCGCCCTCGAGATCGCGCTCGAACCCGAGGTTTCGCTGTGGGATCTGGCCGCGCTCGACGTGCTGGTGCGCGAGGCAGGTGGACGGTTCACGAACCTCGAGGGTGCGGACGGTCCGCACGGCGGCAGTGCGGTCGCGACCAACGGCACGCTGCACGACGAGGTGCTCGGTCGACTGAAGTGAGTGGCCGGCCCCACGCACGGATGGTCACGCGTGGGGCCGGGTTCGTCAGCGGACCGGGAGATGCACAGCGGTCTCGAGGTCGGCTTCGTTCGTGACGCCCGGATCATCGAGATAGACGTTGAAGTGGTGGGTGGCCACGTCGTCGTCGACCCGGGCCGCGGACAGGCCGTGTTCGGTCAGGAATTCGGCGATCGCCTCGTGGGCCCGCGGGATCGATTCGGCGTACGGCCCGGTCACGGTGGCGACGACCGCCCGGCGTGAGGGGAACTCGTGGACCGTCAGCGGCTCGCGGGCCGTGGTTCCCGGCGCCACCGGCAGGAACACCGATTCGTCGACGTCCGACTCACGGAACTCGCCGTCGTGTTCGATGCATCCGCCGGGTCCGGTCGGGACGATGCCCTGCTCCTGCAGGGCGGGCATGAAGCGTTGCCACAGTTCACCTTCGGCCGAGTAGTCGGCGACGGTGCCGCGGAGGCAGACACGCCGAAGCCGACGTCGCGCAGGCGCCGAATGCGCGCGGCATCGGCGGTCTGCTCGGGGAGGTATCGGCGGTAACCGCTGACCTCGTCGACCACGGCGGGGATCAGCACTCCCTGCGAGTCGTAGTGCCGCAGCATCCGCACGCTGATCCGGGTCAGGGACGAGAACTCTCCGATGGACATCAACCTGGTGGTGTCGGCCATGGCGCCGAGTCTGCGACCTCACACGGTGTGAGAGTCAACTCGTGCTCGCGACACAGCGGACGATGCTGGGCGACACGCGTCCACCGCGGAACTTACTGCGCGGTAGACAGTGACCTTACTCAGAAGTAAGATCGGGAGTGTCCGCTGCCGCATCGAGAGACTTCTGGTGATCATGAGCAAGCAAGACAGCGTGGGCCGCCACACGCCTCGCGACACGTCCGCCGTCGGCCTCAATCCGATCAAACGCGACGCCATGGGTGCTGCCATGCGCGTGCTCACCCGGATCACGGGTTCCGAACTGGCCGACCGGTACAAGATCCGCGAGACGATCGACCGGATCACGTACCAGTCCACGAAGACCGGCTTCAAGACCCTCGGCGCCGCCACGCGCACCTTCAAGAAGATGTCCGGCGGCGCGAGCGGCCCGCAGCGTCTCACCACCGCGAAGAACGCCGACTTCTTCGATCTCACCCCGACCGACGATCAGCAGATGATCACGGAGACGGTGCGTGAGTTCGCCGCCGAGATCCTGCGCCCCGCCGCGCACGACGCCGACGAGGCCGCCGCGGCCCCGGCCGATCTGCTCGCGCGCGCAGCCGAACTCGGCATCACCATGGTCAACGTACCCGAGGCGTTCGACGGCGCCGCCGACGAGCGCGGCGTGGTCACCAACGTGCTGGTCGCCGAGGCCCTCGCGCACGGCGACATGGGCCTGGCCCTGCCGATCCTCGCGCCGAGCGGTGTGGCCGTGGCGCTCACACAGTGGGGCACCGAGGACCAACAGAAGACCTACCTGCCGGCCTTCGCCGGCGACGATGTCCCCCAGGCGTCGGTCGTCATCGCCGAGCCACGCGCCCTGTTCGATCCCTTCGCGTTGCAGACCAAGGCGGTGCGCTCCCCCAGCGGCTACCGGCTCAACGGCGTGAAGTCGTTCGTCCCGGCGGCGGGCAGCGCCGAACTGTTCGTCGTGGCAGCCGAACTCGACGGTAAGCCGTCCCTCTTCCTCGTCGAGGCGAAGAGCAAGGGCGTCGTGATCGAGGCCGATCCGGGCATGGGCCTGCGCGCCGCCGGACTGGGCCGCCTTCTGCTCGAGGACGTCGCGGTGCCGGAATCGGCACGTCTCGGCGACGACGACGCCGACGTCCGCGCCGAGCAGTACGCCGACGCCGTGCGCCTGTCGCGCCTGGGCTGGGCAGCTCTGGCGATGGGCACCGGTCAGGCCGTGCTCGACTACGTGGTCCCCTACGTCAACGAGCGCGAGGCGTTCGGCGAGCCCATCAGCCACCGGCAGGCGGTGGCGTTCATGGTGGCCAACATCAAGATCGAGCTCGACGGTCTACGTCTGGTCACCCTGCGCGGTGCGTCGCGGGCCGAGCAGGGCCTGTCGTTCGCTCGCGAGGCGGCCCTGGCCCGCAAGCTCGCCACCGACAAGGGCATGCAGTTCGGCCTCGACGGCGTCCAGTTGCTCGGCGGCCACGGCTACACCAAGGAACACCCCGTCGAACGTTGGTACCGCGACCTGCGAGCAATCGGAGTCGCCGAGGGCGTCGTCCTCGTCTGATCGGCCCGACCCGAACAAGGAACCTGTGATGATCAATCTCGAACTTCCCCGGAAGCTCAAGGCTTCCGCGAACCAGGCCCATCAGGTCGCCGCGCAGATTTTCCGGCCGATCTCCCGCAAGTACGACCTCGCCGAGCACGAGTACCCCGTCGAACTCGACACCATGGCCGCGATGGTCGAAGGGCTCAACGACTCCGGCCAGGGCGCGGCGGGTGCCGCGCTCGGCCGCGACAGCAAGGCCAAGCAGGACGGCCCCGCCGGAAATGCCAACGGCGGCAACATGGCCGGACTCCTCAATGTCATCGAGACGTGCTGGGGCGACGTCGGCCTGACCCTGTCGATCCCCTACCAGGGCCTGGGCAATTCCGCGATCGCCGCGGTGGCCACCGACGAGCAGCTCGAACGCTTCGGCAAGGTGTGGGCCTCCATGGCAATCACCGAGCCCGGTTTCGGATCCGATTCGGCGGCCGTGACGACCACGGCCGTGCTCGACGGCGACGAGTGGGTCCTCAACGGCGAGAAGATCTTCGTCACCGCCGGTGAGCGTTCCACGCACATCGTCGTGTGGGCGTCCGTCGACAGGTCGAAGGGCCGCGCCGCGATCAAGTCGTTCGTCGTGCCGCGCGAGGCTCCCGGACTCTCGGTCGCGCGTCTCGAGAAGAAGCTCGGCATCAAGGCATCCGACACCGCGGTGCTCGTGCTCGACAACTGCCGCATCCCGAAGGACAACATCCTCGGCTCCCCGGAGGTGAACACCGAGAAGGGGTTCGCCGGGGTCATGCAGACCTTCGACAACACGCGTCCGATCGTGGCCGGCATGGCCGTGGGTCTCGGTCGTGCGGTACTCGAGGAACTGCGCACGATCCTGAAGGAGGCGGGCGTCGAGGTCTCCTACGACATCCCCGCGAACAACCAGCATGCCGCGGCCGCCGAGTTCCTCGCGCTCGAGGCCGACTGGGAGGCCGCCTACCTGCTCGCGCTGCGCGCGACGTGGATGGCCGACAACAAGAAGCCCAACTCCCTCGAGGCGTCGGTGTCGAAGGCGAAGGCCGGCCGCACCGGCACCGCGGTCTCGCTCAAGGCCGTCGAACTCGCCGGAACCTACGGGTATTCGCAGCGGCCGCTGCTCGAGAAGTGGGCACGCGATTCCAAGATTCTCGACATCTTCGAGGGCACCCAGCAGATCCAGCAGCTCATCGTCGCTCGGCGGGTGCTCGGAAAGTCGTCCTCCGAACTGAAATAACGCTCGGGGCATGGGGTCCGTCCGCGGGCGCCGGAAGGATGGGACCGGTGTCTGCGCACGGTACCGGACGTGTCGGAGGATCCATCGAGGTAGAGCCCTCGCCGCAGGTACGGCGAGGGCTCTACCCGTTCCAGGAAGATCATCCGTGGAAGATTGCCTGGAATGTGAGCTACGTCACGGCTACTGTGTGTGCTGACGCCGACACACAGCTAGGGGGACGGATGCTCGGTCAGGACATTCTCGGCAGGATCACGAGTGGGCGGATCACGCTCGACGACACGATCGGCCAGGTCAAGGACACCATCGGATCACTCGCGGTACTCCATCGCGCAGGTCTGCTGCACTTTCCGCGCGTGGACCACAGCATCGGGACGATCATGGCGGCCAACAAGTACGGCCCCTTCGCCGGCGCCGTGCACGCACAGGCCGAACGCGGTCTCGACGCCGTCGCCCTGATCGACGAGGCCGGCGATGTCACCTACAAGGAACTCGAGGCCCGCTCCAATGCCCTCGTGCGTGCGTGGCAACGCGCCGGGGTGGAGCCGGGATCGGTCATGGGCATCATGGCCCGGAATCACCGCGGTCTCGTGTTGACGATGCTCGCCACCGCCAAGCTCGGTGTGCGACTGGTGATGATGAACACCGGTTTCGCGCCGCGGCAACTCGTCGATGTCGCAGCGCGCGAACAAGTCTCGACGTTCGTCTTCGACAGCGAATTCGCCGAGGTCGCAGCCGCGCTCCCCGACGACGTGCGCCGGTACGTCTCCTGGGCGGACGACGAGGTCCCCGGCATCCCGACGCTGGAGCAGTCGATCGAAGGGCTGGACGGCTCGTCCCTGCCCGCGCCGGAGGTCTTCGGTGGATTCGTATTGCTCACCAGCGGCACCACCGGCACCCCGAAGGGCGCGCCGCGCGGCCGCACGTCACCGTTCGCGTCGGTCCAGTTCCTCGATCGGGTTCCGCTGCGCCCCGGGCAGACGATGCTCATGGCCGCCCCGGCCTTCCACGGCACCGGCGTCTCGCAGTTCGCGCTCGCCCTCGCACTGGGTCAGACCGTGGTGATGATGCGGCGCTTCTCCCCCGTCGACACCTTGGGCCTCGTCGAGCAGCACGGAGCGATCGTGCTGGTGGTGGTCCCGACGATGCTGCAGCGGATCCTCGACCTCGGACCGGAGAAGATCGCCGAGTACGACACCTCGAGCCTGAAGATCGTCTTCTCCGCGGGTTCGTCGCTCTCGCCCGACGTGTGTCGCCGGACGACGGAGGCGTTCGGACACGTGCTCTACAACCTGTACGGCTCCACCGAATGCGCCGTCGCGACGGTCGCGACCCCCGACGACATCCGGCAGGCCCCCGGCACGGCCGGTCGCCCTCCCGTGACGTGTCGGGTGGTGCTGTTCGACGACGACGGCAACCGCATCACCGAGCCGCACGTCCCCGGCCGCATCTTCGTCTCGAGCGGCCTGTCCTTCGCCGGCTACACCGACGGTCGCGACAAGGAACGCATCGACGGGTTGCTGTCGATCGGCGACATCGGGCACTGGGACGAGAACGGCCTGCTCTTCGTCAACGGTCGCGACGACGACATGATCGTCTCCGGCGGCGAGAACGTCTATCCGCTCGAGGTCGAGAACCTGCTCGCCGAGCGGGAGGACATACTCGACGCCGCCGTGGTGGGTGTCCCCGATCCCGAGTTCGGGCAGCGGCTGCGAGCCTTCGTGGTTCCCTCCCCCGACTCCTCCCGCAACGCCGAGGACATCAAGGCGTTCGTGAAGTCGAATCTCGCCCGGTACAAGGTTCCGCGCGAGGTGGTTTTCCTCGACGAGCTGCCGCGCAACGCCACCGGGAAGCTGCTGCGCCGGGTGCTGGTGGAGATGGATCTGCCCGAGGATCCCGAGAAGGGGTACACCACCGCTCGGGGGTGACCCCCTCGAACGAACGAAGGCCGGTCGTCCGAGACGACCGGCCTTCGTGGTGGTAGTCCTCGCCAGCGCTAAGGCCAACACCCCAGATAAACTCAGAATGAGCGATGACCAGGGAATATCGGAACGTAGGCCTTTCCGTTCGCGAATCACGGCACATACCCGGGCCGAGGCGATCGAGCTGTACAACTCTGGCCTCAGTGCGTTGGACGTTGCCGAGCGACTCGGCATAGGCAAGTCCACGGTACTCAAGATCCTGAAGTGCGAAGGGGTAACTGTACGACCGCGAGGAAAGCGAATCACCTGACATCCTCACTTCTGGCAAGACCGCACTGTCGACACTGACATCCAGGAAGAGCTTGGCCGGCAGAATACTTAACTCCTGAGCGACGAAGCGCTGCTTCTATCTCGCGGTGACGTGCCACGCTCGCGGAGTACTCATCAAGCGTCTGACCGGTCCGCGTAAGGTAGATAATGAGATCAGCGATTGAACCAGCAATACGCTCAAGATCGGGCTCAGGACGTCGAACACTTCGAATACTGTATCGGTGCGGGCCGATATTGTTTCTTGAATGCGATGATGATCGATGCTTTGACATTTGCAGATGGTTGCGACTCCCTGCATTTACGTTACCCCCCGCAAAGTCAATAGATCTATATTTCGTACGATAGAGTGGTAAAATGTGAATATGGCCGAAGAAAACAAGTTACGTCAGCTATTTTCCAGACACCAAGAGTTGCTGGTCTCCGCACTTGGCGTTAGCTCAGTCCATGAGCATCCCGTCGCTAAAGGCGACAACTCAGAGCTGGCATGGAGAGAAATGCTTTCAAAGCATCTCCCCAACCGGTACCAAGTGGCAACGGGCATCGTAATTGATCACGAAGGTACCGAAAGTGACTATATAGATATTATTATTTTTGATCGATATTATTCACCCATTGTTTTTCATTTCAATGACGTACTGTACGTCCCAGCCGAGAGCGTATTTGCGGTTATCGAAGCTAAACAGTCACTCAATAAGAGTCATGTGGACTACGCCAGCAAGAAAGCCAAATCGGTTCGTGCGCTCAAGCGAACTAGTGCCCCAATTAGACAGATGAATAGCACCCTAGCAACTAAGGCGGATACTAAACAAATACTGGCTGGAATTGTAACAACTAAGTCCGACTGGTCTCCCGCCTTGGGGGATCCATTCAACCGTGCTTTAGCCGAAGCGGCAAAAACCTCACCGATCGACTTTGGATGTTCTCTTAATGATGGTTCCTTCTCGATAACATACAATGACGCCGGAGAGCCAACGATCGTGAAGAGCGATAGCAACTCGTCGCTAATCAGCTTTTTCGTGGGTCTCGTTTCAGAGCTGCAAGCAATGGGAAATCCGCCGGCTATTGATCTTCAGAAATATTATCAGCGGAGCTAGCCAGTCGAGCCGTACACAGCTTTCCGCGCTTGGCAACGTAAGGCCTTAGGGTTCCGTCGGATAACCGGACCATAAGTACCAATGGCTCCTGGTACTGCTTCGAAGAGCAAGTTAGAGACTGTAGGTCAGTACTTGATGCACCTACTGGCGCAGGATGCGAATGCCAGTCACCTACATAACCAAGGAGTTGATCTCGACTAGCTTCCAGCAAGGCGTCGAGTCGTTTCTGGGCTTCAGCTTCTCGTCTCGTCCAGCTTGTCTCAGTCGCTGCGCTGTCAGCGAGCACGATCACGGTGTCGATCACTATTGAGTCGTGTTCCCACCAGCCGAGCAAGAGGCCGCCAGTCTCCTTCGGCGCAGCCAGTTCAGCCGCGCTGTGCATTTTTCTTGCCGCTGCTCGACTGACTTGAATTATCATCGGACGCTTCAACAATTTTCCCAGAAAGGTTTTCATGCCGAGGTAACCGTTCCTATGCTGCGATAAGGCACGTCTACCTGCGGCTTCATAACATCGACGATAGTGGCAGGCAATGACGAATAACGGTTGAGTTCGTCAAGCGCCACCTGGCAAGCGATGTTGGCGGCTCTTGCGACTGATAGCGGCGGCGTCATTGAGACGGGACTGCCGCAGCCTTGTTCATATCCAGGCTTTTCTTCGCCGGTGATGTCGAGAGGAGCAAGATGTCTCTCGCCATCTTCCAGGGGGAATCGGTCTACTCGCGCGATTCCGCCCTCCCGTTGCACGCACACAGATACTAAAGCTTTGTCCTGAATCTCTGACGCCCATCGCAGTAGTCCGGTAGCCCTGCCATCGGCAGTGGCATCTATGACTAGATCATGTGAAGAAGCGAGCTCTAATGCGTACTCTGGAGTGCTCACTCTAGCGACAAGCGCGTGGACCGTATCTATCGCCAGCCCAACGGCAGCAAGTCTCATACGGACCGCGGTGGCTTTAGGTGCGCCGACATACTTGTCGTCCACAGTATGTCGAATAACGTTACCCGGCCTGTACCGCTCGGGATCGATAAGAGTCAAGCGTCGAACACCCGAGCGGTACATGAGTTCGGCTACATGTGATCCAATTGCACCACAGCCGACTATGGCGACCGTTTTCCCTTCATATTTATTAGCCTGGGTTCCAGCGCGGAGAGTTCGAGTTCTCACGCTTGTGTCGGCACCCTCACAAGACTTCAGCAGTAATGAACCATTGGCATCCCGTACTACTGAGAGAACGATCGCCGCACGACGAACTCCTCGCTGGTATCGCATGAGAACGAAACACGAGTTTCCTTCGTGGACTATGGCCTCAAGAGTTTGTAGCGCATCACCGACTGTGCGTTGTAGATCTGCCCAACTAGAGATTGGTTGCGATATCGCGCCTACTTCGACCACCCACAACAGGTTGCGCTCACGCCGTCGCACACCATGCCGCTTCATGCGTTCAGCGCTGGGCGTCCACCGAAGTTCATCGACGACGCGTACCACTCCAAGATCATTCTTGACGGTACGGTAGAGCCTTTTGTTCTGTAGTGCTGTGTCGTCGTAAAGAACGAACTCATCGGCCGCTGGCAGATAGCGCTCAAGGTCTGCGTCCTCATCACCAGGCCAGCCTCTTGCGGTTGCCGTAAACCATCCACTGATCTTTTCAATGCACTGGACAGGATCACGCCACGGCGCGTCGTGGACGGGGAGGTCGTTCGTCCAAAGGCACAGCTGACCGCTTCGCTCAATATGGAAGGTTGGAACGAAGCCTTCGCCTGCGTCGATGATCGACACAAGTGGAGGTGCGAGAGGAAATGCGTCTGGAATCGCAAGGGCTACCTGCGCGTTCCGCGAGCTCCCGTTCTCGTCCACCCACGGTACTGAACCCTGTAGCGTCTTGCCGTCATCGGAGAAGCCATGTCTTACAAGGGCATCCCTAAAAGAGTCACGCTCTTCAACTAATGCAGCAAGGTAGTCTCCGCTAGGCGTATCGGTCATCTCCCGCCGGCACCCTTGTTGCGCCACTTGTCACCGCGGCTAGGTTCTTATGGCTTCCGTCATCGTTACAGTAGCTAGGAAGATCGAAGACATCGTCGCCATCAGATGTCTTTCCGAGCAACTTGCGCCACTTCACCGCAGAACTACAGTTATCCTCATCTGCTAGCGCGTCGGCAGCCAGATCGGCCGCCTCTCGCATCTTCTCTTGAGCGTTCTCGAGATCGCGATCAGTTGCTTTGGTGGAAATCTTCTGTCCAGGCAGAGTCGGATCGTCAAGTCCATCTCCAGCGACAGTCGGCAACATCTCAGCTATGCCGTTGAGTGTGAGTGTGAGGTACTCAGCAACAGAAGTTGCTGACGGGTTCTCATTTTCGAAATACCAATAAGTCATGAGTTCAAAGAACAGACCGCCCGGTTGATCTGCTAGCCACGTTCGGCGCACCTGACGTACAAGCTTCACGATCGGCACATATATGCCCGCGCCGTTCAGTTGAAACTCACTATTTTTCTCAGTCGTCAGATCATTCAGCTTTAGCGGGTTGGTTTCGACCCACTGAGCGCGCTTCGCATCCTCGGGTTTGTTTGGGATTTCCCAATTTTCCCCACACGCCCTTGCTGGTACTGCATCAACCGTCAAATTAAAATCTGGGAAATCCACTTTAATGGAGCGATACTGTTTTTCGATACGGTCTTCGCCGTACTCCTCAGTAAGAACTTCCTCAAAGGAATCTAGGATCGAACCGGGGGCGAGGCTGGCGTCTACATTGGTCAACCGTGCGAATACATCAACGTCTTTCACATGTTTGATCGAGACCTGTCGTGCGTATGACCCAATTAGCACAGGGTCGATCCCTAGTTTGCTCAGCTCGTCATCGGCCTTGAGAACGTCTCGTACCTCCGCATGAGCTTTGGCTGCGTTCACCTTGTCTTCGTCGGGCTCGATTATCGTAAGCGCGTCATCGAATCGTCCTGCTAGAGTCGCCATTCCGTACCCCCTCCCGGCCACGTCTACGAAGTTCGCTCGACTGGCGCTTGATTATTAGTTTGAGCTCATTGTACCTGAGTATATATAACTAAACAACATGTTTGTCATTAGCACAAGCGCTATAGTCTCAGGCGAATACGCTGGACTCAGTCTCGCGCCTCGTAAACAAAGCTCTCCAGCATCAAAAATAGGGGAACAATCCCCATCGATTGCGATCGGAAGACTGCGCCGATCCACTACCGCCGCTCATATTTCTAACGTTATTAGTCTGCTCCAATAGTAGTTAGAACCACTCGCAAAAGGGATAGGCGTCGGGACGATCGACCTACATAAACACATTGCTCATTTCGTTAGAACACAAAAGCGACCCCTGTTACGAGGTCGCTTTTGATAATGAAAATCATTTCTGGTAGTCCTCGCTCAAGCCAAGACCAACACCCCGAGGGTTCCCGATAGACGTCCCAACCTGGCAGGTCCCCGATAGTCGGTCCGGTCGTTTCTAGAGCCGGTTCCTCTGTGCAGTCGATCAGTCGATCTCGCACGCCACGGGCTGGTGCCGGTGGGTGCATCCGGCAGCGTACTCGGCGGGGGTCTTGTACCCCAATGCCGAATGACGGTGTCGGTGATTGTGGTCGTCCTTGAAGTCCTCGATCACCACCCGGGCCTCGAGCAGAGTGGGCCAGTAGTTGCGGTTCAGACACTCATCGCGCAACCGGTTGTTGAACGATTCGATCAACCCGTTGTTCCACGGCGTACCCGGCGGAATGTAGGACACCCCCACCGACCCAGCACAGAAGTCCCGCAGCGCTTCCGAGATGAACTCCGGCCCGTTGTCCATGCGCAACACCAGCGGCGGCCCACCCCACATCGCGAACGCCTTCTCCAAGCCTTCGATCAACCGCCCGGCGGTGATCGAGCGGTCCACGATGTTCAACAACGACATCCGGGTATGTTCATCGACCATCGACGCGATCTTCACCGTCTTGCCGTCGACGGTCGAATCGAACTGGAAGTCTAATGCCCACACCACATTCGGAGCATCCGCGTCGACGACCGGAACGGAGGACAGGCCGGCACGTTTGCGGCGTGGAGCACGCCGGACCTGCAATCCTTCTTCTTTCCACAGGCGTTGCACCTTCTTCTTGTTCACCTCGATGCCCTGGTCGTAGCGCAGCCATGCCCACGCCCGACGAAACCCGTGCCGCGGATGCTTGCGGGAATACCTGCGCAACTCTGCGCGCAGATCGGCGTCCGGGTCGCCTGGTGTCTGCGCCATCGGCAACCGCCGGTAAACCGATCGGGAGAGCCCAACGACCTTGCACGCGAACCGCTCCGACATCTGTAGGGTGTCGGTGAGCATGGTGATCGCGGCGCGTTTGGCGGTCGGGCTTAGAATTTTCCCTTCGCGATCTCCCGCAACGCGTCCTTCTCCAACTCGGCATCTGCGAGCAATCGCTTGAGCCGGCTGTTCTGCTCCCGCAGTTCCTTGAGCTCCTTCGCCGCATCGGCATCCATGCCGCCGTATTGACGACGCCAGTTGTACAGCGTCGCCGCCGACACCTCGAGCGCGGCGGCGATCTCCTCGCCGTTCTTGCCTTCCGCGGCCAACTCGTCGGCCCGGCGCAGCTTGCGCACGATGTCCTCGGCCGAGTGACGTTTGCGTCCCGCCATGATTCCTATCGTCCCTTCTTCGCCCTTACCAGGGCAATCAGGACTCTAGAACAACCCGGACCAACTCACAGGGGACACGCCAAACCAAGCCCTACCGGAACGTCAACGTCTCCGATCGCGAATCACGGAGCAGACGCGGCGCGACGTAGTGCAGCTCTACGAGAGAGGTTTGACGGGTCGAGCGGTAGCCGAGGAGGTCGGGATCGGACGAACAACCGTCCTGAAGATCCTCAGGGCCGAGGGCGCTGCGGTGCGGCCGCGCGGGGCGCGATACTAGCTGCTAAAACCCGTACTTCTCCTTTCGAAGACGGAACGCCCTTTCTCCACCCTCCATCACAGTTGTGATTGCATCCCGAATCTCGGGTTGGTCAATCGCACCGCTGGACTTGATGGTCCCCGCCGACTGGTCACCCGCCGTGGTGTAACCGCACACAAGAACGAGGTCCGCGTCGCCGTTCACGACAAGGTTGGCATTGTGGCTTGCGAGAATCAGCTGCCGACGGCCCTTGGCCGCCCAAATCTTCGCGACGATGTGCTGCACGGTCTCGCTATCTAGGTCCTCTTCCGGCTGGTCGATGAGCAACGGCATCCCATCTTGCGTCAAGAGGGTCGTCAGAAGTGCAGTGGCTTGTTGACCCGCCGAAGCAGAACTGAACGGAATGTACGTTCCGGGCTTGCTCTGGTACTCGAAGACCGGCTGGTCTACGAGCGGCGTGAGCGAGAGGTCTAGTGGCTCGTCACGCAACCTTGGCCGGATAATACGGGTACTCGGTCCACGATCGGATCGGCGAGTCCGGGGCGAATCGGGTTTTCGGTTCGGCACGGGCATTGCGCCACCGCATATACGCCGCGATCGCAGCGTTCTGCTCGGTGTGACTGCGGTGATCGGTGCCGTTCAGGGCGAAGTACCGCAACGCCGCGAACTCGGATTCGATCCAGTTCAGCCACGACCCGTAGGTCGGCAAAAACACCAACTCGACGTCGTTGTCCGCCGCCCACCGGCGGACGGACAGGTGCCGGTGCGGGGAGAAGTTGTCGAGCACCACGTACAACTTCTCCCCGGGCCACCTGGCCCGCAACACCTTCAGAAGGTCGAGGAACTCGCCAGCTCGTTTACGAGGCCTGATTCGGTAATACATTCTGCCACTCGATAAATCGAGCGCGGCGAGCATGTGCATCACACCGTCGTAGCGGTGATACGTCGCCCGCAACCGAAGCGGAGACGTCGCCGGCCGCCACGATTTCCCTTTCCGGGGTTGCAGGTTCAGCGGACCGAACTCGTCGACACAGACGACCCGGCCGTCGGCCGGCGGGTGATCGTAGAGAGCGAGGATCGTGCGCATCTTGACCAGGAAATCCGGATCGGTCGAGGCCTTCCACGTCGTGGTCGACTGCCAGGTGACCTTGCCGTCGCGCAGGATGCGGCGCAGCGTCTCGCGACTGATGGTCGGCACGATCTTCTGCGCGATCAGGTGCTCGGTCAGTTTGGCCAGACTCCAGGTGGAGAACGCGGTGATCTTCCAATCGGCGGGGGACGTCCGGGCGATCAAGCAGATCTTCTCGCGAGTCTGCTCATCGATCGTCTTCGGCCGTCCCCCGTTCCATTTTGGGTGCAACGCCTCGAATCCCTGCTCGTTGAACGCGTGGACGACATCGCGGACGTAGTCGTCGCTGACCTGCATCAATGAGGTGATGTCCTTGACGGTCTGGCCTTGGGCGGACATCAGCACCACGATGGCTCGTCGCAGTTTGATCGGGTCTTTGGCGGTGCGGCTGATCTTCTGCAGCCGGCGGCCTTCCTCCATGGTCAACGATCGGACGAACACGCTGGGTTGACGTGCCACGACCACCTCCTTGTCTCGACTCGGAGACAGTCTGCCGTGGAGGGGGTGGTCAGCTGGGGATTACCCGGTCAACAATCCATGACGAGCCACTAGCCAACCTTCGGGTGTGACCTTCGGCTTGATGCGCTGTAAATCCTGCACCGTGAATCCGAGCCGACTGAGAGCCGGAGTCATTTCTGAGGTGAGCTCGGCGTCGGGTTCGAGCAGCATGACAAGCTCCAGCTCCGCCAGGATCGCTTCCCAGGTAGTGACGGGCTCCTTGTCGGTCGCGAGGACGTCGAAAAGGTTCTCGATCTTGTTGCCTCGCAAGCCGGATCCAGTCACAAGACCCCTGAACTTTGACTGCACCTCAGCGAAGTTGTGTCCGACATCGAGGGATGCACGTATCAGTTGATCTGAGGCCGCTGACAGCGCGAGGCATTGCGCCTCAAGGGCTTCTGACCGCTCTCTATTCAGCTCTCGAAGCTCCTCGCGCAATCGACCATGCTCGGCTATGGGATTTCCTAGGCGCCCATATTCGAGCTCTTGCATTCGTAGGAGATCGGTCGCAGTCTTGATTTGCGTTTCCAACTCCGCGAGCTGACGCAGCTTGACCTCGTGCGCGGTCGATCGTTCCTTTACCGCGCCATACTTTTCGTTGAATACAGCCAGTCGGTCGGTCACGGCACCAAGGCTCGCGTCGATCGTTCCAGCTGGCGCCACGGCAACTGCCAGGCTATCACCGGTCGCTCGGATAGCGGCCTCGGCTTGCTGAAGTGCTGCGTGGATCGCCGCCACGGCGGCGTCCAGGTCCGCCTTGAACTCCTCGGGGGCGCCTTCTGGAACACTGATCTCATCGATAGCCCTCTGGTACGTCGATCTGAGTGTTTCGGTGCCCTGTTCGAGTGTTGAGAGTTGTTGGCGCCACGTAGCCACAGTGGTTGCAGAGTGATCGTGCCCCGCCTTCTGATTAAGTAACGTTCGATCAGCATCGCTCAGACCCGTAAGGCCGTCTCGCAGCGCCTGCGCCTGGCCAGTCAGAGACTTGATGCGCGCCCTTGATTGCTCCGCTTCCCTTGCCACGCTTCGGTGTCGCTGCAGGGTGCCGTAGTTCTCGCGAAGTCGCCCCTGGGTCTCAACGTGGCGCCGGTCGATGTCTTCGAGCTGCCGAAGGATTGGCGCCTCGAGAAAGCGAGTGAGTTCGTCGAGGCGGATCGCCACGCTCGACAGCTGCTTCTGGCTATAGGCCTGAATCGGCAGCAACCTCTGCACAATCGTCTCGTGAACGGCCTCGAAGTCTTCGTCTCCGACCTTGAGCTCGAATTCTCCTGACTTAGCGTGCCTTCGAACGACGTGTGGAACGTCGTTGATTACGAGGTGGACCTCGACCACCGCGTCGTACGGTACGAGCGTCGCATTAATGAGGCGGCGTTGCCGTGCACGCGGGTCTACAAGCTCGTCTTCCTCTCCGGTGTTCGCAACCTGATCACCAAGCGCCCATCGCATATAGTCGAGCACGGAGGACTTCCCGGTGCCTCGTCCACCGATGAGCGCGGTGTACTGCGGGTTCAGCCGTGAGTCGAGTCGCCCCATAAACTTGCTGTGCGACACAACGACGCGCGAAATCCATACGTTAGGGACCGCGGGTTCAACTTGCGAGATCCGCGACTCGCGAGCGAGGCTCGCTTGTCGGAGTGCCTCGGCGGTTGGGCGCGACCACTTCACCCAGGTTGCAGTGCTGCCGAGTTCGGCAAAGTCAGATCTCCGCGAGTCGGACGTCTGGAACAGCGCGATCGCTCGATCTCCCCAATTTTTATCGAGCCCGTCGAGGATCTTTGCCTCGCCGATCTTCTTCTCAAGGATCGAGATGGAGCCGTCAAGATAGCCGCCGACACAGACAGAGAACGCATCCTTGTACTTGTCCTGGAAAGATTCCCGAAGAATCGTCTTGTGCCCCTTAGGCGTGACGTTGGGAAGCAGGATGTAACGGCCCTTGATCCAAGGCTTCATGTCTAACTGGGCGCAGATCGTCGAGAAGCTGTCGGAACTCGGAAGAACGGTCGTCGATGGCAGCATTGTTGCAGCTGGATCGTACGGTTCATGGTGAAGTGCCTTCAGTACATCATCGAGGCGATCGAGCGGGAAGTCAGCGTCGAGGATCAGGATCGCTTGACACGGGAGGGCAAGAGTTAGCTCAAGGGCAGGAAAGACGACGAGACGTTCTTTCTCGGGGACAGGGAGGCCGCTACTGTCCACCTCGCTGAGTGCCGCCTGCCGGACGTAGGGGTACATCGCGAAGTCGTGGTGATCGGAGATTGCCACCGCGTTGAGCCGTTTCTCGCGCGCCGCTTCGACAAAACTATTGGCCCACGCGATGCGCTCAGGTTCGGCCGTAGGGCGCGGCCCGTCCCAGTTTGTGTCACGCGGCGTGTGGACCTGAAAATCTGCCCTGTAGTAGTGCGTGCCGTCGTCTTGAAGGTCAATCCGATTCAATGGAGTCCTCATCCTTATTCGGCTCCCTGGCTCAGCCCGAAGAACCGCTCGAAGAATGCGGCCAGCTTCTGGATCACGCGCTGCTTCTTCTCGCCATGCCCGCCTGCGCTCGCGAATCGAGACGCAGGAGGCAGGACCTTGGTGATCGCGGTGCCAGTGGTACGGAGTGTGCCGTCGCGAAACGCCGTCTCGACGAACGCAAGGGTGTTATCAGCGCGGAGATTCTCGTCTTCGATAATTTTTGCCAGCTCAGCTTCACGCTTGGCGGCGATGAATGCCTGCCACTCCTCGTCGATCGCGCCGTTGACCGATACGGAGTCGACGAAGTCCTCGATGAGGTCCTTCTTGTTGCGCAGAGTCGGGCTGGCATCGACCGCGCGGGAGATCTCGGCGCGAATCTCTTTATTTTCACCGTCGCCACCGTGTTCCGCGCGGTATTTGGCGACGAGCATGAGGATGTAGTCGACGTTGATCTCGACCTGTTTGATCAGTTCGACTTCGAAGACCACGTCGTCATTGATGATTTCCTTATCGGCGTCCTTGTCTTTGCGGAACTCGGCGTAGAGGTCGAGGTAGACACTGCGGTAGTCCTGGCCCTGGCGCTGCGTCAGGATCTCGTTGCCGGCGAAGTCGTCAAACGAGGTGAGGATGTTCTCGAGCCGCAAAATCTGCCCAAACAGTGCGATGAATGCCTTCTGCGCGGCCTCCCCGATGATCGGTTGCCCAAGCGGGAACGCCGTCAGCATCTCGTTCACTTTCTCGGAGTACTCGCTGTAGTACTCACCGTACGGTTTGAGGATCACCACGCCACGAGCGTCCTTGTTACCGAATAGCTCCAGCGCCTTGTTCGTAGCCTCCTCCAGATCGCGGAAGGCCACGATGTTGCCATATGTCTTCACCGAGTTCAGGATTCGGTTGGTGCGGGAGTACGCCTGGATCAGACCGTGTGCACGCAGGTTCTTGTCCACGAACAGCGTATTCAACGTCGTCGCGTCGAACCCGGTGAGGAACATGTTGACCACGATCACCAAGTCGAGCTCGCGGTTCTTCAGCCGCTGCGACAGATCTTTGTAGTAGTTCTGGAACTTGTCGGCACTGGTGTCGTAGCTGGTGCCGAACATCTCGTTGTAGTCGATGATTGCGTCTTCGAGCGCGGAGCGTGCATCGGTCGGCAGCTCGTCGGTCTCGAAACCTTCGTCATCGATAATGCCGTCGTCGACAGCGTCGTTCGCACCGTACGAGTAGATAAGCCCGATCTTCAGCCGTCGATCCGCCGGCAGCTTGTCCTGCTCCCACTTCAATACGTTGTAGTAGATCCGTGCTGCTTCGATTGAGGCGGTGGCGAAGATGGCGTTAAAGCCACGCACCCGTTTGCGCTCGCGCAGCGCTTCGGCCTGGCGCCGTGTGCGGGTCGCCTGCGGCACGTTGGTCACCACGGAGTGCTCGTAGCTCGACGACCGCTTCGTCTTCTGATCGAAGTGCTCCAGGGTGTACTTGACGATCTCACCGATGCGCCGCGGGTCGAGAAGTGCCTTCTCCCGATCGATTGCCGAGACCTGCTTGTCCTCGGGGTTGCCGACCTTGATCGTGTTGATGTAGTCGATGCGGAACGGCAGCACGTTCTTGTCGGTAATGGCGTCCACGATCGTGTAAGTGTGCAGCTTCTCACCGAAGGCCTGCTCGGTGGTCTTGAACTGCGGATTGCCGCCACTGCCACTGTTTTCGGCGAAGATCGGAGTGCCCGTGAAGCCAAACAGGTTGTAGCGCTTGAATGCCTTGGTGATGTCGGTGTGCATGTCACCGAACTGCGAACGATGGCACTCATCGAAGATGATCGCGACGTGTTCACCAGTGATTGCGTGGTTCTTATTGGCTTTGATGAAGGTTGAGAGCTTCTGGATCGTCGTGATGATGATCCGGGCGGTCGGATCTTCCAGCTGCTTCTTCAGCACCGCCGTTGAGGTGTTGGAGTTCGCCGCGCCCTTCTGGAAGCGGTCGTACTCGCGCATCGTCTGGTAGTCGAGGTCCTTACGGTCGACGACGAACAGCACCTTCTCGACACTCGGTAGTTTCGACGCGAGCTGTGCCGTCTTGAACGATGTCAGTGTCTTGCCGGAGCCGGTGGTATGCCAGACGTAACCGCCGGCTGCGACGGTACCGAGTTGCTTGTAATTGGTAGCGATGTCGATCCGCTGCAAGATGCGTTCGGTCGCCACGATCTGATAGGGACGCATCACCAGAAGGAGCCGATCGGCGGTCAATACGCAGTAGCGCGTGAGGATGTTGAGCAGGGTGTGCTTGGCGAAGAAGGTCTTCGCGAACGCCGTCAGATCTTGGATCGGCTTGTTCTGTGCATCCGCCCACCACGATGTGAACTCAAATGAGTTCGAGGTCTTGCGGCCCTTGCCGGGTTTCTGCCCCTCCTTTAGGTGCTGGCTGCGAGTGGTGTTCGAGTAGTACTTCGTCAGCGTGCCGTTGCTGATGACGAAGAGCTGTACGTACTCGAATAGCCCAGAGCTCGCCCAGAAACTGTCGCGCTGATACCGATTGATCTGATTGAACGCCTCGCGGATGTCGACGCCGCGCCGCTTGAGCTCGATGTGCACCATCGGCAGGCCGTTCACCAGAATGGTCACGTCGTAGCGGTTCACATACCGCCCTCCTGAGCTCTGCTCGTCAGCAGGATCGGCGCGATCCACCTCGTACTGGTTGATGACCTGAAGTCGGTTGTTGTGGATGTTCTGCTTGTCCAGGAGCGTGATGTTCTTCGTCGAACCGTCGTCACGCTTGAGAAGTTGGACGTGATCCTCTTGGATGCGCTCCGTCTTCTCGGCGATGCCGTCGTTCTTCCCAGCGATCTTGTTCTCGAAGAAATCAGTCCACTCCGTATCCGAGAACGTGATGTGGTTCAACGCCTCCAGCTGGCTGCGCAGGTTCGCGACGAGCTGTTCTTCCGACGTGATCGCCAGGTAGTCATACGCCTGCGACTCCAACAGCTTGACCAGTTCACGCTCCAGTGCGGACTCCGACTGGTACGCGGCCTCCGAGGTCGCATCTGGCACATACTCGGCGACGACCGTACTCTCGGCAGAGACAGCGATCGGGTCGTACTTGCGCGGCTTCGCTTCGCTCATGCCGTGACCTCATCGAAGGTCAGCAGCTTGTCGCGGTAGTACTCGTATTGCTTCCGGCGTGCAGCGAGCTCGGCGGGCAGGGCGTCGTTTAGGTCGCCAACCAGCAGATCGAGTTTTTCGAGCAAACCAATAATTCTGTCCTGTTCGGGCAATGCGGGAATCGATATTGGCCAATCACCCAGATTCGCGATCGGAATTCGATCGACCGTCGATCCGCGGACTGTTCGTGCCGCGAGGACGGACTGAAACTGAGGGCTAAGGTATGCAATGGTGAGAAATTTCGGGCGGACCTTGTCGACCTTAGGTCGCAGCAGACCCATTCTCCTACCAAGCGCAGCGGGCTCATCTAATTGCCAGTAGGCAGCCTGTCCCAGCCGAGTCTCGTAGGAGAATAAGGTGTCGCCCGATTGAGGCGCGACGCGCTTAGTCCACCTCGGAAGGTCCACTTCCGAGAGATGCGCTGACGATGTGAAGTCGAAGCTTCCGTCCTTCAACGACGAGATACTCAAGTACCACGGACCTTCAGTCGTCTTCTTCGGAGTCGCATGGGGTCCGTCGAACACCTCAGCGAGGGCGCCGACGGTTGTTTCTCGCCATTCGGGTGTCGGACTCAAGATCAGGGCCCGATAGTGCTCGTATTGGCGGCGGCGTGCTTCCAGTTCTGCTTCCAGTTCTGCTTCCAGTTCCGCTTCCAGCTGAGTGAACTGATCCAATATTCGCACGATTTCCTGCTGCACCTCTAGAGGTGGCACGGGCACACGAAATGCGCGGATCATCGTCAGATTTAGGCCACCGCGCGTACCATCACCCGACGACACATCACGCAAGCGTGAGTACTGAGTCTTTAGAAAGTAGAACAAAAAGTCACTATCAAGTTCCGTGTTCGGAACGATCGACGCGAGCGATTGATTCGTACAGCACTCGAGACGAGTGCGAGCAACCGTCCCGCGAGTCTTGCCCTGACCAGCAAGCGCCATCACCACGGCACCAGCCGGGATCATCTTGGTACTACAGGAGTCGTATCCAGACTGCGTGATGAAAGTGTCAGCTTCGTAGATTGTCCCCTTGTTGACCTCACCAGAGCTCAACCACGGGATTGTGCCACCAGTCCAATACGCCGCTACAGACTTCGACGGTGTTGCACCAGGAGTTACCTCGCTAGTCTCGCCAATTGTCTTGAACGTAACTCCGCTCGGGCAGAGTTCTGAAATCAGTTCGTCGATGCGACTCACCTCGAACCCTCCAAGTCAGCGACGATCTCATCGATAGAGATGCGCAGTTCTTGCTGCCGTGTGACGATGCGCGCGATCTCCGCGTTCAGCGCGTCAATGTCGATAACCTCGCGGGTGTCCTCCTGCTCGACATAACTGGACACGGCGATGTTGTAGCCGTTGAGCGCGATGTCTTCGTTCGACGCAAGTTTCGCGACGTGATCGGCATCGGTACGGGCTGCGAGGGTGTCGAGGATGTGCTGCTGATTCTCCGGTAGCAGCTTGTTCTTGTTGCCGACACGCCTGCACTCCGCCGACGCATCAACAAACAGCACGCTGTTGTCCTTCTTGGACTTCTTGAGCACGATGATGCAGGTAGCGATCGTGGTGCCGAAGAACAGATCTGGCGGCAACTGAATGACCGCATCGACGTAGTTGTTGTCGATCAAGTACTTGCGGATCTTCGCCTCGGCGCCGCCGCGGTACAGTACACCAGGGAACTCGACGATCGCCGCCGTGCCGTTGACGGCCAACCACGACAGAATGTGCATGGTAAATGCCAAGTCGGCCTTCGACTTCGGCGCCAGGACACCCGCAGGGGCAAACCGCTCGTCGTTGATCAAGAGCGGATTAGCGTCGCCCTCCCACCTGATCGAGTAGGGCGGATTGGAGACGATCGCCTCGAACGGCTCGTCATCCCAGTGGTGCGGGTCAGTGAGTGTGTCCCCGTGCGCGATGTCAAACTTCTCGTAGTTCACATCGTGTAGAAACATGTTGATGCGGGCGAGGTTGTAGGTGGTCAGGTTGATCTCCTGGCCATAGAAGCCACCCACGTTCTCTTTGCCAAGGACTTTGGCGAACTTCAGCAGCAGCGATCCTGAGCCGGCGGCCGGATCGTAGACTTTGTTCACTCGCTTCTTGCCCGCGACCGTAATCTTCGCCAGCACCTCCGAGACTTCCTGCGGCGTGTAGTACTCACCGCCGGATTTGCCGGCCTGGGAGGCGTACATCTGCATGAGGTACTCGTAGGCGTCACCAAAGAGATCGATTGAGTTGTCTTCGAAGTTACCGAGCGGCAGGTCCCCGATCGCGTCGAGCAGCTTGACCAGCTTCTCATTGCGCTTCGCGACCGTGTTACCAAGCTTCGAGCTGTTGACGTCGAGGTCGTCGAACAAGCCCTTCAGGTCGTCTTCACTGTCGGTGCCAACAGCCGAGCCCTCAATGTTCTTGAAGACCCGTTCGAGGGTTTCGTTCAGGTTTGCGTCTTGCGACGCACGCTCACGGACGTTCTGAAAAAGCTCCGACGGCAGGATATAGAAGCCTTTTTCGTCGACAGTGTCTTTACGACCGAACTCAGCATTCTTATCGTCAAGCTTTACGTAATCAAAGTCGGCGTCGCCGGCTTCATGCTCAAGCTTGTTCAAATATGCGGTGAGATTTTCAGAGATGAACCGATAGAACAGCATACCGAGTACGTAGCTCTTAAAGTCCCAGCCATCCACGCTGCCGCGCAGATCGTTTGCGATTCGCCAGATCGTCTTGTGGAGCTCGGCGCGCTGGGCTTCTTTGGTGGTCGGTGACATGTTCCTCGTGCTCTCCTGCGAACGCTGACGCGTGCCGCCGTTTCAGTTGAATATCATTTTCAATTTTAGCATACAGCTGCCTCATCCTCGCAGGTCAGCGGCGCGATTGCACCTCGCGCCGTCCCCGCGACACCAAGGACAGATCGAGCTTACTGATCTACTCGGACACGTCGGCGGGATCACCACGACTGTTACAGCTCGTCGTCAGTCGCTGCCGACACCTCCCGCATGCCGTTCGTGCAAGGAGATCGCACCGTCAGCTCGCCCCAGACGGCAGCGAAGATCGTTCGCTGGCGGCCTGCTCAGTGTCGCCCTCATTTTCAGCCGGCGGCGCGCAATCACCCATGGCAGCACCGTGGGCACTCATTCTGGCTTCCCTAGTCATCGCCGTGACGATCCAGACCGAATGATTTGCGCCTACATCAAGACCACGTGAGCCGGTACTCGCCGCGCCACCGCACGTTTCTGTTGGCTCTCGCAGTTAGACTCCCGTCTTGTGTCTACCTCCGCGCCCGGCATCGGCGAGCACTGGGTTTACCGCAAGAGCGACAATGCAGCCTCAGAACGCGTCAAGATCTTGGGCCTCACCGAACAGGGCCGGAAGCAGCGTGCCGAAATTAAGTTCGTCGACGTGTCCGACCGTGTGGAAACCGTGCCGCTTAATCGGCTCCGTACGCCGTGGAGCAACGTGCAATCGTTTGACGAGAGCATGGCTAATTGGGAGAAGTTGGCAGCGCCGGAACTTCATGCGGTGGAGGAGGACGCCATTGGTGAGGTATTTGGCGAGCTTTTCCCGGAGTCGGTTACGACAATTTACGATCGGCGCCCCCACTATGTGGTCTCGATCCACGACGCGGCAACCTTTGAGGACATCGTCGGCTGCTCGATCGCTGACATCGCGCGCCAGTGCTTTTCGTGTCGCGAAGGGGACACTGTTCTGCTTTGTCGAAACGGCGCCTTGCTCAGTGCGGAGCTGGCCTGTCGACGCAACTCCCAACCCATCCTCGATATTGTCTTCACCGAGGAAACCGAGGCGCGTGAAGCATGTAAGCACGGCCGGAGCCGCGAGTATGGACGGCGTGCCAATGATTCCGACCGAACCTCACCCTATTGGGAATGGGACTGGTACCTCGAACACACCCGGCCCCGTCTGGAACTGCTGCGGCAATGGTGCGGCTTTCGAGCTGTCACTGCCGACGAGCGGCGACGGGCGGCTGAGAAAGAAGCGCGCCGTCTCGACCTACTCCTGACCAGAGCGATCGACACCCTCAAAGACCACCACGAGTTGCTTGCAAGCGTCCTTGAACAGGAGCACGAATCCGAGCGGATCACGCCCGAGCGCGTGCGTCCGCAGATTGACCGACCACTGCGACCAGATGAGATGCCGGTGCGGGAAATCAAAGTTCGTTCGCGGCGATGGTGGTAGCCGAGGCTGAGGGCGCCTTGCGCTGGTCTCGGTTCATCAGCACGCACACAGCCGCGAGAGCCATTTCAGTATAACGGCTCTCGGCGCTCTCCGCGGCCAATAACCTCTATGCATTACCGTACAGTCGCATATGCTTGCGGGGACAAAGGTGTTAATCATGGCCTTGCGCAAAACCGTCGAGTATCTCGATGATATTGACCAGACCACAATCACCGAAGGAAAAGGCGAAACGATTCGGTTTGCCGTTAACGGCGTCTCCTACGAGATCGACCTCAACAACAAGAATGCGAAGGAATTCCACCGAAAGCTTGACTACTACATCGCGCACGCGACACAAATCACCGACCACAAGCCGAAAGCGCCCCGCACCGCTCGCGTGAAGGTGAAACGCGATCCCTCGCAGACCAAGGCGATTCGAGAGTGGGCGATCGCACATGGCTACAACGTGGCAACACGGGGTCGTATCTCTGCCGACGTCAAAGCCGCTTTCCACAGCGCGCGGTAGTCGCGGCGCAAGGCATTACTCCGCGTGTATCTCGACAGGCACGGTGGCAAAGTGCCCCGAAAGGAGGTCCATCTTGCGCAGGTAGGCCGGCGCGATCGTCAAGTGGATACGTACGGTCTCCTCGTCGACGCGACGCCCGACCAGGGGTGTCCGATCTCGTTGCGGGTCTGCCGGATCCAGAACGGCATCCCATCTCGTGGCGAGCGATCTGGTAAGTGCCACGATCTCTGCCAATTCGAGAAGTCGTTTCACATGCCAAAATCTGATTCTCAGGTGCGGTCGAGATTCACCCTGTTCACCGCGCCATCATGAACTGGGGATGCTCCTCCACCTCGCGTTCGAATCGAGCACGCACGCGTCCAGTACTGACATGAGTCACTACGGCCCTCAAAAGTTCCGTGCTGCCGCGACCATTCGCTGTACCGGAATAGGAAGCAGACTAGCGACGGCGGTCTCGTCGAGCAATTTCACGAAGTTCGTCCAGACCTGCTTGCGGATGTCAGCCGCCGTGCTTCCGTGAATTGCCGCAAGGTTGTTTTCTACATCCATGACCGCACCAGGCTGCCTCGGAATCGGTGAGCCCCGATCACCGGATGGATGATCGGTTTCGGTTAGGATCCGATCAAGCGGTATGGCGGAGATGTGGTCGGGGTGTTTCATACTCGCATTGTTAACAGAGAACCAGCAGCCAAGCTCAAGAGCACGACGTGTCTGGGTCTCGTTGCCGCGCCACCAGTGCAGGACCGCACCCTTGATCGGGTGTCGTTCAAGGACATCAAGAGTTTGGCGTGGAACAGCCGCACTGTGGATTGACGTGATCCGTGGTGTCGTTCGCAGAATATCTAGGATTGAACTGAACACGTGCATCTGCTCGTCGAGCGGCACCTTCGAATGTCGATCGAGACCAACCTCGCTGACATAGGGCGCGGATGAAATCAGTGCCGCGAATCTCGCAGAGTCGTAACCGAGCTGGGCCTCGGGAAGCCGTGGGTGGCACCCCACGCCCCAGATCGTTACTTGGTCACGGCGTTTCTTCGCGGACTCGTACTCGTCCAAAGATCTGGTTGCCGCGAAGACAACTGCACCGAGCCGCTCAAGGTCTGCCGGTTTCGTCCTTGTATTGATATGCGCGTGGAGATCGAGGGGGGGAAGCTGGGGCGCCATCAGAAGAGGCCTCGCAGTTCCTCGACGCCCCGCTGCAACAATGCAAGTGCGTCCTGAGCCGCGTAATCGTCAGGCAGCGACATGGTCATCACATCTCGCGGGCGGACGCCATGATGTACGAAATCCCGCAACGGCTCCGCGATCGACTTCTGCCGTACAAATTTGTCATACCGACCGCTCGGATCGTCGGAAAGATAGGTGGTCACATCAGGAACACCAGAGGCAATGAAGGCCGCCCGTCGAACGAGACAGCCGAAGCACACGCCACATGATGAGCCAACTGGGGCGCCGCTGTAGCGCGCGTCCGTGTGCGAGCACGAATTGGTGCTGCTCAGGAACTTCGACGCCGTATTGATACCGACAGTGTCCGCAACACGGCGGAACATCTCACCCTTGGTGAGGCTTTCGAATGGATTCTCGATACGACTGTGGCCGCCCACGTTCTGTACCAACTCCGCCAGTTCGCGCAGAAAGCGTGGGTGGGTGGTGTGCGTCGACAGGCTGCCCCGACGATCAGGGCCGAGCGGTGGGTTCAGTGAGGCGAACCCGTTCTCGGCGACCCAGAGCGTTGAGCCCGCACGCTCCGCAACGGCGAGGCCGAGCGCGAAGAAGAGGAACGATCGGGACCGAGTCGATGGCTCGCTACGGAAGGACCTCCCATTGAGACGCTTTGAGGCACGGTGTAAATGGAATTGATGGTGCACCTGTTGGAGACCTGGGACAAGCTCAGCAATCGCTTTAGCGACACCTTGCTGCACGGGCGAGATCGAGGTCGAGCTGTAGTGCGACACTAGAGACTGGGAGTGGCCCTCCCCCAACTCGACAGCGGAGAGCAGAGCACCAGCTGCCGAGTCCGCTCCGCCGCTGAGTAGTACCGTGCGGTCGTAACGCTGCTCCTCGATCGGGAAGCCGACCTTCTCGGCTGCAGGCGCCTGGGTGAATCTGAAGGTCCAGTAGTCGCCTGACAGAAAGCCGACCACATGGGCGAGCTGCTCAGCGTGGGACTCCCAGGTTGCGGGATCAGCAACCTGCACCGTGAGGTCGAAGTCTCGCGCGTTCCAGCTCGAGCCTCGGGCTTTACGGAGCACTGATCGATCGGCAGCAAGGACACCAAGGGCGATTCGGACCAGATCCACATTGCGCGGGTTCACCGCGCCGAGCCCCGACAGGTGAGGGTCAACGACACCGGCGAAGCTCGTGCGTCCGCTACGCTTCCAAAGGAAGACCTCGTCGAAGCTGCCATTCTGTAGGGCGTCGTTGGCGTCGGTTTCTGAGAGACTGAGCAGTAGCCGACTCATGCCGTAACTCCAAAGATTTTCCCGATGTCACGGATGCCGTTCTCGATTGCCTGCGACATCTGCTGTTCGGTCGCACCGCTAACGCTGAGCGTCGCCTGAGCCGCGTACTCCGCCGCCACATCTCGAATCTGCTGCTCAAGATTGCGCCGTTTCTCAAAACTGGCGTCCTTCGCATAGATGGTCGAAGACACCTCAGTGAGCGCGGTCTCGGCAATCGTGGTCTCGATCGACTTCCTGACCACCTCGTCTGGTGTCGGTGGTTGGTCTGCCGGCTGCTCCAGAATCCACTCAACGACAATCGAGACAATTCCGCGCTCCTCGGCGTCGGCAATTGTGCTGTCGGGTTGTGCCCCAAAGGCAGCCTCAATGATCTTGAGCCCAACAGCCACGGGATCGCCAAGTCGTTGGAGCTCGTCGTAATTGAGCCCTGCCTCGCGCAGCGCTTCACGATTGCCGGATGAGTAAGCAAGCGCCAGGCGTCCTGCACGACCAGCTGCGCGCGACACACGGCCGACGGATCGGGTTGCGCCACCAGACGAGCGGCCGCCTCCGCCGCCTCGGGTAACTCCGCCACCTCCACCTCCGGGGCCATCACTACGACCACCACGTCCACGCGAGTTGAGCAATACGCGCAGAGCCGGGCTAATGTCGACTTGGGGCTGCTGCTGCCCTGGCGCGGCCGCGTCGTCCAGCCACGCCGCGATGTTGTCGCGAAGGTCGCTCGGATCCTTGCCGCCGCTACCACCAAACGAGCTGCTAGTTCCCATTGCCACTGCTCCATGCAGTCTCAACGATGTGTACCGACGTCTGAAGCTGCTGCTCGTCCGACCCTGCCTTCCAGAGCTCAAGCACCGGCCGGTAGATATCTGCGTCCAGTGGTCGGAGCTTGATGATCGTGGCTGGCTCGACATTCCCGGCAGGAATGCCTCTCAGCGCAACCACGACATTCGGCTGGATTGCGGGTTGTTGCACGGCAAGGCGAAGCAGACTTTCAACGGTGAACTTTTGGAGGCTTGGTTGGTCGCGGGTTCGACGGCCAAGATGTCCGACCAAAATCTGAGCATCCGCCTCCGGCAACAGTCTTAAGGTCTCATCGGTGACGCCTGCCCGGTCAAGTTTCAGACTCGAAGTTAGCGCAATTGCAAGATCGCGGAGTCGCTCGGGAAGCCCCGTATCGATAACCTCGATCTTGGCGAACGAGGCCGCCAGATAGAGGTAGCCCGCGATAGCCGAAGCATCAAGTGTGGGCGGGAGCTTTGCCCAGCGGCGGAGTGTGTCGCTAAAGTCGTCGTTGCGGGTGGGCTGCTGCGCCGGCTCTTCCAGAGCAGTCTCGCTCTCGTCCGAGTTCTCCTCGGATGGTTCTGACACCTCTTGTTCACCAGTTTCGGCTCGGCCGTTGGCCGCAAGATCGAGCGCCTCAAGCTTGTCGCGGAGCTGATTGGATGCAAGCCACCCAAGCACCGTCTGGAAGTCATCGGTCAGGATGCGTTCCAACACCATGAGTTTGGCGACCTCATCGGCCTCAAGCTCGAAACCACGACGCTTTGCAATCGCCTGGCGGACGTTGAGGTCGTTGAGGAATCGCTTGATGCGTCGTGGATTGCCATGAAACTTCTCGTAGAGGATCGGGGTCAAGCGCGTGGCTGTAACCAGATGCTCCGCTAATGCACTGGCGTCGTCGACCCCAAGATCATCCAGACTGCCGCCATCAATGCGTAGCTCGTCGCATCTGGTGACGAAACTCTCGTATGCTACTTCATCGTCTCCCAACTCGGCCTTTGCCAGTAGCAGGAAAAGGTAGGCCTCGGTGTCGAAGCGGCTCAGTGCAGGAAGCGGAATGGTCGTTTGGACGATCTTGTGTAGATACAGCTTGGCTGGATCCTCATCCTCGTTCTGCGGAGCTGCTGTCTTGAGCTTCTGCTGGATTGCTTCAGCCACGCGGTCCTCGTCGGCCGCGATGATGAACGACATGCCCTCTACCGAGAGGAAGAGGCGGATCGCCTCAAGCGTCTCGACGACGGTGTCAGGTAGGCAGCGGTCGAGATCGTCGACGAGCACGACGACTCGTGACAGGTGCTCCAGCGCAGGATCGGCCAGTAGCTTCTCGAACTCGTCGCGGAAGGCGGCCATGCCCTTCTCGTTGTCGAGGCTCTCAGGTTCGTCACTGACAAGCCCGAAGACGTCGTCCATCTTCGGTAGTTGCATCGTGATGGCGGTCTTCGTTGCCATCTTGACCGCTTTTGACCAGTTGACTTTGCGAACCAGCTTCTTGAAGGCGTCCAGGCCCAGCTTGCCAACGGGGTCTTCCTCGTTGAACTCTTTGCCAAGCGCGCCCAGCACCTCAGCAATTAGGCTTTCTTTCGGCCCCACCGCCGGGTCGTAACGCCACGGTTGTGTCGGGATCACAAGAA
This sequence comes from Rhodococcus sp. DMU2021, assembly GCF_019641445.1. Taxonomy (NCBI): domain Bacteria; kingdom Bacillati; phylum Actinomycetota; class Actinomycetes; order Mycobacteriales; family Nocardiaceae; genus Rhodococcus; species Rhodococcus sp. DMU2021. The sequence goes on from NZ_JAIFKB010000012.1 coordinate 47,472, forward strand.
CTTTGCCCGGAGTGGTGTTTGACCGCTCAATAATCTCTGTCTTGATCAGCTCAAGGACACTCGTCTTGCCACTACCCCAAGCACCCGAGAGCCCGATTGCTACCGGATCAAGTCCGTCATCAAAGATCGCATCCGCAGCGGTCTCAGCTACAGCCTGAAACGCCAGCAGGTCCTGGGTCGCCGGCTCATCAGACCAGAGCGCATATTTAGACGACGGCATATTGTATTGGTTCTCCTCCACGCCACAGGCGCGTCTTCAATTATCGTCGGGTTAAGCTCACCGTACCGGCGAACAGTGCCACTAACTCCGGCCGGTGTCGCGTGTAATGGCAGATCGTGGTCACCGCACCACAGGGCTGGTCTGCTTCGTGTCAGACCTCGACCTCTCACGAACACGATGCTGTTACACGTCGATGATCACTCTGGCGAGTCCAGATCGTCTCGTCGTGAATCCGATACGGAATCCGATTCCTTTTAAGGCAATCGAGGTAACGACCTCCGTCATCCGGGGCCAAATTACTCATCGCCAACGGTGATGAGAATGGCTCAAGCTCGTACCGGACAATGTCCATAGCAGCAACAACCAGTAAAACTAGCAGAATAAGGCAGATAACTAAACGCCGCTTGGCACGCAGGACTTTTAATGTCATGACAATTTAATTGTACGAGATAGTGCGGATTAATCAATATCAATCCGCACTATCTCGCTTCTTTCATGTACTTATCGGGCGTAGCCCCCCTGAATACCCTCAAGACCGTACAGCGTGTAGTTTCTCGCGCGGGACTCACACTCTTTGAGGACGTAGCCCCATTGGTCGCGTGCGCCGGACCTAACCGCAGCCGCCCCGATGCCAGCGCCGACGAAGTTGTTCCATTCGTCCATCGCCCTCTCGGCTGCTGGCTGCCCGGCGTCGTACTCCTCGTGGGCAAAGCCGACACGGTAGGCATCTTGCTGTCCAATACGCGTGGTCAGGGACCCAATCCATGCGCAGTGTCGAAACGCATCGCCCATATTGTTGTGGTGGTTCCGGTTGCCAAACTTCCACATGGTGACATCCTCGGCCCAGGTCCTCGCATCTTGCACGTGGACGCAGGAGACGCCGTTGAGTACCGCACAGTCGACTGCCTCATCCAGTACATCCGCCTGCGCACTGGGAGCAAGTAGTGCTGTAAGTGGGATCGCCAGAACCGCCACGGTGATGCCGCTTGCGAATCGCCGTCTCCAAGTATGCATGTGCCGCACCTTTCGGTCTGTGCGGCCGTCCGCCGGGCCGTGACCGAAGCCAAAGGTTTCGGCCCGGCGGCGACCTTTTCAATAGGGTGCCCGTTCGGCCGGATCTCCCCGGTTGCAGCCGGTAAGGCGAGATCGTGGTCGAGGAGGCGGTTCACAGATTACAGCAGTGAGATTCGCTCCGAAAGACCAAAAGACCTCCCCGCTGCAACGGGGAGGTCTAGGTGCAGGCACGAGTCCTGCGCTGCCAGGGTGCCAACACGCAGCCCGGGCTCCTATTGAAAACGTCTGCCGAGGCGGACCACATCAGGGTAAAGCTTGATGCACAGTCAGGGCAACACGCGACATGCCTATATCAGGATTTCATTGTCATTCATCGACGAGCAGCCCGATTGGCTCGACCCCCAGCTGGTCGGCCAGATGCTCCACCGTTCGCAACGTCAGGTTGCGTTCGCCCCGTTCGACACTGCCGAGATAGGTGCGATGGACACCAAGGACATCCGCGAAGGCCTCCTGGGAGTGGCCGCGCTGCAACCGGATTCGACGCAGGTTGCGCCCCACGACCCGCTGTAGCTGACCCTCCATAGTGAGGATTTACGTTTCCGCGGTGCTACTTGAAGGTCTACAGACTTATAAGTAGCATTTCACGAGACCGGAGCAGAAGGGAGATGATCATGGCTGGCGGAGACTAGAGTTCGACCCAATCGCTCAGGCTGCCTCGCGGCGTTCGTCGTGGGGCAGTTCTGTGTTCAGGGTCCAGGTGAAGGCGAAGCCTGCCTTGGACATGAGCCACCCTGGAGCCTCGACCGCGATGACCCGGCCAGGCACCGAAAGTGGTGTTTGCGATATTCGTGGCGGCACCAATGCACCAACGGTGTCGCTGACGCGCATGTGCGCGATGTCGGTGTTGGTGTAGTCGAGCGTCAGCGACACGTCTCGTCCCGGCTGAGGGAGTTCGAAGAACAGGCGGTGCCCCCATGTCGGCGTCACGGTCCGGAACAGCTGGCGGATACGAACCGGCTTGCCGTTCAGTGCCGCATCGCCGAGATGGACGGTATAGGTTTGCCCGGTCTTCCGTGCTGTGCGTCGGATCGGCTGTAGCGCACCGTCGACCGCGAGTTCGAGTAGTTCGTAGAAGTCGCGGTTGCTAGCATCCATGCCGGGGCGTGCCGTCATGAACCACGCCGAAGTGGCTGGTGCATCCAGCACCAGATCGTTGTACTCATCACGATCTGACACGCAGGCGAAGCGCCGTACCGGTCCCGATGGCACCGTCGTGTACTCCCACTCCACGACGACGTCGAACAGAGGAGCACCTCCGGTGCTCCTCTCTGATGCATCAGAGAGCCGAATCCGCACCTCAACGTCGTGCCAGCGCTCGGCAGCGCGGATGGCTTGGTCGCGGATGTCCCGGTAAATCTCGTGGGCGAACTGCTCATCGCCAAGCCGCAAGCTCATGACATTGGAGGCAATGTCGTCGAGGAGTTCGGGGTTGGCGACCCGCTTCAGATCCTCAGGGTGAATGGCGAACCCTTCGACCACAGCGTCGCGCATAGCCGGCGCCTGCTCCTTGATGATTGCGCGGAACTGCTCCACCGTGGCTTCTTCTTGATCCTTGCGGAAGCTGTACTCGAAGAGCGTGCCGAGCACACCGGCACCAAAGAGGGTGCCGCCAAGTTCCCCAAGCGGCAGCGCATGCAGCCAATTCCAGGTGCCGAGGTCGACCTCGGACAACCACCCGTTGGCCATCATGAGGAGAATGCCGGAGAGCGTCAGGGCTACCGCTAACAGCGCCGCTTTCGTTTTGCGGAGTCGCGCGGCCAAAGACGTTCGTTGTTTTCGTGGCATTACTTGCCACTATTGTAACAAATCCGCAGGTCAGGGCCTATAGCGTATTTCTTCCATTAGTACTGTCAGGCGGACGCCAGTAATCCCATGATGTGCATATCCCGTCGCTTGCCAGCGACCAGATAGCGGCCACGCAGCGTCGCTTCATGCACGAATCCGAGGCGGTGAAATAGCCCCAGCGATGGTTCGTTGCCCTCGACGATCCATGCTTCGATCCGTTCCAGGCCAAGGTGACCGAAGCCCCAGTCGAGCATGTCCTGCACCGCCGAGCGACCGTAGCCATGCCGCCGCTCGTCCGGCCGCCAGATGCACACGCCAACCTGGGCCACGCGGTTCCGCCAGTCGATGGCATGGAGCGAGCACTCGCCGACCAACTCACCGTCAGCACCGACGAGTACGAAGCTGTACTCCGTGGCCGGCTGCGGGCCGGACGTGGCCGCGACCTTGCGGCGAAGCTCGGCCGGGCTGCGCGGTCGCCAGTATGGCGGACCATACGGCGCTAGTTCCTCCCAGTGGGCACAGGAGGCGAGCACCTGCGGGATGTGTTCCTCGGCCAAGGCCTGCAGTACGACTGCCATGACGGCTCCCCACCCGATTCATCCAATGCTTTTACCTGCTCGTTTACCGAATGCTACTTATAAGTCTGCATACCTTCAAGTAGCGTAAAAAGACGCTCGACGGCGTGCCAGGAGGCAACCTCCAGCGGGCAGTAGGTGCGAACCTGCGCGCGCGTATCGCATGGAGCGGGGGCTGCCGCAGGAGAAGTTCGCCGACGTGCCAGCGGTTCACCGGACGTACATGGGTGGGCCGGGAAGGGGCGAGCGCAATCTGACACCGAGAAGGGTGGAGCGGCTTGCGGAGAGAATGGTCATAAAGCCAATGAATCGGATGCAGTGACACCGTCGTAGGTTTCATGCGCACCACCACTGACCTGTGCGTTCTCCTCGTGCCGGTCGTTGCCAGCCTTTCTGGGAGAAAAAGTCACATGAAGGTAATCTCACCCCAGGCCTACACTGCACTCCGCGAAGCTCTGCCGCTCATCGCCTGGTACAAGCCCGATTTCGAGACCTATCTGCGCGCAGCCTTCCGCAGCCACCCAGCGTTGCTCGTCGGTCTTAACTTCCAAGCAGCAACGAAGCGCGAGCTCGCGAGCCAAGTGATGACCCGATTGATGAGCGACGCACCAGGATACCAAGACGTCACGGTCGAGCTCATGTTGGACATCGCAAGCATGGAGCGATTCCCTTATGTCGAGAAAATCAAAGATCAAGCCGACCGTGAAAAATGGCTAGAAAAAGCCGAAATCGCCGTTGCCGAATTGCGGCGACACACCAACGGATTCAAACAGATCCGTCAACAGCATGAGAAGCGCGATGCCGCGCGAGCCGAACACGCCAAATTAATAGTCCGCATCAAGCAATTCAGCGATGACATCGCACAGGTCAGGGCAGAGTTCATGAACTTGCACGCTATGACAAACCCCCAAGAGCTCGAGGTCAAGTCCAGATGCGTGGTGTAACGAGGTCGCCGCGTGATTCCTCGGGTGGTTATGCGGTCAGTGCTGGTGCAACCTCCTCGGCGGGTTCGGTGGCGGTGTCGGCGGGTTTGTCGCCTCGGGCCTGGGAGAGGACGTCGAGGCCGAGGTAGCGGCGTCCTTCGATCCACTCGTCGTGCTGTTCGGCGAGGACGGCGCCGACGAGGCGGATCAGGGCGGTGCGGTCGGGGAAGATCCCGACGACGTCGGTGCGCCGGCGGATCTCCTTGTTCAACCGCTCTTGCGGGTTGTTGGACCAGATCTGCCGCCAGATCTGCTTCGGGAATCCGGTGAACGCGAGGAGATCGGCCCGGGCGCCGTCGAGGTGGTCGGCAACCCTCGGGAGCTTCTCGGCGAGGGCTTCGATGATCCGATCATATTGTGCGTGAACAGATTCCGAGTCAGGCTGATCGTAGACCGAGTGCAACAGCGTGCGCACCCACGGCCACGACGTCTTCGGGGTGACCGCCATCAGATTCGTCGCGTAATGCGTGCGGCAACGCTGCCACGATGCACCGGGCAAGGTGGCGCCGATCGCCGCGACCAGACCGGCATGGGCATCGGAGGTCACCAACCTCACCCCGGATAACCCGCGGGCGACCAGTCCGCGGAAGAACGTGAGCCAGCCGGCGCCGTCCTCGGCGGAGGTGACATCGATGCCCAGGATTTCGCGGTAGCCGTCGGCGTTGACCCCGACCGCGACCAGGGCGTGAACGTTGACCACCCGGCCGTTCTCGCGGACCTTGAGCACGAGGGCGTCGGCGGCGACGAACGTGTACGGGCCGGCGTCGAGGGGCCGGCTGCGGAACGCCTCGACCTGCTCGTCGAGCTCCTTCGCCATGACGCTGACCTGGGACTTCGACAACGAGGTGATACCCAACGTCTCGACCAGTTTCTCCATCCGGCGGGTCGACACCCCGAGCAGATAGCAGGTGGCGACCACCGTGGTCAGGGCACGCTCGGCACGCTTGCGGCGCTCGAGCAGCCAATCCGGGAAGTAGCTGCCGGACCTCAGTTTCGGGATGGCGACATCGAGGGTTCCGACCCGGGTGTCGAAGTCACGGTGCCGATACCCGTTGCGGGAGTTGACGCGGTCGTCGGTGCGTTGCCCGTAGCCGGCGCCGCACAGGACGTCGGCCTCGGCGCCCATCAGGGCGTGGATGAACAGCGTCAGCAGCTCCCGCAGCAGATCGGGGCTGGCGCCGGTGAGTCGGTCTTCGACGAGCTGGTGCAGGTCGATATTGTGGGCAGTGGTCATCGTGTGGTCCTGTCTCGAGTCGACTTGGTAGGTCTCTCGAAGAATCACGCGGTGACCGTCTTTCGTTCGGCTACGACACGCCGGCCATCTCATTCGGATCCAGCTCGTACACCATCCTCATGGACGTAACCGAGCGCGGGAGGAAGTTCGAGGTTGTCCTCAACGGTTTATTCGCGATTTACGATATGGAGCCCAAGCTCGCCTACAGCCTTGAAAATGAACAGATCGATGGTGCAGTTACCTTTGACACCGATGATTACATAGTCGAAGCTAAGTGGACCAAGGATCCTATCGGACGGGATCAACTCGATATCTTTGACAAAAAGGTTCAGCGAAAAGGTAAAAATGCGCTTGGCATCTATATAAGCCTTAACGGATTTACTCGTCCAGCCCTCGACCAATACAAGGAGGGCACCTCATTTCTGGCAGTAGAAGGCCAAGAACTCTATTACGTACTTGAGGACCGCGTGCGATTGGAGCATCTACTCCGAAATAAAAAGCGGCACGCGAATGAGACGGGGAGTTGCATGCTCCATGCGCGCGAGTGGCTAACCAGCTAGATTGGAGCAATTATCCCTCTACTAATTACGCTCTTCGTCCAACGCTCAGCCTCTGCCACGACTTGAAATTTCTAATTTTATTGCGCAGCATAATCAACTGTGCGGGATGATTTTCAGCATTCCTCACATCTCATCCCACGCGATCAGCTTGCCCTCAGATGTTCTATCTGTTTGGGCTCGAGAAGACCGATTACGACCCCTTGAATCATCGCAAAGCGATACAGTTCCACACCCCGGGGAACTCCCCCAGCGCGCTGGCAAAACCCTTTCCACGCTAGTGCCAGTTGACGAACTTGAAGTGTCAGTCTCCGAGGAAATGCTCGTTCCAAATCTCAGCCACCATTTCACGGTCATCATGCGAGACTTCGCCGATATCAGTACGTGGGCCAGAAACGAAAGTGCCGTCAGCCAACGCTTTGATGGCCGCCATCTTTTCGCCCTCGATGAGCTGCATAGCCGGCCCGATGACTGCGCCATGTAGAAAGTTGGCAGGATTTCCCTTATTGATAAGCCAAAAGTAGCGTTGACCCCCGGAATCGTACCTGGTAATGGCAGGCGAAACTGTTGTAGGACGATAAAGTTTCAGGTCCTCTTCCACAAATTCATCATCAACCGACGTGACGGTTGCAATCACCGCACCCGACCGAACGTTGGCGAGCGCTCGCCTATCGATAGCGTGCCCGCCGGTTGCTGAGATCACCAAGCTCGACACCTGCAGCGCTTCGTCGAGCCGCCGGAACACTTGGAATCCACGAGCAGCTGCCTCCGCCATCGCAATTGGCGACTTGTCATGCACAACCGTCGGAATTCCTCGACCTCGTAACACTTCGGCCACACCACTACCGACGCGACCGTAGCCAACTACGCAGGCGGTCCGGGTCTGGAGTATCTGCGCCTGCTCGCGCAGCACCGCCTCGACCGAGAAAACCACCCCAGATCCGACATGATAATCCTCGGGCAGCTTCAGAGGGCTACGTGCGACAGTAACGATCGGCACTTCCGCGGCGTCCGCCGCACTTTCGTATTTTTGTACACCATTCTCAGTACCTTCCATGACGCCGACTACGCGACCATCGAGTCGTGCTGCAATATCGTTGATTGAGCTGGCAAAGTATCCGCCAATGTCGACAAAAATAAGACGAGATTTCTCGGACGTCGACCGACGTATGACGTCCACAACCTCGTCAGTCTTTTCGCTCACCCACTTGCGATTCAGGGGATGAATCTTAAACTTTAACTGAGCGATACGAGCCGCTTCCGGCGTTTCTGCGGTCTTCGGCTTCGGTAGCAGCAACTTGATAGGTGCAATATCACGCAGCGCCGGCAAGAAGACGACCGAATTCGATACCATGTGAGCGACGCAAACTAATTCGACACCCGTTGCGGCGCCAACTCTTCCGGCGAGATGGGAGAAATACGCGCGTAGACGTAGCTCTTCAAAATCGATTACGCTAGCCACATTAGTCTCGTTTCTATCAAGTATGACTTGGGCCCATAGAAGAATATTCTTCAAATGGGCCCAAATATGCCATGACTTTGCTGTACTAGTTATCTTGTCCGTCGCTCATTGTGGCATCTCCCTTCATGTCTAGAATACACTACTTAATAGTGTATTAAGAATAAACTCATCTCAGACGGACATTTTGACTTGATCCCATGAAACACGGTACCGATATTTTGGTTTTGGATTCTCAATCAAGTGCGAAACTCTAACACGACCAGAGGCATCGGGGAGCAACTCAAGTGGTTCTTCAAACTCCCAATTGTCACTCCCCAGATGCTGGCACTTCCAATGAGGTCGCAGGTCCTCCCGGTTAGGGAGTATGGCTTCGAGTTGGATGCGTCGGCACCCTGGTTTGACCGCCTCGCTTACCCATCCCTCGTGCTCAGGGTTGACGCGAACGAAAAAGTGCTCAATCGTCACCGTCTCAGTCTCGTCGGGTTCGACCATTCTGCCGAGGTCGACGACTGCAAGACGACGTCCGTTCGGCCCCGCGATTACCGGCCCTTGGAGTCGGTGTGAGCTGGTGCCGTTCGGGTTCTTGCCGCTACTAACAGTAGGGGCCTTTTCAATTCCAGTTTCGTTATCCCAGACATACTCGCGGAGGAATAAGCGATGAGGTCGCAGTGCCTTTAACTGGAACGTATGCTCGGTACGTATGGCCATCCAGCGAGGGTCGAGAACCTTGTACACGTGTTTGACTTCCTGCACCTCGAAGGCTGAGTCGATAGGTTCCATGCCGCGTCTCCTCCGGATCGACCGGGCAACTCTCGAGATCGTACAGCTCCGCGTGCGATGTGCCGGTGTGAACCTTCCGTCGATTCGCCGGTAGTATCTTGAGCCTTCGATGTAGTGCGAGTTCCGGGGAATCATTTGCCTGGAGTCCTGTCGCTTAACCTTCTTGTAGTCAAGTCGAGAAGTCTGTGTCCGTGAACATCTCGAGGCCTGTCGGACTTCCCGCTCCGCCACCAGTACTCGCATCGCCAACCTCCGCCCGCTTTCAACGTCTTGCTGACCGTGCTCGCCCCAAGCCCCATCTCTTTGCCAACCTGCACGGTCGGCCAGCGGGCTTCGTAGAGCTCGGTCGCGCGGGCGACCAGGAGCGGTGTCATCCTCACGCGCGACCGCAACACCTCATCGGTAGTGTCGCACTAGCTCTGCGATCTCCTCCCGATCCAGCTTGCGGCTGGCGCGTGGTCGTGACACTGACGTGCGTCGCTCCAGTCGCACGTCTGCCGACCCTCATCCGTCCGTCCCGCATCAGAGATCTTCGCGACGAGGTCTTGGAATGGGGTACGTGGGCTTAAAAGCGATTCATGGAGGCGCACGAGGATTCGAACACTTGTTCGGTGAGAAAATCATTCAAGGGTCGGCACATCAAATCGCTGACCTTTTGCATGCACTGGTGCATGGCTTCGATCCTCATGCCGGGGCTCTCACAAAGCTTAGTTGAGCACCTGAGGAAAGGTTTGATCGTGAACGACGTTGCGTTAAGACCGAATTTCTCGTTCTCTCTCCGAGTGCAGCGATCACGTTGTCGGTAAATTCGGAATTCATCAAACCCCAATGACGTGTGGAAAAAACGTTGACTGTAAACTCGCCAACCGAATCGGCCATATCTGGAAGTCGGGCACAGAGCGACTTGACTTGAACCGTACTGGCAACGTCCGAAAGCGCACCGATCGCATTCTTAAGCAAGTTTGCCGCGGTTCTAGCCTGTTTCCGCTTGAAGTCGTTGGCTTGGAGCCCAGTCGCAATCGCATCAAATAGCTCCCAGGCCTCATCAACCTTGCCGCTCTTAGCAAACTTGATCATCAAAAACCCGGCATCACCCACAGCAGTGGGTGCATATTGTCCAGTTGTCGCCCACTTTGCCAGCGCCAGCGTTGCGACAATGGGTAAGTCCGCCGTTACAGGCTCACCTGCAGCAAGCTGCGCAAGCCATGCACGCCGCGTGGTGTCGACTTCGGCGGGACCTATTCGACGGTGCCTTGCGCAAATCGTGCGACTCCCCGTGTCGACGACGAGGACCTCAACACAGTGAGCCATGAGCCTCGCACGCGCCGAATCGTCTGAGACTGAGACGATCGACCAAAGCGCGATGAGTTGAGCGCGGGCAGTGGACCTGGTAATGCCCTCGACTGCTGCAGCAACAACTTCCGGCGTTGCCTCAACAACGTTTGCCTCGATGAGTAACCTCCACAACCTGGCACCCTTCTCTTGGTCACTCTGCTCGCCTCTCAGCGCACGATTGACTAAACCCCGAAGCTCCTCACTGTGAGCGCGCAAAAAGTCAAAATCTACGAAGCCCCGAGCTTTCGCACGCGAAATAAAATCAGAGAGCGTGGCAGGCCTATTGACGGCACCGAGAAGGGCCAGGAAAGCCGAACACACCGCGGCTGAAGAGGAAATCCATTCCTTAGCACCGTCGATGAATACGTTTGCGTCTGGATCCGCAATCCTCGACGGATCATCCGAAATAAATTTGAGCGCCTGGATTGCCCCCTGAATACCTAACATACCGCCTCGTGGCGCTAGCTTGATAAGTTGCTCCCGCCGGAGCCACGGCTCCGGCGATTCCGCTAATCCACTTCGTCGGACAATCTCCGTAAAGACGTGGTCCGGAGTGTTTTCATGACCGACGCAGGAGCGTGCCATCTCGGCCCAGGTTCGTCGTCCTTCATCATGTGAGGTGATTCCTCCGAGACGGCTTGCAAGAAGGCCGATAGTCGGTGAACGTAAAGAACACTCCGATTCAAGCAGATTCGCCAATGCACCACGTTGGAGCTGGTATGGCGCGGCGCGGCCCGTCAAACTGAAGAGTCGCGCCAGAACCTTCACACCGACATCGCGTGCAATCGTTCCTGCTCCCGCAAGCTGGCACACGGCCGATAGACGAGCGCCTGCAACAATACCCTCGTCGTCATTCTCAAGCTCAGCGCAAAGCTCATTCACATAATGCAGCAGTGCTGAATCTGTCTGCACGGTACCGTCATGAATCAGATGGGCAGCGAAGACCTTCCCCAACCAACGGCGAACGGCGGCCGCGTCAGAGTCGTTGTAGTTTACACTGAACAGATATGTCAGATCTTGGATTAGCCTGTCAGAACCGACGAATTCCCAGTATCGTGCGCAGAATTCGAGATAGCCGTGCATTGCGTTTCTACCGACGCCTTGCCGCTTGATCGAATGAAGCGCGCGGACAATGAGTGACACTGCGGTGTCGCTGTCGACGGAGCGGACCGACTCAGCGAGTTCGAGGAGGTTGGTTTGGCTCTGAACGACCTGAGGATTCGTTGCGATTACCGCATCGACGAGATCCGCCGTCAGCATCGTAGCCACCACGGCCGGGTGTCGACGGGCGAGGAACCCAATAGCAGTCAGCGCGGCCTGTTGCGTTGAGCGATGTTGAGCGAACTCGAACAGCACGTCAAGGGCCTGCTCGGGCTGTCTCCTCTTGTAAGCAATAACATTGCGGCAGAATGTATCTAGAAGTCCATCGCCAATCTCGGTGATGTCGACCTGAAGCACATTCGCGACCATGCCGACCAGCTGTGGAGTGGCTGCGAGGATACGGATTGCAGTATCCTTGAGTTGCGGGCTCGGCGCGCTGAGAAGGCGTACCAACTGTCCAGCGATCGTAGTCTCGGTGAAGTCATATCGCGCGTATACCACGAACTGTTCAAGGATCGCTGCTACGAAGATGTCGTGAGGTGAGGCGAGTAAGTAGTCGACGAGTCTGACGAACTCCCTCTCGGGATCACGGGAACCTAATGCCTTGGCAACTGCGAACTCGAAGATCGTCTGGTGGAAGAATCTCAGTAGTGTTCCGTCATCGAGCAAGACCCCGCGCATGACGAGCAGCTTCGCTCCGTCATCGATGTCACCGTAAGGCTGAGGTGTGAGTTCGACCTGACCGAGCCGATCGCGCACACGCGCCATTGGTATATGTAGATCTCCATGGGCAAGCATTGAAAGACCGATACCGTAGGTGATCTGAGTAAGATCCCGATCCCCGTTACCAGTCGTATAGCGACGACGATCGTGAACGAACCGTAAGTCGCGGGCAATTCGGTGATCCCAGTATCGCTGATAGAGCTCCGTGATATCCACATCTAGATTCGGGAAATCCGGTGCTGCAACCTGAAAGAGCATCCGAACTAACAGCGGGTTTCGCCGTACCTGTGGCACGATGAGCCCCCTGCTGACGGCGTTCCGGAGGCGCTCAGCAGGATCTGTGACACCCGCTTCGGGGCAAAACTGAGCGCAAAGCACTTCGGCGGCCTGTTCAGCCTCCGAGTCCGCGTATTCTCGCAGCTCAAAGACCCGAAAATCGGATTCGACAAGCAACGAGGTCTCCCGCGGCCTGGAGGTAACTACCATACGAAAGCCATGTGCCACGAACGTATCCATCGTGAAGTGAAACAGCTCAGCGTCGTGCTCGGTACGAAGTAGCAGGTCTGCTGTATCTATCAGTAAGATCGGCCGGGCGGACTTGACGACGTCAATGACGTCAGCCACAGCGAGACGTTCGTCCGACAGCTCAGAGACGAACCAAGTCGCCGACAGCACTAATGACTGCCGCTTCAGCGCGTGATGGAGCCATATCAACAAGGTGGACTTGCCGGAGCCGGCATCGCCACGAATCAGTATCGGACGTTCATCGCTTTCGCTATCGACGGCGCGCAAGATAGCGCCCTGGATATCACGACTGATATAGTTCACAAGTTCCCCGGTGGCTCCGGCTACGCGGATATCTCCGGCACCTAACACCTCTCTCTGGTAGCGGAGCGAACGCCGTTCAAGCTGCACCCAAGCGGGCGACGACTCCTTTAGAGATGCGTTGCGCTTTCGCGCACAATAAAGAAGCGCGTCTGCGTAGGCCTCGGCAAGCATCGTGATTCTACCGGCAGGCACCGGTCTGAAAACTTCTGTAGAACGATTCAGGGAGCGTTTGGCTGCGGCTTTTTTTCGTTTACCCAGAGCCTCGTCGTCCCCTGAATCCAACCGCAGAGAAAGCGACAGACACAAGGCGTCTCTCGCAACCCCGTCCGGAAGTTCACCAGATGCCTCGGAAACTATCCTTGTTAGCTCCACGCGCGCGAGCTTATTGAGATCGATGAATTCAGCGAGTCCAAGGCGGCTGTCCGAGCGCTCGCAGAGGTAGGCCTGCACCGCAGGGCAACGTGCCGCCGCCTTTTCGCCGAGCAAGGCCTTGTGCGGCGTTGCCCCGACCAGCTGAATCAGCTCTTGGACCACGTCCGGGATACCGCCGACGCCATCTACCTCATCCATAGGGCTCAATTCTATGGCACGCCGAGAAGGATTGGACTCCCAGTCCGGTACTCCGCGCCGTTAACCTTGACTATTTGTCAATTATGTTCATAATAGCAGATGGTACGCGGCCTTTTGAAAGGAGGCCGTAATGGCCAAAATGAAGTATCCGCAAGATCAGTATTATTTTGGAGTTGCTGAGCAGGTTATCGAGCTCCGCGATAGATTCAAGCAGTTTCTGCAGGGATTTACTGGAGATGTCGACGGCACCTTTGATATTCCCTGCGAGTACTTCCACCAATATTTTATTGCGTGGATCGAGCAAGATCTTCGGTCTACTCGGCGGGATGGCGATCTGTCTATCGTATGGGATCACTGGCATGCGACATTGGCGCCGTACGTTCTGTTCACCGCGTATGCGGAATACGAGCTTCATCCCGAGCGCTATGCACATCCAGGTGGGCACGAAGGAACCGAAGAAGGGCGCACTCTTCTACGGCGGAACCTGCAACTGCTACCGCTTGCCGACAACGACACGGAAGGCCCAGACTCCGACGCCCTGTCGGTGATGTCCATCATCTATAACGTCTGGTGCCTACCAGGCATGCAAAGGTAAGAATCCCGATGTTTGGCCACGTACCGAGCCACCTCACGACCTGTGGGGTGGCTATTTCTTTCTGGTGGTATTTAGCCAAACGACCTGCGCGTTCCCAAAAATCTATAAGGATCTGGGAGGATTTGGGCGATTATTGGGTATTTGGGCTCATTCGCATTCCTTGTCAACGTTCACCTTGGGTCATAACGTCGCTTCCATCGCACTCCAGTACTCATTCTGAGGAGAAATCAGTGAGCCAAGAATCCGGACCGCGCGAGTGGCGCTTCACGCAGAGTGCAACGCAAGACACCAACATTCACCGCCAATCAGAGCCTTCCAATGTGACGTTGCCTGTATTAGTGCGAGCCCGCGCACTCGGTGTGGCGGCAGTCAATTGGAAGATCGACCCTGCACCCAACCGGGCGACGCAGGCCATCTGGCACTATGCAGACTCAATCGGCATACTCAACCATGGCGCACGGGTTCGCTGCGCTAACTCCGTCTGCCCACTCGGGCGGCAACTGTAATCGCACGCCTCGGGTCCGAGCGAAAAGTGCAGTGCCTGAAGACGAGACGACTCCTCATCGCTTTGCTGTTCAGACTCGACCTGCCCTCATGTGGGCCTGCCGCGCTACGACACCTTCCCACCAGCTCGATCATCTTCAGGCGATGGCCTCGCGATGGGGTGCTTCGAAACGCGTGCTGAGGCGATCGCCCGCCTCGCAGCAGTTGGCACGACATATCTTGAGGAAAGCTTCTACACTCTCGGCCGCGAGCAGGATTATCTCCACGCAGCCAAGGCCGAAGCAAACGCACCACAGAGGAAGGCCCTCCAGCGACCTTCGTCGTCTCGTTCATGACGCGGCAGTGTTTCACCACCACTGCCGACTACTTGGCCTGGGGGACGCCCTCAGCATTGATCGCGAATTGGCTGACTGAGCCCTTTACCCCACTACACGAACAGGAGATCCCCCATGTCTGCAATCGAGCCGTATGCGTCGAAGTTCCGCTCCTCCACGCTGTCCGCGACTGGAGATCGGCTGGCCCGCCGGACCGCGCACGAGCTGGCTGCCATCGAGCACGCCGCGCAAGTGCGCACCGCGGTAGTTGCGTCGGCCGGCGAGATCCAGCAAGCCAAGATCGACGCCGTCGCGCAGACTGGCGCGTACGCCATGCAGCAAGCTGCGCTTGTCGCGCAGGTGCAGCAGCAACTCGCTCTCGCGGCTCCAGCAGCGGCTGGCGATCTTGACTTCCTCAAGACCATGACCGTCATGGGCATCGGCCAAATTGTCGCCGATACGTGCCGGGCGGTGAACCAATGATCGTTTCGATCGCGATCGTCCTGGCCGTGGCCGGCGCCGTCGTGGCTGGGCTGTGCATCGTGGGCTTCCTTGCGGACGTCCGCGATGCGGCCGACCGCCGGAGCGAGGTCGCTCGCGTTAATCGAGAACGCCGGTTGGCCCAGGCGCGGATCAACCGGCTTACGTCCGCCGCACTTCAGCAGATGACTGAGGCAGCGGCACCGCACCGCGCACCCTGCCAGTGTGTGCGGTGCGCCGGGCAGGGAGGGCAGCGATGACCGACACGACGCCGGACCGTAACGCGAAGCTGGGCGTTCAATCTGACTATGTCTCTACGGAGGAGATCGAGCGAGCCCGGGAAGCCCTGTCCTGCTGGGTGTTCACCACCGCAACCGTGAAGACTCAAGAGTGCGGCTTCGGCTGGACACCGCGTCCGGATGCGCCTTCGACCTATATGGACCTACGCGCCGCGTACTCCCATGCGAAGGAGCGGGGCGGGTCACTGCCAGTATCGTCCGAGAACTCGCTCTCAGTCATCCTGACGTCACCTGATGCCAACGCCGCCTGGCGGTTTGTGCATGACATGGCGCATGTCGAACATGACCTCAGCTTCTCACTCCCCGATGAGTATGAGTTGGCGTTATGGCATCTGTCCGAGTTGGAGCGGGCCGGCTTCAGGCCGCACAGCTTGGAGTACGCCTTCCTCAAGGCCGACACGCTCGGTCAAGTGATTATTAACGCGGTGGCGAAGCGGTTCCCGGACGATCAGGAACTATTTGCCCTCGAATGCCAGCGGTGCGGGTTTGAACAGGGCATCCTGCGCGAGATCCACCGGGTGCCGTCGTGAGTGACGGCTCCCGCGGGCCCGGGGGGCGGCTCCTCAACGTCTGCATCGCCATACTCGTCAGCGCGATGGCGCTCTACGGCGCGATCTACATCGTGTGCGTGATTTGGGTGCCGCTTTGTATCACACTGGCGGTCGTTGCGATTATCAGCGGCTTGTCCATATTCATTTATCGGCGTCTCCGACGTTGGTAAATCAGGGGTAGCCACGTTCCATTCGGTGTTGTGAAATGCGCCAATCATATTGACCATTGCATTTGTGCAGCGCATAGTAAAGCCATGGCCGCTGCATAAATGCAGCACACCAATTGCCATTCATATTAATTAGTAACCACCGAAAGGGGGTGTATTCACTATGTCTAAAAATCAGGACCGCACATCGCACCGACAAAAGCGCGGCAGGAATCGGCACATTCGGATTCGCGGTCAGCTCCGCGCTGATCCGGATCTGGGTCGCATTGCCCGCACGGTGGTTGCTATCGCGATCGCCCAGGCCGAAAAGGAAGCGCAGGAAGAAACCAAACGTCAAACAGAACGCCGGGAGCCTGACAATGAATGACGCCAGCCAATTGGTTTTCGCCAGTTTGTCGATTCCCGCGCCGCTATCAATTGAAGCCGCCCGCGCCGCTGTAGTTGCATTGGCAGGACTCAGTGGTCAGCCGCAAATCGTCATCGAGGCTGTCGGCAGCAACCGGCACGTGCACTGGCGCGTTGGAATGCCCGTGGGCCATCGGCATCAGGTCATCGAGGTACTACGAGTGCATCTACCCGGCCTCGTGGTCGACGAACCGCAGTCCCGCGCAGCCGGCCTCCGGGCAGATGTCGCGGCGAAGATCCGTATTCGATCAGGGGCGGGCGTCAATAGTCAGCTGGCATATGAGTCCACTGAGCCGGTGACCCGGGGGATCCTCGGCGCCTTGGCGGTCGCTGACCGTCAAGAGCGCGTCTACCTCCAAGTCGTGCTCGGACCGCGCAAGTCACCTCAAGCGCCGCCCGCCCAGCTCCGCGGTGACACCCGTACCCAGGCTGCCGCCAAACTTCGTGAGTTTCGCTTCGGCTGTGCCATCCGCGTGGCCGCAACGGCTCATGACGACGACCGAGCCCGCCGGCTGGCGGATCGTGTCATCGCCGCGATTCGCGGCTTGAACGCGCCGAACGCCCAGCTTAGCGCCACCCGGATGGCGACTACTCCGTTCGACCAAGCCCGCGTGCCGTGGTTCTGGACCACAACCCTGAGTGTGAGTGAGGTCGTCGCACTGACCGCCTGGCCAATCGCGCGCCCTGACGCCGCACCGCTTCCCGGCGTGCCGTCGCGGCACCCGAAGTTGCTCCCGGCACCAGCAGACACTCCGAAGGAAGGGCGGGTGTTCGGCGTATCAACCATGCAACCAGATCGGCCGCTTGCGATCTCAGTCCGCGACTCGCTGTCTGGCATTGCTATTACCGGACCAACCGGTGTTGGCAAGTCAAACTTGCTCGGTCAGTTCGCCTTGGCCGATATCGCTGCAGGGCGGGGGGTTGTGGTCATCGACCCCAAGGGCGATCTCATCAACGAGATCCTGGTGCGGGCCGACGAGGCGCGACTCGATGATATTGCCGTCGTCGACGCCACTGACTCTGCACCTATTGGCATTAATGGGCTGGTCGGCGCAACTGATCCCGACCTGGCCGCCGACACCATACTTGGCGTGTTCCACTCGCTGTGGGCCGACGCGTGGGGCCCACGCACTCAAGACGTCCTGCACGCCAGCCTTCTGACTCTCGCCCGACGCGGTGATGCCTCAATCGCGCTGTTGCCGCTCCTACTCACCAATCCCGGTTTTCGGCGCTCGATCGTCGGCCAAGCTGCCCGCGATGACCCGATGGGGCTCGGCGGCTTCTGGGCGTGGTGGGAGGGGCTCAGCGAGAACGAGCAGGCGCAGGCCACTGCGCCGCTCCTGCGCCGCGTCCGCCCCATCTTGCTGCGTCCCGGATTGCGGGGCATCCTTGGCCAGCGCCGCCCCAAGTTCGATCTGTCCGATGTCTTCACCAAGCGCCGAGTCCTACTGGTGAGTCTGGAGAAGGGCAAGATCGGTCCCGAAGCTGCCGCCCTGCTCGGTTCCCTCATCGTTTCGCAACTGTGGACGGCAACGCTTGCTCGGGCCGCGCAACCACCTCACTCCCGGGCTCCGGTCACCATCTTGATCGACGAAGTCCAGGACTACCTCCGGCTCCCTGGTGATATCGGTGACGCGCTGGCGCAAGCTCGTGGTCTCGGGGTGGGCTACACACTGGCGCATCAGCACCTGGGCCAACTCCCGAAGTCAATCCGCGACGCCGTGACCGCGAACGCCCGGACGCGCATCGCCTTCCAACTGAGTCACCCCGACGCTCGCGAGTTTGCCACGCTCACTCGCGGTCAACTTGAACCAGCCGATTTCGAGGCGCTGCCTGCCTACCACGCATACGCCCAGATTCTCCACCAGAACACACCCGGACCGTGGGTCAGTCTCACCACCACGAAACTGCCCGCTCCCGTCCGGTCCGCCGACCTCGTCCGCCAGCGTTCCCGCGAGCGCTATGGCCAACCACTGAGCGAGGTCGAGGCCGATCTGCTGGCACTGACCGAGCGCCGCTCGGCCGGCGAATCCTTTGGCCGCACCAAGCGATCCGACGTGGAAGGAGCGGCGTCATGACTGGGTACACCCCAGGGCAGGGCATTCCGCCCGCTATTCCAGCCGGCTCATCCGCTACACCAACGTCGTCGCAGGTCAGTCGCGAATCGGGGCGCGGTCGGGGGACGAATACTCCGCCGACGATGTCGACGGAGAGTGCCCCAGTCTTGCAATCGGCCCTGCAACGGCGCCGGATCGATCGCGACGAACTCCGACGTATCAGTGAAGTCATGCCCGAGCGTGATCGCGAAGTCCTCCGCCGCATTGACGAACACCGCTACCTCACTACCCACCAGATCCAGTCCTTCACCTTCACCGCTCACGGCAGCGCTGGGTCGGCTGCCCGGACTACCCGCTACGTCTTAGCGCGACTGGAACGACTCGCTCTGATCCGGTCGCTCCCGCGCCGGGTGGGTGGGGTGCGCGCGGGCAGTGCTGCTCGTATTTGGCAACTGGCGCCGGCTGGTGCCCGATTGCTCCGGGACGAGGGGCAGACCTACCGTAGCCATGAGCCGTCACTGCGCTTTCTCCAGCACTGCTTGGCGGTCGCCGATGTCCACCTCGGTCTGCGCAACCTGACCACGATGGAGAGCGTCGAAGCAGTTGAGATTGCCACCGAGCCCACCTCGTGGCGGCGCTATATCGGCCCTGGCGGCGAACAACGTCTGTTGCAGCCCGACCTCGCCAGCGTCGTCCGGACGCGAGACTACGTCGATCGCTGGTTCATCGAAGTCGACCTCGGCACCGAATCACTCCCCACCGTGCTCAAGAAGTGCGGCCAGTACGAGACCTACCGCGCCAGCGGCATCGAGCAGGAGGCGCACGACGCGTTCCCGCTGGTGATCTGGGTCTTCGTGAGCCAAGCGCGCGCCGAGAAAGTAAAGTCCTCGATCCTGCGTTCGCCGCGGTTGACGCCTGAGCTGTACCGCATCGTCACGACTGACGGCTTCGCAACCAGTGCCCAGGAGTGGCTGCAATGAGCGGGCCCCCACGAAACCAAATCATGACCGGTGATGCGCTTGCCCAGTTGACGTTGCTGCCTGACGACAGCATCGACTGCATCATTACCAGCCCGCCGTATTTTCGGTTACGCGACTACGGCCACGGCGACCAGCTCGGCCTCGAACCGCACGTTGACGCCTGGACGACGCAGCTGCGCGCCGTACTGACCGAATGTGCCCGCGTCCTCGTGCCGAGCGGAACGCTGTGGCTCAATCTCGGTGACACCTACAGCACTCACTCCCGAGAAGGTGCTCCTCGTAAGAGCCTGCTGCTCGGCCCGGAACGGCTGGCGCTCCAGCTAATCGCCGACGGCTGGACGATTCGTAACAAGATCGTTTGGGCCAAGACCAACACGGTGCCCTCAAGTGTGCGCGATCGCCTGACTGCCTCGCACGAGGTCGTGTATCTGCTGACACGGTCGCCGCGCTACTACTTCGATCTCGACGAGATCCGCATCCCCCACGTCTCACGACCACCACGCCGCTCATCTCGCCCAGCGAATCGTGCAGAGAAGGCAGGACGAGGTCCGAACACCCATAGCGATCGTGGCCTCGCCGAGCTGCGCGCCAGTGGACGGGTCGGTCATCCGCTCGGCAAGAATCCCGGTGACGTCTGGGCGATGAGTGTCAGCACGTTCCGGAGCAGCCACATCGCCACCTATCCGGAAGCGCTCGTCCGTCGCATAGTGCTGGCCGGCTGCCCCCGTCTCCGGTGCTCCCACTGCCGCCGCCCCTGGACCCGTCAACTTGTCCGGCATCACGATCACGCACGCCGCAAACCCCCGCGCCCAAGCTGCACCTGTGACGCGCCCGCGGAGCCCGGACTCGTCCTTGATCCGTTCATCGGCTCCGGCACCACAGCCGTCGTCGCTGCCCGAACCGGGCGCGACTGGCTCGGTATTGAGCTCAACTCCAGTTATGCCGAGCTGGCGAAGGAACGCATCCGTACCAGCGTGCAGCACAACACAACGAAGTCCACGAAACGAGAGGAGGTGCTATGAACCACGAACCCAACTACGAACCACGTCACGAGAACGAACCCGACCGACAACTTCAGCCCCGCATCTGGGTCGGCAGCCTGGCCGACTACAACGCCGGGCGCCTCCACGGCGACTGGATCGATGCCGCCGTCGATCCAAGCACCCTTCAGGGAGCTGTCGAGCACATCCTGGCCAGCTCCCTGGAATCAGACGCCGAAGAATGGGGCATCTTCGATTACGACGGGTTCGGCGGCTACCAAGTCGGGGAGTACGACCCACTCGACCAGGTTGCTGCCGTCGCTCGGGGCATCGCTGAACACGGCCCCGCCTTCGCCACCTGGGCGGAGATCCACGATGGCAACCCCGAGATGCTCGCCCAATTTGATGACTGTTTTCTTGGCACCTACGACTCAGTCAGCGTCTGGGCCCGGGAGGTGCTCGAGGGCAGCGGCATCGAGGAGGCGCTCGACCGCGAGGTACCTGCCGATCTCCGCGCGTACATCCAGTTTGACTACGACGAGTTCGCCCACAGCCTCCAGCTCAGCGGCGACATCCATGTCGAAAGCGCCCCTAACGGCAAAGTCTGGCTTTTCCGGGTGATCTGATGCAGCCGGTCACCCGTCTTCGAGAGACTGCGGCCGCCCCAGTGAGAATTCTGCTCACCGGCCGCACCACCTCGAAGACGGTGACCGGAACACCCCGGGAACAACCTTCAGGAAGGAGTAGGAGACTCATGAAAACACTGGCAATTCGTCTCGAAGACGAACAGCACGCCCGCTTGGTGATCCTGGCAAAGCTCAGTGGCGTATCGCTCACGGACACCATCCGAGACGCGATCGAAAACCGCATTGCCACTTTGGCGGCCGACCCAGAGATCGCATCCAAGGCCGAAGCGCTGACCGCCGAGATCGACCGTGAAGCCGCCGAGCAGCGCGATGCCATCGCCACCCTGTTCGGTACGACCAAGCGGACATCATCGCGCGGTCGTCAGGGCACGGAGTGAGTACCTATCCATCCAGGGGAGTCAGGTTGAGCTGCAGCCAGCAGCTCCCTGACTCCCACCTATCCTCCGATAAATCGCAAAACGGTAAGGACGACCTTGCCAAATTCTACAACGATTTTAGTACTGCATTTATGCAATTTTGAGAATACAATAGAAGTAACAGGAACGAATGTATTGGAGATAAATTACCATGACGAATACCACTAACGCAGTCCAGCTCGGCAAAGCGCTCAGAAAGCGTAGGAATGAATTTGAGTTGACAATCAAGGAGGTCGCTCGCCGCTCCGGCATGACCGACTCCAACGTGCTTCGTATCGAGCGTGGTGATATCCCCCAACCGAGACCGGAAACGCTCAAGTCATTAGCTGATGTGCTGGGACTTGAACTCTCCGATTTGTTCAACCTCGCCGGTTACGTTCAACCGAAGACGCTGCCAAGCTTTTCCCCCTACCTTCGTAGTAAATACGCCGACCTTCCGGAATCAGCAGCCAGAGAAATGGAAGCCAGTTTTGTAAGAATCGCAGCAAAGCACGGCTATGACCCGCACGGACCTCACGACGGAGAAGACGAAAAAGAATAACGAACAGCCCACTATGAAAAGGAGGCTCGCTATGACACATACTTACAAACCATCGGTACTGACGAGCCTCCGGGCCATCATTCCACAGCGTGACGCGAGCTTCCTCGAAGCATTGCGTACTGCCGAAACCCAGGCAGCCAAGCTCACCGATCTGATCGGTGACGAACGCGGCATTCTTGAGCATCACCTCACGGAGTTGCCGCGCCTTGTCGTAATCCGTGAGAACATCCCAGTCTCGGGTATGAGCTACTGGAATGGCCGACAGTGGGTCATCGTGCTCTCAGTCAAAGAACCCGCCGTGCGCCAGCGCTTCACACTTCTGCACGAGTTCAAGCACATCATCGATCACGGCCATGCAGGCCATCTCTACCGCACCACCCACAAGCTGACCGGCGCCGACCAGGCCGAAGCTGCTGCCGACTACTTCGCTGGGTGTGCCCTCGTCTCCAAACGCTCACTCAAAGCCGCCTGGGGCAACGGCATGCAGCGCGTCGCTGATCTGGCCGCTCACTTCGGGGTCAGTGAACCGGCCATCCGCGTCCGTCTGGCGCAAACCGGCCTCGACAAGACTGACGATGTACTCCCCAGGAGCCGCTGCGCCCGGCCTATTCATACCAGTCGCTACGAGCGCCAGCAGTTCATCCGCGCACCACAATCAACCCGACAAAGGAGTTACGCATGACCGCCGCACCATCGCTCGGAATCAAGCCGCTGGCGGTCCACTATCTCCGGGTCAGTACCAAAGATCAGGCCGAACGAGGAGGGGAGACCGAAGGGTTCTCCATCCCCGCTCAGCGCGAAGCCTGCCTCCGTAAAGCCCAATCACTCGACGCAGTGACCGTCGCAGAGTTTGTCGACGCTGGCGAAAGCGCCCGCTCGGCCAATCGACCAGAACTGAAAAAGATGCTCGACTACGTCAAAGCACACAAGATCCAGTACGTCATCGTGCACAAGATCGACCGTCTCGCCCGCAATCGAGTCGACGACGTCGAGATCAACTTGCAGCTGACCGCAGTCGGCGCCCAGCTGGTCTCCTGCTCAGAGAACATCGATGAAACACCGAGCGGGATGCTGCTGCACGGCATCATGAGTTCGATCGCCGAGTTCTACAGTCGTAATCTGGCCACCGAATCGCGCAAGGGCATGCTCCAGAAGGCGAAGGGCGGCGGCACGCCGGGCATGGCACCGTTCGGCTATCTCAACAGCCGCATCCGTACTGACGACGGGAGGGAAGCAAAGACCGTCGTGATCGACCCTGCGCGCGGCCATTGGGTCACCTGGATGTTCGAGCGCTACGCCACCGGCGAGTGGACAGCCGGCATGATCAAGGACGAGTTCGACAAGCGCGGCGTGACTACCGTGGCCCGGCCGAACCGCCCCAGCCGGCCGATCGCACACTCACACATCACCTCAATGCTCCAAAACCGCTACTACACGGGTGCCGTCAGGTTCGAGGGTGTCGAGTACCCCGGCAGTCAACCTGCACTTGTCAGCGAAGCGCTTTTCGCCGAAGTGCAGCGTGTCCGGGAAGCGCGTCACCAAAGTCGTGAGAAGCCTCGTGTCCACAATCACTACCTGAAGGGGTCGGTCTACTGTGGCCAGTGCGGCGAGCCGCTCACGTTCGAGAAGACCCGCAACCGAGTGGGCACGACCTACGACTACTTTTACTGCCTTGGCCGTCAGCGGCTCAAGAACGGTTGCACCTTCCGCGCCATCCAAGCGCCTCACCTCGAAGATCTCGTCACTGCGCACTGGCAGACCGTGACCCTCGCCGAACGGCAGACCAGCGTTATTCGCGACCTCATCCTTGACCATATGCGCGTCCTGCTGCCCGACGCGGCTCGAACGCGCCAAACAGCCTCAGAACGACTTCAGCAACTCGAACGGGACAGCCGCAAGCTGCTCGACGCGTTCTACGCTGATGCCATCGGTACGCCAGAACTCCGGACCGAACAAGCTCGTATCGCGACTGAACGCGCGCAGGCGGAGGCCAGGCTCGGTGAATTCGATCTTCAGGAAGCACACCTCACCACCAAGCTCGAAGCCTGTCTCACACTTCTCGGCAATGCACATGAGCACTACGTGCTGGCTGATGCCAAGTCCCGCCGAGACCTCAATCAGAGCATCTTCACGCACCTCTATGTCCACGATGACGACATCGTGGCCAGCGACCTGACCCCGGCCTACCAGTTGCTCATGAATGACGATCTGGCCGCCAGGCTGGCTGCCGAACGGAAGCGGGAGCAGAAGAGCGTCGTTAGAACTAGTGACCTCATTGACGTGGCCAAGGTCACCGGGGGTGGCACCAGGGGTGACGAATCGCCTCCACGGGATCTGCCCCCACGCGCCCACAGGATCGCCCCACACGCCCGGATTCCTGGGTTTCTGCACGTCGAACGCCCTAGAGGTGCGATGCCGTGGGAAAAAGAAAGAACCACGGCCCCTGAGGACCGTGGTTCTAACATCATTTCTTTGGTAGCGGGGACAGGATTTGAACCTGCGACCTCTGGGTTATGAGCCCAGCGAGCTACCGAGCTGCTCCACCCCGCGTTGCATGGATGAACCTACACGAGCACGGAAACGGAATGCAAATCGCCTCGTCGGACGCGGATGGGCCTCGACGACAACCGAAATCGCAACCCCGAGGTGTCTCGGTTCACATTTCCACCATGACTATCGCCACATAACGGAGGTGTAACGATCTTGCATCGACCCCCGTTATCACCTTCCTGAGCTGCGAAGACTCAATCGTCCCATCCCATCAGGTGGACAAACACCTCTCCCGGCGGGGGATGACGGGCCGCGGAGCGCTTTGTACTGTCGGTCCCGGCTCGAAACAGCCGAGCCACCACCGGCCCGTCGCCGCCAGTCTGCCCCGCGGGATCCGGTGCCTACGAAGACCCGAGGGGCAGGGACGCAACCGACGTGGTCCCCGATCCGGACGGAGACATTTCTCCGTCGACCGAGATCGACGAGGGCCGTCGCGCTCCGCGAGCGCGGGAAGGACTCCACAGAATGACCAACTTCAGCACGCGTGCATTCCGCACTGCCGTCGTCACCGGTGCACTCGCCGCGGTTCCGTTCGCGCTC
This sequence comes from Rhodococcus sp. DMU2021, assembly GCF_019641445.1. NCBI lineage: Bacteria > Bacillati > Actinomycetota > Actinomycetes > Mycobacteriales > Nocardiaceae > Rhodococcus > Rhodococcus sp. DMU2021. Next base: position 72,725 of record NZ_JAIFKB010000012.1, read on the forward strand.
GCCACCGGCACCGCGTCCGCCGCCCAGCACAACTGGGACGGCGTCGCCCAGTGCGAGAGCGGTGGCAACTGGGCCATCAACACCGGCAACGGCTACTACGGCGGCCTGCAATTCTCGCAGAGCACCTGGGAGGCCAACGGCGGCAGCGGCCGCGCGGACCAAGCCTCGAAGGCGGAGCAGATCCGTGTCGCCGAGAACGTCCTGCAGACGCAGGGCCCCGGCGCGTGGCCCGTCTGCGGTCAGTACCTGACAACCGAATCCGCGCCGGCTCCCGCCGCACCCGAGGCGCCCGCACCGGCACCCGAGGCTCCGGCACCCGCGGCTCCGGCCGCCCCCGAGTTGCCGGCCGAGGTCACCCAGGCCGTCGATACCGCGAACCAGCTCGCCCAGCAGTACGGCTTCGGCGCCGAGTTCGCGCAGATCGTCGATATCACGCTGGCCGGTCGCTGACGCAGACCGTCTCTGCGAACACGACGAAGGCCCGCGGTGCGAACCGCGGGCCTTCGTCGTGTCGGTTTCCGTTACCGGATCAGCCGCCGGTGGATTCAGCCGCCAGTGGATTCGTAGGCATCGACGGCCTGCTGCACCCGCCGCAGCGCCCGTCCGTAGGCTTCGAAATCGCCGCTGGTCTGCGCGTTGGCCAGCTCCGCGAGTGCCGAATCGAGCTCCGCGACCGCGGCATCGCGATTCGCGGGAGTCGTCGGCGCCGGCGAGGTGGGCTGCTGTTGCTGCTGATCGGAAGGCTGGTTCTCGTCCGTGGTGCCCTCGATCACCTCGCCCCGCGTCTCGTCCTCCACCTCGGCGGTGGGCAGCGCCTCGCCACCGGGAGCGGTGGCCGCGTCGCCGACGCCGGGACCGAACACCTGGTCGAGCGCACCGGCGAGAGTCGGTGCGTAACCGATCCGGACGCCACCGCTGGCACCCGGCTCCCGGTAGCTGACGAGCACGCGCGACAGCTGCGGGAAGGTCGACGTGCTACCCGCCGTCGCGTTGCGCTCGGTGTACATCGGCTGGACGTACAGGATGCCGCCGTCCGCGATGGGCAGGGTGAGCAGGTTGCCGTATTGGATCCGGTTGGACCGTTCGAGCAGGGTCCGTTCCGAAGCCACTCGGGTGTCGGAGATCATCGCGTTCTGCGTCTGCTCCGGACCGAAGGTCTGCGTATCCGTCGGCAACTGCAGGATCGTGAACTTCCCGTAGTTCTCCGGGTCGGATTCGACCGAGATGTACGCCGACAGGAACTGCCGGTTGTAACCCACCATCGCCGAGGTCAGACGGAACCGGGGATCCGCCGTCTCGCGATCGCCCATGAGCAGGTAGTAGGGCGGCTGGTTCGCGCTGGTGTCGACCGTCGGGTCCGCCGGCACCGACCAGAACGCATTGTTCGTGAAGAACTCGCGCGGGTCGTCGACGTGGTACTTGGCGAGCATCTCGCGCTGCACCTTGAACAGATCCTCCGGGTACCGGAAGTGCGCCCGCAGCTCGTCGGAGATCTGGTCCTGCGGGGTCACCGCATCAGGGAAGACACCCATCCACGCCTTCAGGACCGGGTCCTCATCGTCGACCTGGTAGAGCGTCACCGTGCCGTCGTAGGCATCGACCGTCGCCTTCACCGAGTTGCGGATGTACGAGACCTCCTTGCGGGGCAGCAACCGGCCGGTGTTCTGGTCGATGCTGTCCTCGACGAGGCCCTCGAGCGACGCGCGCTGGGCGTACGGGTAGTAGTCGAGCGTGGTGTACGCGTCGACGACCCACTTGATGCGGCCGTCGATCGCGGCCGGGTAGGCGTCGCCGTCGGCCGTCAGCCACGGCGCGACCTTCGTCACGCGCTCACGCGGGTCGCGGTTGAACAGGATCTTCGAGTCGCTGCCGATGGCGCTCGAGAACAGGATGTTGCGTTCGCCGTACTTCGCGGCGAAGGCGAGCCGGTTGAACCAGTTGCCGATGTCGACGCCGCCCGAGCCGGTGTAGGTGTACTTTTCGGTGTCGGTGTCGTACTCGCGCGGACCGGACGAGTCGGCGCTGTTGCCGACGATCGCGTAGTCCGGATCGGCCTCGGCGATGACCTCGCCGTAGTAGATGCGGGGCTGCTCGACGGGGATGACCTGGTTCTCCGCAGCGAGCGACGCCAGGTCGCTGACGAAGTAGACGGGATAGCCGCTGTTGCTGTTGGCGGCCTCCTCCGCCGAGGCACTCGCGGCGGCGTTCACGCGGTTGGCGGGCGCCGCGACGAGACCGTTGCCGTGCGTGTACACGGTGTGGCGGTTGATCCAGTCGGTCTGGTTGCCGGTCAGGCTCGTCGGCGAGAGCTCACGCGCCGCGACGATGTAGTCCTCCATACGACCGTCGAGCTCGTACCGGTCGATGTCGAGCGACTCGGGGTAGCCGTAGAAGTTCTTCAGCTGCGTCTGCTGCGTGAACGTGCGGGGAAGCACGTTCGGGTCGAGCAGGCGGGCGTTCGCGATCGTGGTGATGTCGGCCGGGATGTTCTCGGGCGAGGTGGTGCCCACACCCGGGTAGTCCTCGTACGCCACCTTGTCGTCGGTGATGCCGTACGCCTCGCGGGTCGCGGCGATGTTGCGCTCGATGTACTCGCTCTCCTTGTCGGCAGCGTTCGGGCGCACCGAGAACTGCTCGACCATGAGCGGGTACACCGCGCCGACGAGGATCGACGAGAGCACGAGCAGCGCCGTCGCGAGCGCGGGGATCCGCAGGTCGCGCAGGAAGATCGCGGCGAAGAACGCGATCGCGCAGATGACGGCGATCGCGAGCAGGATGAGTTTGGCCGGCAACACCGCATTGATGTCGGTGAAGCCACCGCCGGTGAAGGTGGGTTCCTTGCGGCTGCTCCACAGCAGTTCGTACCGATCGAGCCAGTAGGCGAACGCCTTGAACGCGACGAACAGGCCGGCGAGGACCGCGAGCTGCACACGCGAGGCCGTCGACATGCTTCCCCCGCGACCGGCGAGGCGGATGCCGCCGAAGATGTAGTGGGTGACGAGGTTCGCGATGAACCCGAGCACGATCGCGACGAAGAACCAGTTGAGCAGGAAGCGGTAGAACGGCAGGTCGAAGGCGTAGAAGCCGACGTCGAGACCGAACTGCGGATCGGTGGTGCCGAAGTCGCCGCCGTTGAAGAACATCTGGACGGTGACCCAGCCGGCCTGGGCGACCAGACCGGAGAGCACACCGAGCACGACCGGGATACCGATCCCGAAGGCGCGCATGCGCGTCATCACGGTGGTGCGGTAGCGCGCCACCGGATCGTTGGGTCCGGTGGTCGGCACGAAGACCGGGCGCGACCGGTAGGCGAGCAGCATCGCCAGCCAGACGACACCGCCGATGAACAACCCGACCGCCAGGAACAGTGCGATCCGGGTCAGGAGAACCTTGACGTATACGTCCCGGAAGTCGACCTCGCCGAACCAGAGCCAGTTGGTGTAGGTGTCCACCAACCGTGGTCCGAGCAGGAGCAGCACTGCGGCCACCACTGCCAGGATCAGCAGAACTCTGCTCCGCTTCGACAATGTAGGTACTCCGGTCGGGGGCCTCATGCCCACGTGCCACGCTCCCAACTCGTCCGGCGGCGCGATCGCACCGCATCTGTACATCTCGCGCTCGACGAAAGCGTGCGAGCACGCCTCGTTCTCACGGAGTGACCGTTTCGCCCCACTCTACGGAATCCTCGTACAGGGGGTCGCACGACGCAGGTCCGGCAGCGCACACCCGCGTACGGGTGCCAGGATAGGCCGGTGAACCAACGTCTTCCCGTACCTTCCGAACAAGGACTCGCGCGCGCCGTCCACGAGATCATCGATTTCGCGGATGTGGAGGGTTGGGACCGCCCTCCCGTCATGTTCGCGCTCGTCCCGACCGTGCTTCTCGCAGCCGCCGAACCCGCCCTCGCCGACCAGCTCGACGAGGGACACGAGTACACCCCGATCGCGCAGGAATCTTTCCCCGACGACGTCGAGGGCGGCAGTCCCGCACTCGAGGAGTTCCTCGCCACGACCACCTGGCCCGGATCGGTTGCCGGGTGCGCTCTCGTGCAGGAGGTGGTCGTGCTGCCGCCGAGCGCGGAGAACGAACTCGACGACGCCTTCACGCCATTGCTCGCCGACGCCCACGCGGCAGACGAGGCGGCCCGGCTCGCAGCGCACAGTCACCCGGAACGACGCGCCGCCCGCCTCATCTCCGCGGTCCTGCGCGACGGGCCGTCACTCTCGCTCCTTCAGTTGCGCCCCCTCGACGACGACGATCCGTTCGCGGGCACTGAACTGCGGACCTACGACAACCTCGCCCCGCACGTCGTGGCCGCGTTGTACGCGACCCTCGAGGCGAGCGACGACGACTACTGAGAGGGCGATCACCGCACTGCCGGCCCCCGTGCGGCGCGCGGGATCGGCTGCCGACGGGCGGGATCAGCTGCAGGCGGGCGCGTCGCGTCCGTCCGCGATCGCTGCCAGCGCGTCGATCGCACCCTCGAGCGTCTCGACCTTCACGAGCTGCACACCCTCGGGGGCGCCGCTCTGCGCCTCCGCGCAGTTCTCGGCGGGCACCAGGAAGACGGTCGCGCCGTCCTCCGACGCCGCGGTGAGCTTGTGGGTGATCCCGCCGATCGGACCGACCATCCCGTCCGAGTCGATGGTGCCGGTACCGGCGACGTCCAGACCGCCGTTGAGCAGGCCCGGGCTGAGCTTGTCCACCACGGCCAGACTGAACATCAGGCCGGCGGACGGTCCGCCGATGTCGGCGAGGTTGAAGGTGACCTCGAAGGGCACCTCGGGAACCTCCTCGGTGGCGATGCCCAGGAAGCCCTTGTCCGGGTCGCCGGGCCGGGAACCGACGGGAACGTCGAACGACTCCTCGGCATCGCCGCGCCGGACGGTGACGTCCACCGACTCACCGGGCGGCACGTCGCCGACCGCGCGCTGGACCTGGCCGGCCGTGCGCATCTTCTCGCCGCCGACGGCGACGATCCGGTCGCCCGCCTCGAGCAACCCGGCGGCAGGGGCGTCCTGGCCCACCTCGGCGATCCGCAGGGTCACCGGCAGGTCGAGATAGTGCAGGGCGGCGAGTTCGGCGGACCGCTCCGACTGGGCGAACTGCGCCTGGTCGACGGCCTGGACCTCGTCCTTGCTGCGGTCGGGCGGGTAGACCTGCTCGCGCGGCGCCACGCCGTAGCGCCCGCTGATCCAGGCGGTGAAGGTCTGCGCGAGGGTGAGATTGTCGGTGACCCCGACGGTCGTCATGAACAGACTGCCCTCGGTCTCGTCCGCCTCGATCCCCTCGAGCGCGACGACCGGGGTGCCCTCGATCTCCCCGAGCGTGTCGAAGACGGGGCCGGGGCCGAGCGCCACGTACGGCGCCCGGACGTTGAACGCCACGACCACAATGACGAGGATCGGAAGCACGAGCGCGAGCGGCAGGACGTAGCGACGATTCACCCGGCCAGGGTAACGGTCGCCCGACCACCCCCTTCACACCACGACCGTGTCGTGTTCGCCATGAGCGTGACCACGACGCCGGTCCCCGCCCTGGACGCCTTGTACCGTTGGATACATGAGCGACACGCCCTTCGGATTCTCGAATCCCGACGACGACCCCGACCGTAGGAAGGACGAGGGTTCCGGTAGCGGCGGAGCCGGTGGCGGCATGCCCTTCGGATTCGGACTCCCCGGCAGCGGTGGGGGCGACAACCCGTTCGGCGGTCAGGGCTTCGATCCCGCGCAGTTCGGTCAGATGCTCAGCCAGTTCGGCCAGATGCTCGCCGGTATGGGCAGCGCCATGGGTTCCGGCGGCGGCTCGGGTCCGGTCAACTACGACATCGCGACGAAGCTCGCACGTCAGCAGATCGGGTCCGTCGACCCGGTCTCGCCCCGTACCGCCGACGCTGTGACGGACGCCGCGCGCCTCGCGGAACTGTGGCTCGACGCGGCCACCACGCTGCCCGCGGGTGCCTCGAAGGTCGTGGCGTGGACGCCCGTCGACTGGCTCGACAACACGCTCGAGACGTGGAAGCGCCTGTGCGATCCGATCGCCGAGCAGGTCAACGGCATGATGCTGAACGGTCTGCCCGAGGAGGCCCGTGCGATGGCCGGGCCCATGCTCGGGATGTTCTCCCAGATGGGTGGGGTTGCTTTCGGCTCCCAGCTCGGCCAGGCCCTCGGCCAGTTGTCGAAGGAAGTGCTCACCTCCACCGACATCGGTCTCCCCCTCGGCCCGGAGGGCACCGCCGCTCTCCTGCCGGCCGCGGTCGAGAGCTTCGGTGAAGGACTCGAGCAGCCCGCTCAGGAGGTGCTCGTCTTCCTCGCCGCACGCGAGGCCGCCCACCAGCGCCTCTACAGCCACGTGCCGTGGCTGCGTCAGCGGATGCTGGCGACCGTCGAGGAGTACGCACGCGGCATCCGCATGGACATGTCGTCGATCGAGGATCTCGCCCAGGGACTCGACCCGTCTGCACTCACCGACCCGTCCAAGCTCGAGGAAATCCTCAAGCAGGGCGCGTTCGAACCCCAGACCACCCCGGAGCAGAAGGCCGCACTCGAACGACTCGAGACGATGCTCGCGCTCGTCGAGGGCTGGGTCGAGACGGTCGTCGCCGACGCGCTCGGCGAGCGGCTCCCGGGTGCCTCGGCCCTCACCGAGACCCTGCGCCGTCGCCGCGCCACGGGCGGACCGGCCGAGCAGACCTTCGCTACGCTCGTCGGCCTCGAGCTCCGGCCCCGGAAGGTGCGCGAGGCCGCTGCGCTGTGGCGACGCCTCACCACCGACGCCGGCACCGAGGCCCGCGACCATGTGTGGGCGCATCCCGACCTGCTGCCGGACTCGTCGGATCTCGACAACCCGACGGCCTTCGTCGATCGTGTGATCGGCGGTGGCACCGGAGCCTTCGAGGATCCGATCGCCCAGCTTCAGGCGACCATGGAACGTGAGCAGGCCGAACGGGATCGCGCGGCCGAGGACGGATCCGGCGAGGACCGGCCCGGGGACGACAGCACCTCCTAGAACGACCCGATAGAGGCACCCGCGCCTGTGGACAAACTGCTCCTCGTGAGCCGTCCACGGGCGCGGATACTGTCAGTCTGTCTCCATGATCACCGCATCGCGCGAGACGACCACGAATCCCGCGCCGGCCGAGGCTGCGGTTCTCCGGGTCGATCCGGAACTGGCCGTGCTCGAGCGGTCCGACGGCTCGCTCCAGCTCGGCTGGGGTCCCGGCACCGCGACCGTCGTCCTGCCACCCCAGGGCATGGACAGTTTCGACCTCGGCGTTCTCGTCCGACTGCTCGACGGCCGGCTCACCCTCGACGAGGTGCTGGACGTCGCAGCCGAGCGCGGGCTTCCGTCCGGACGGGTCCGGCAGGTGCTCGATGAGCTCACCGCGACGGGTGCGGTCCGGCAGGTCCCCGCGTCGCCCGGTCCGGCGCGACCGCGGCGGGTGCGGGTCCACGGCTCGGGTCCGCTCGCTTCGGCGATCGTCGAGGATCTCCCGGTATGGGATGTGCGGTGGGTGCGCTCGTCGTCCGGTGACGAACTGCAGGACCCGGCCGACTGTGTCGTCCTCGCCGACGGGCAGGTGCCCGACCCCCATCTCGTGAACATGCTCGTGCGGGCCGGTATCCCCCATCTCGCGGTGCGGATCAGGGACGGACGCGGCATCGTCGGCCCGTTCGTACTCCCCGGCCGGAGCAGTTGTCTGCGCTGCGCCGATCTCGTGCGGGCCGATCTCGATCCGTCCTGGCCGCGACTGGCGAGTCAGCTGTACGGGCGGCAGGGCCACGCCGGCAGGGCGGTGACGTCGGCGACCGCGGCGATGGCCGTCGGCCAGATCGAGGCGTTCCTCTCCGCAGATCCGTCCGTGACCCCGGCGGTCGACCGCACACTCGAACTGGACCTGCGAACCCACCGCATCGTCACGCGCCGATGGTTCCGTCACCCCCGGTGCGACTGCTCGGCCATCGCTCGGGTCGGTCAGGCATGATGGGGGGCGTGCCAGACATCCCTCGCAGAAGCTCGTCCCGCACTGCCAAGCTCGCGAGCATTCCTCTGGGAATCGCCGGGCGCGCCGCTGTCGGTTTCGGCCGTCGACTCGCCGGTGGAGATCGGGAGGAGATCGACGCCGAGATGACGGCGAAGGCCGCCGAACAGTTGTTCAGTGTGTTGGGCGAACTCAAGGGCGGCGCCATGAAGTTCGGCCAGGCCATGAGCGTGATGGAAGCCGCCGTCCCGGAGGAGTTCGCCGAGCCGTATCGGGAGGCGCTCACCAAACTGCAGGCGGAGGCCCCTCCACTGCCCGCCCAAGCCGTGCACCGCGTGCTCGACCAGCAACTCGGCACGAAGTGGCGTGAGCGCTTCGAGTCGTTCGACGACGTGCCCGTCGCGTCGGCCAGTATCGGCCAGGTGCACCGGGCCGTGTGGTCGGACGGACGCGAGGTCGCGGTGAAGGTCCAGTACCCGGGCGCCGACGAGGCTCTGCGCGCCGACATGCGCACGCTGTCCCGGTTCGCCGGATTGTTCGCCACGATGATGCCGGGTGCCGATGTGCGTGCGCTGCTCGACGAGTTGTCCGCACGCACCGAGGAAGAGCTCGACTACCGGATCGAGGCCGACAACCAGCGAGCCTTCGCGAAGGCCTTCGCCGGCGACGAGAAGTTCGTGATCCCGCGTGTCGTCGCGAGCGCCCCGAAAGTCGTCGTGACCGAATGGCTTTCGGCCACTCCGCTGTCTGTGATCATCAGCGGTGGCACGCGGGAGCAGCGCAACCGGGCCGGTGCGCTGCTCGCGGAGTTCCACTTCTGTTCGCCCGCGCGCGCCGGTCTGCTCCACAGCGACCCGCATCCGGGCAATTTCATGCTTCTCGACGACGGCCGTCTCGGAGTCATCGACTTCGGGGCCACGGCGTCGATGCCCGACGGCTTCCCGCCGGTGCTCGGACGGATGGTCCGACTCGCCCTCGAGGAACGTTTCGACGAACTCACCCGGCTGCTCTACGACAACAAGTTCGTCCTGCCCGGCCGCACGGTCACCGACGAGGAGATCGCCGACTACCTCCGGCCGTTCACCGACCCGATCCACACCGAGTCGTTCCACTTCACCCGCACATGGCTGCAGCGGGTGGCGGGCACGGCCACGGACTTCTCGAGTTCGACCTTCAAGACGGCTCGGACGCTGAATCTTCCGCCCGAGTACGTGAGTGTGTTCCGGGTGCTGCTCGGCTCGGTCGGCATCTGCGCTCAGCTCGACGCCGAGGCACCGTACATGCGCATCCTCAGTGAATGGCTACCCGGCTTCGTCGAGGAGTGACAAAGCCGGGCAACCGTATTCACGCACAGACCAGTTCCTTGCGGGGTTCGGGCAGCGAATTCTTCCGCGGCCGGCCCCGCGGCCGCTTGCGGGCCACGACGACACCACGGTCGATGATCTCCCCGCCCCACACGCCCCAGGGTTCCTCCCGCTCGAGAGCGGCGTCGAGACACTGGGCACGCACCGGGCAGCCCGCACACAGCGTCTTGGCGTACTCGAGATCGGCCGGGGTCTCAGCGAACCAGAGATCGGGGTCGTTGTCGTGGCACGGCAGGGTGTCGCGGTCGCGGTCGTTGCGGGAGACCGCGAAAGTGTCGCTGCGCGACAGGATGTCGGTACAACGCATCTCGTCTCCTTCCGTTCGGTTCGGCAGGCTCGACGGGTATTCGCTCGGCACGTGAGCTCCTTCGTTGGTTCGGTGGAATGCGATGCGAACCCGGCCGGAGAACGAGAAAGGCCACGGTCCGCTGGGCGGGGTCCGTGGCCTGGAGGAGACGAAAGGTCTACCGGGAAACAGTTCCCGATCGACTTCCGACCACGGACGAGACGGCGGCGGCGTGCACACGTCGGCGTGCACGCGGCGCGGCTGCCACTGCGGGTGCCACAGATGTGGCGGTGCGAGTGGTAGCGGCGGCCCCAGCGACACGAGGGGCCGCTGCCGCTGCAAAAGCATCGAAACCGAGCATCGGGGCCACCTCACTTTCTCGTCGCGCACGGACCGTCTCCCGTGACATCGTCATCCAGACTAGATTCGTGAGCACGATCGGCACAAGTTATTTTCTACCTGCGGTTTCGTGCCGCGTTCTTCATCCCCGCACCAAAGTCGGAGGGCATGTCCCTCGCGACCACGAGACTCCTGCCCGACCTCGACGAGGCCGAACGCCTCGTCCTCGGGCTCGATGCGTTGCGCGCCGACGACGGCTCGAACAAAAGCACCTTCCGGGTGTTCCGCGACCGGCCGGGCACTACTTCTGCCTGTGCGCCGAATGAACACGGTCGGGTAGTCGTCAGAGGTCGAGGGTGTCGACGGTGCGCTCCCCCCGCACGAGGGCGAGCACGTCGGCACCGTACTGCTCGAGCTTCTTCGCCCCGATCCCCGGGATGGCGACCAGCGCACGATCGTCGCGCGGCTGCTGTTCGGCGATCGCGACGAGGGTGTTGTCGCTGAAGACGACGTAGGCCGGAACCTTCATCTCCTTCGAACGCTCCCGGCGCCATTCCTTGAGCGCGACCAGCAGATTCTCGTCGAGATCGGATGGGCAACCCTCGCAGCGGCCGAGCATGGTCGAGGTGGTGCCCATGAGCGGCTTGCCACAGACGCGGCATTGCGGGCGCTTCTTCCGCGGGGAGGACGGTTCGGCGATCTTCGACGCGGGTGAACTGTCGGGGATGAGCCCGTGAAGGAATCGAGAGCGTCGCCGCGACCGACGTCCGCCCGCCGTGCGGGACAACGCCCACGACAGTTGCAGGTGCACACGGGCTCGGGTGACACCGACATAGAGCAGCCGCCGTTCCTCCTCGATGCCGGCCTCGTCGGGCGGTGTGTCCTTGTCGCCGGTGACATGAGTGATCGGCAGGGTGCCGTCGGTGAGTCCGACGAGGAAGACGGCGTCCCATTCGAGGCCCTTCGCCGCATGCAGCGACGCGAGGGTGACGCCCTGGACCGTCGGTGGCTGGCGCGCCTCGGCACGGGCCGCGAGATCGCGCAACAGACCCTGCAGATCGAGATCGGGTTCGTGCTCGAGCAGTTCCTCGGTGAGCTGCACGAGCGCGACGAGCGACGCCCAGCGCTCGCGTGCCTGCGCACCCACCGGTTCGGTGTCGGTCAGGCCCAGCGGCACCAAGGTGGCCCGGACGAGGCTGCGCAGCCCGGCACCGCGACCGGCATCCTCCGGCAGGTCGTCGCGCGTACCCACCTGACGCAGGGCGTTGACCGCCTGCCGGACCTCCGCGCGGTTGAAGAAACCTTCACCGCCGCGCACCTGGTACGGGATACCCGCCTGCGTGAACGCCTGCTCGTAGGCCTCGGACTGGGCATTGATGCGGTAGAGCACCGCGATCTCGGCCGCCGGGACCCCCTTGCCCATCAGCTTCGCGACGGCCTTGGCGACCGCCTGCGCTTCGGCGGGTTCGTCGTCGAACTCGGCGAAGGTGGGCTCCGGCCCGGACGGACGCTGACCGATGAGCTTGAGCCGGGTGCCGGCGATGCGGCCCCGCGCCGCACCGATCACGCGGTTGGCGAGGTCGACCACCTCCGGCGTGGAGCGGTAGTCGCGTTCGAGGCGCACGACCGTGGCGTCGGGGAACCGGCGGGAGAAGTCGAGCAGGTGCTTCGGGGTGGCGCCCGTGAACGAGTAGATGGTCTGGTTGGCGTCGCCGACCACCGTGAGGTCGTCGCGCGCGCCGAGCCACGCGTCGAGCACGCGCTGCTGCAGCGGCGTGACGTCCTGGTACTCGTCGACGACGAAGCAGCGGTAGCGGTCGCGGAACTCCTCGGCCACCGCGAGGTTGTCCTCGAGGGCCGCGGCGGTGTGCAGCAGCAGGTCGTCGAAGTCGAGATACATCCCGTCGCCCGACCGGGTCTTGAGCTGCTCGTACGTCTCGTAGACACGCGCGACCCGCTCGGGATCGGCCGGTGGGGTGCGGTGGGCGCGGGCGGCCGCGGCGGGATAGTCCTCGGGCGCGACGAGCGTGCCCTTGGACCATTCGATCTCGGACAGCAGGTCGCGCACGGTGTCGGTGTCGGTCGGGAAGCCGCACCGGTTCGCCGCCTGCGAGACCGCCGCGAACTTGCGATCGAGCAGTTGCCAGGGTGTGTCGCCGACCACCTGCGGCCAGAAGTACCGCAGCTGCCGCAGCGCAGCGGCGTGGAAGGTGCGGGCCTGCACCTGCGTACCGTCGCCACCGATGCCCAGGGCGCGTAGGCGGGAACGCATCTCCCCTGCCGCGCGGGCGGTGAAGGTGACGGCGAGGACTTGGCTCGCGGAGACGTGACCGGCCGAGACGAGATGGGCGATGCGGCGGGTGATCGTGCGGGTCTTGCCGGTACCGGCGCCGGCGAGCACGCAGACCGGCCCGCGTGGGGCGAGCACCGCTGCTGCCTGCTCGGGGTCGAGACCGTCCACCACATCCGCACACATGGCCTCCATCATGACAGCGACCGCCGACAGCGCAGCCCACCGGTGAGATCACCCGGTGTGGTGAGGAACACAGCTCACCCCGTCGCGGAACATGTTCGGCGCCTGTGATGTTCTCGAAGACATGACGCCCACCGACGCACCCGCCCTCACCGTCTACTCCACCACCTGGTGCGGTTACTGCAGGCGGCTGAAGACCCAGCTCGACCAGAACGGCATCCCATACGCCGAGATCGACATCGAGTCGGATCCGGCCGCCGCGGAGTTCGTCGGCAGCGTCAACAACGGCAACCACGTGGTGCCCACCGTCAAGTTCGCCGACGGCAGCACCGCGACCAACCCGTCGCTCGCCGAGGTCCAGCGCGCTCTGGGTCTGTAGCTCCCGCTCTTCCGGTAAGGCCGGTCGCGTTCGTCGCGGCCGGCCTCTCCCGTGTCCGGGCCCGACTCGATCCTGTGCCCTCTACCGCAGTGCCCTCTACCGCAGTGCCCTCTACCGCAGTGCCCTCTACCGCACGGACTGCTACTCCTTGGCCCAGCCCTCGAGCATCCCGCGCGCAATGGAGATCGAACCGGGCAACAACAGCGGGGCGTCCTCGGCGGACGCCCAGTCGCCAGTCGCCAGCGCCGCACGGACCTCGTCACGAGTGAACCACCGCGCCTCGGTGATCTCCCCGTCGCGGAAGTCCAGCGCCTGCTCGGGATCGGCGATCGCCGCGAATCCGAGCATGAGCGATCGAGGGAACGGCCAGGGCTGACTGCCGAGATACCGCACGTCGCGCACCTCGACACCGACCTCTTCACGGATCTCCCGCACCACGCACGATTCGAGCGACTCACCGGCTTCGACGAAGCCTGCGAGAACGGAGAAGCGCCGCTCGGGCCACACCGGTTGCCGGGCGAGCAGCACCCGGTCGTGTCCGTCGTGTACGAGGCAGATGATCGCCGGGTCGGTGCGAGGGAACTCCTGGTGTCCGGTCTCGGTGCTGATCCGCGACCAGCCGGACATCGTCGGACGGGTGGGCGAGCCGTCGACCGCGCTGTAGCCGGCGTTGTCGTGCCAGTTCAGCAACGCGACCGCGCTGACCATCAGATCGGCGTCGGCATCGTCGAGACGCTCGCCGATGCGCCGCAGATCGGCCACCGTGCCCGTCTGCGCCAGGACGCGAGACGCCCAGACGTGGTGTCCGTCGCGGATACCCAGGAAGATCGCGCCCTCGACCGGTTCGGGACCGAGCTCGGACGCCTCACCGAGCACGAGCGCGTTGTCGGAGACACGGACCTGGTTGCGACGATCGACCCGCAGGAGTTTCGCACCGGCCCAGCCGGCGCGCAGGGCGTCCTCGTCCGAACGCAGTTCCTCCGCCCGGTCGACGACGGTACGTGAGAGCAGCGGGGTACCCGACAAAGCGAAACCGGTCACATCAGCACCCTAGCCACGCATGGCGCCCGGCGACGAACCCACCAGCCGGATGTAGAGCAGTTTGTCGTTCGCTTCGAGCGCGTCGACCTCGGGCGAACCGATCCGCCACATCCGCCCGTCGCGGACGACGGCGAGCACGATGTCCTTGAGATGCCGCGGGGATCCCCCGACCTCGCTGGGGTCGACATCGCGTTCGGTGATGGCGAACCCGGCTTCCGGGGTGAGCAGGTCCTCGATCATCTCGACAACGTTCGGCGTGGTCGTGGCGATGCCGAGCAGTCGCCCCGCCGTCTCCGACGAGATGACCACCGAGTCGGCACCGGACTGACGCAGCAGGTGGGTGTTCTCCGACTCGCGGATGGCGGCGACGATCTTCGCGCGCGGGGCGATCTCGCGGGCGCTGAGGGTCACGAGCACCGCGGTGTCGTCGCGGTTCGCGGCGACGATCACCGCCGACGCGTGCTGCACCCCGGCGAGCCGGAGCACATCGGACTTCGTCGCCGAACCCTGGACCGTCACGAGGCCCTGGCCGGCCGCGGACTCGAGAACCACCGGATCGGTGTCGACCACGACGATCTCGGACGGGGGTACCCCGTCGCCGAGCATCGCGTCGACTGCGGTACGGCCCTTGGTGCCGTAACCGATGACGACGGTGTGATTACGCACGCGGCGCCTCCAACGCTGGATCTTGAATGCTTGCCGGGAACTCTCGGTCAGTGCCGACAGAGTGGTACCGACGAGCACGATGAGGAAGAACACCCGGAGCGGGGTGATCAGCAAGATGTTGATCAGGCGCGCTTCGGGTGTGAACGGGGTGATGTCGCCGTAGCCGGTGGTCGAGAGCGAGACCGTGGCGTAGTAGACGCAGTCCAGCAGCGACAGTTCGTCGCCCTGGGCGTCGCGGTAGCCATCGCGATCGAGGTAGACCACGACGACCGCGAGGAACAGCGCCGCGAACGCGTAGCCGATGCGACGCGCGATCGCGAGTCCGGGACTCGTCTGTTCCTGGGGTACGCGCAGCACACCGACGAGCGCGAAGTCGGGGCGCTCGGTGAGCTGATCGGAGCGGCTGAACCGCGCACGCAACCTCCCGGGCATCGCGGTGTCCCACCTTCCTGCTGTCGGCCTCCACTGGTGGCCACCCTCGGTCGTCGCGGTACCGAACGAACTGCGCCCGGTACCGGATCGCAGCGTACCGCCGCGCGCTAGTGTGGCACGCATGTCCACGAAAGCGTCGCAGCGCTCTGCGATCCGGCTGGCAGGTCTACTTCTCGGCGTGGGGGTCCTGCACTTCGTGCGACCGGAACCGTTCGACGGCATGGTGCCCCGCGCCCTGCCGGGTGATGCCCGCACCTACACCTACGCCTCGGGGGTCGCGGAGATCGCCGTCGCCGGCGCGCTCGCCGTGCCCCGCACCCGGCGCCTCGGCGGTTCCCTGGCCGCGGCGCTGTTCCTGGCGGTCTTCCCCGCCAACGTGCAGATGGCCGTGACGTGGCTGCGCAGCCCGAAGCTCTCCCCCGCCGCCAAGGCGGTGTCGCTCGCCCGGCTTCCGCTGCAGGTCCCGCTCGTCACCGAGGCACTGAAGGTCCGCCGCACATCCTCCCGCTGAGCTGACCACACGCGGTGAGTGAGGTCACAGCGAGCGGGTATGCGTCGGTATGGACACCGCACGTGGTCTGAAGGTGGTCGTCGTCGGCGCGACCGGAAATCTGGGAACCGGGATCGTCGAGGCGCTCGGACGCGAACCCGACGTCGCCGAGATCGTCGGCGTCGCGCGACGACCGACGGAATGGACGTCCCCCAAGGCGACCTTCACGGTCGCCGACACCACCACCGACGACTTCCGCCCCATCGTGCGGGGCGCGGACGCGGTGATCCACCTGTCCTGGCTGTTCCAACCCACGCACCGCCCGGAGGTGACCTGGGAGAACAATGTGCTCGGCGCGATCTCTGTCTTCGAGGCGGCTGCCGCGGAGAAGGTTCCCGCGCTGATCTACTCGTCGTCGGTCGCGGCCTATTCGCCCGGACGCTCGACGGATCGCGTCACCGAGGACTGGCCCACACATGGGTGGCCGGGTGCCGCCTATCCCCGCGAGAAGTCGTATCTGGAACGTTTTCTCGACACCCTCGAACTGCGGGCGCCGGAGATGCGCATCGTACGGATGCGGCCCTACTTCCTCTTCAAGCGCGAATCGGCGACCTCACAGCGACGCCTGTTCGTCGGCCCCCTGCTCCCGGGAAACCTGCTGCGCAGCGGACTGCTCCCCGTGATGCCGCTGGTCGAGGATCTGCGTGCCCAGGTACTGCACACGAGCGACGTGGCCGACGCCTTCGTCCGTGCGACCGTCCGGCCCGTCCGCGGCGCGTTCAACCTCGCCACGGAACCGCCCGTGGACGGCGCGTTCCTGGCAGAGATGTTCTCCGCCAGGAAGATCCCCGTACCGCGTGCAGCACTCCGCAAGGCCGTGCGGGCGGCCTGGCACGCGCATCTCGTTCCGGCCTCCCCCGGCCTGCTCGACACCGTGTTGCAACTTCCATTGCTCGACAGCACGCGCGCCCGCACAGAACTGGGCTGGGAACCGCAGTATTCGCCGCCCGAGATCCTCGAGGAATTCCTGTCGGGACTGCGGGAGGGAGCCGGGATGCCCACCGCTCCCCTTGCACCCGATACTGCCGGACGCCGGGCACACGAAGTGGCCACCGGTATCGGGCAGCGCCCCTGAGGTTGCGTCACTCGCCGTCGGCACGCCCTCGCAGATTCCCCGCCTCGAGCACGAGGCGTTCGAGCATCGCCGCATTCGGCAGTTCCTCGGGCGCGACGGTGCGTCCGGTGCGGACGTAGTGGAAGGCCGCTCGGACCTTGTGCAGCGGCAGTTCGGCCGGTCGGCCGGTGAGCCGCTCGGTCCGCGCTGCCATCAACTGGGCCCAGGCGAGCCGGTAGGCGGCGAGCTGCACACCCACCGCGGCGAGCTTCTCGCCTTCCGGTTCGGCGCCGGTCTTCCAGTCGATGACCGTCCAACCGCCGTCCGGATCCTCGAAGACGGCGTCGATACGTCCGCGGATCACGGTGCCGCCCAGGGCCGTTTCGAACGGCACCTCGACCTCGACGGGGTTGCGCGACGCCCACTTCGACCGCAGGAATGCCTCCTGGAGCCGGTCGAAGTGCGAATCGTCGCCGTCCTCGTCGTCGGCACCGGGAAGCTCGTCGAGGTCGAGCAGGCGCGTCGCGCCGAATCTGCGCTCGAGCCACGCGTGGAAGGCAGTGCCGCGACGCGCGAGCGGATTGGGCCGGAACGGCAACGGACGACGCAGACGCGCGGCGAGGGCGTCGGGATCGGTGGCGAGATCGACGAGTTGGCTGACTGACAGCTGTGCGGGCAGCACCACCTCGGCGCTCTGCTCGGCGCGCTGTTCGCGTTCGGCCAGGAGCGCATCGACGTCGGTGGCCCACTCGTCGGGATCGTCGTCGTATTCGGTCGGGAGGTCGGTCCGGTCGAACTCGGCGAGGACCAGTGCCGCGCCGCGTTCGACCTCGGTGCGCCGGGCACCGAGCGGGTCGCGCGGCCACAGTGCGCTGCGCGGTGAGGCCGTGAGCGGGTTCTCCTCCTCCGGTTCGGGTTCCGGAGCCCAGTGGTCGATCGCACCGAGTTCGGGCCGGGCCGTGACGATCTCGTGCAGTTCCTCGAGGAACTGCGAGGGTCCCTTCGGTTCGGATCCGGTGTCTGCCCAGTGGTGGGCGGAGACGAACAGTGTTCGTTCGGTGCGGGTGAGAGCGACGTAGAACAGCCGACGGTCCTCGTCGAGCTTGCGGCGCTTGAGCGCGTCCTTGTGGGAGTCGATGGCCCGCTCGAGCATCTTGCGATCGGAGAGGTCGTCGAGCTCGAGCACGGGCACACCGTCGGTGCTGCCCGGATCGTCGGCGGGCAGCACCCGGTCGCCCCGCAAGTGCGGGGGAAGTTCGGTCGTCGAACCGAGCCAGGTCGCGGCGGCGGTGGAGGATGGGAAGACCCCGGCAGCGACATGTGGGACGGCGACGACCTCCCATTCGAGGCCTTTCGCGGAGTGGACGGTGAGGACCTGCACGCGGTCGGGGTCGACTTCCACCTCACCGGGCGCGAGCCCCTGCTCGATCTCCTCCGCCGCCGCGAGATAGGACAGCAAACCGGGCAGGGTCGCGTTGGTCCGCCCCGCGTAGGACGCGACGACCGAGGCGAAGGCGTCGAGATGCTCGCGGCCGGCGACACCGCGTCGGCGGCCCACGCGGGCCTCGGTCTCGATGCCGATACCGAGCACACGCTCGACCTCGGCGACGAGTTCGGTGAGCGGCTGGCCGAGCCGCTCGCGCAGGGAGGTCAGCTCGCGACCGAGCGCGACGATGCGCGCGTAGCCGAACTTCGAATAGCGGCTGCTGTCGCCGGGATCGGAGATCGCATCAGCGAGACCGGCCTGGTCGGCATATTCACCGGGCAGCGCCGAATCGAGGGCGTCCTCGAGCGCGTCGGGATCGGTCACCGCCCCGGCGACACCCCAGCGTCCCGCGATGGCCAGTTCCTGGGCGCGCTCCCACAGTGCCTTCAGGTCGGCGGCACCGAGCTGCCAGCGGGCGCCGGTGAGCACCCGCACAGCTGCGCTCCCGGCCAGCGGATCCGCCGCCAGGCGCAACATCGCGAGCACGTCGGCGACTTCGGGCGTGTGCAGCAACCCGCCGATGCCGACGACCTCGACCGGAAGGTCGCGGGCGCGCAGCGCCTCGGCGATCGGAGCGGCGTCGGCGTTGCGCCGGACGAGGACCGCAGCGGTCGGCGGTGTGCGTCCGGCCTCGCGGGCGGCGGCGTACTCGTCGGCGATCCGGTCGGCGACCCAGTCGCGTTCCACCGCGACGTCGGAGTGCAACGCGAGGCGGACGTCGCCGGCGGCCGCGTCGGGGCGGGGACGCAACCGGCTGACCGACACCCCGCGATCGCGCAGAGGTTCGGACGAGACGTTCGCCAGTTCGAGGGCCTGCGGCGGATTGCGCCAGCTGGTGAGCAGTTCGCGGGTGGGTGCCGGCTCGCCGTCGGCCGCCGGGAAGTCGGTCGCGAACCGCGGCAGGTTGGCGGCCGACGCGCCGCGCCAGCCGTAGATGGACTGCATGGGATCGCCGACCGCGGTGACCGCGAGACCGGGATCGGCGCCACCGCCGAACAGGGCGGCGAGTAACACGCGCTGGGCGTGCCCGGTGTCCTGGTACTCGTCGAGCAGCACAGCCCGGAATCGTTCCCGCTCCCCGGCTCCCACCTCGCGGTGATCGCGGGCGACCCGCGCGGCGAGCGACATCTGGCTCCCGAAGTCGAGAGCACCTTCGCGACGCAGTGTCTCGGACAGCCGTTCGACGAGCGGAAGCAACTGCAACCGCGCGTGCTGGGTCTCGAGGTAGCCGAGCAGCGTCTTCGACGGTGCTCCGCGCTGCCCCGGGCCGGGCGGGAGGGTGTGCACCAGCTGTTCGAGTTCGACGTGGGCGTCGCGCAGCAGATCCGGCTCGACGAGGTGCTCGGAGAGCTGGCCGGACAGGGCGAGAACGGCCTCGGTCACCGATGCGGGATTGCGGTCGGTGTCGAGTTCGCCGTCCCACGAGCTGACCACGCGGTGCGCGACCTGCCACAGCTCGGTCTCGGACAGCAGCGTCGCCGACGGTTCGATGGGCAGCAGCAGACCGTGCTCGGTGAGCAGGCGACCGGCGTATGCGTGGTATGTGCTCACCTCGGGTTCGCTGCCGAGGATCCGTGCGCGCAACCCGCCGCTCGGATCGAGGTCGCGCAGGAGCGCCGATCCGGCGAGCTTGGCCAGGCGCGCCCGGATGCGGGCCGTGAGCTGCTGCGCGGCCTTACGCGTGAAGGTCAGGCCCAGCACCTGCTCGGGTTCGACGAGACCGTTGGCGACGAGCCACACCACCCGCGCGGCCATCGTCTCGGTCTTGCCGGCACCGGCCCCGGCGACGACCAGCATCGGGCCGGGCGGGGCCTCGATGACGGCGGCCTGCTCGGTCGTCGGCGGCAACTGTCCCAGTGCCTCCGCCAGGCGCTTCGCGCTCACCCGTGGTGCACTCATTCCCCTGTCACCTGCCTGCCTTCGTCGTGTGCCGGGCAGCTCGACAGCACCGGGCAGTGCCGGCACCCGTCGTTGACCCTCGCAACGAAGCGGGGGCCACGGGTCGCGGCCGCCGCGTCGTGGATGATCTCCCGCCACTGCGCGAGACCGTCCTCGTCGAGGGGCGGTTGCACGCGCTGCGTCGCGCCTTCCTTGTTGTGCGGCTTCGCCACGAAGACCAGGCGCGCGCCACCGGGCTCCGATGCCGGTTCGCCCTCGATCGCGCCGGCCGCCGCGGCCACCTGGTAGGCGGCGAGCTGGGCATGATCGCGCGCGGCGTCCTTCGACACCGGGTTCTTCGCGGTCTTGACGTCGATGACGACCGGGCGGCCCTCGGCGTCGCGTTCGAGCCGGTCGATGCGACCACGGAGCCGCACGCGGGGCTTGTCGTCGGAATCGGGTTCGAGGATGCCGTCGACCTTGATCTCGACGCCGATCTCGGTGAGCTCTCCGCGTGTGCCCTGCAGCCACGTCGAGAAGGTGTCGAGCATGCGGCGGGTGCGTTCGAGCTCGCGGCGGGCATACCATTCGGCACCCAGATCGACCGAGTCCCATGCCTTCTCGAGGGCCTGGTCGATGCGGTCGGGAGGGATCCGCCCGGCGAGCGCCTGGACGAGGGTATGTACCAGCGTGCCGGTGACGGCATGGCTGTTCTCGCCGTCGGAACCGCCGTGGCGCTCGAACATCCACCGCAGTGGACACGTCGTGAGCTGTTCGACCGTGGACGGCGACAATCGCACCGCGTCGTCGTCGGGATCCCACAGCGGGTCGGCGGTGCTGGGATCGGCCGTGCCGTACCAGTCGTCGGGGTGGGCGCCGCGCACCCCGGCGCGCGCGAGCCGCGCGAGTTGCTGGGCGGCTCGCTGCTGTCGTTCGGGTTCGGTCTCGGCGATCTCGGGATCGCAGACCACGCTGCGCAGTTCGGCGACGAGGGCGGGCAGGGCCAGCACGCGGGTGCGGACCTCGTCGGGCACCGGTTCGGCCAGGAGGTCGTCGGGCGCGTCGAGGTCGTCGGTGCCGACACCGCGCAGTTCGTCGACGAAACGGGACCGGACCAGTTCGCTGTCGCCGCTCACCGAATCGACGGCGGTCACCAGAAGGTGGGTGCGGGCGCGACTGCACGCCACGAGGAACAGGCGTCGCTCCTCGGCGAGCAGCGGTGCGGTGCGGGAGAGCCGCGCACCGGCCTCGTCGCCGCCGTCGGCACCGGAGACCGCGTCGATCAGGGCCTCGATGCCGAGCAGGGTGCCGCGGGCGCGCAGGCTCGGCCACAGCCCTTCCTGGACACCGGCGACCACCACGACGTCCCATTCGCGACCGGCGGCGGAGTGCGCGCTGACGACCGTGACCGCTTCGGATTCGGCGGCGACACGGGTGCGAGCCGTCGCAGGGATCTCCTGCTCGGTGAGATAGTCGACGAACCCGGCGATGTGTGCGCGGGGCAGACGGTCGACGTAGTCGGCGGCGGCGTCGAACAGAGCCACGACGCCGTCGAGATCGCGGTCGGCCTGCGCCCCGATCGGCCCACCCCAGGCCGACGCGGCGGCCCATCGCCGTTCGAGTCCGGTGGCCTGCCATGCCTCCCACAGCACGTCCTCGAGACCGCCCCCGCGCAGCGCCGCCGAGCGGGCCTTGCGCAGCACACCGAGCACCTTCCTCAGCGGTGCCGCCTCGACGTCGGTCAGCCCGCGGATCAGATGCGAGTTCCCGGCGGTGTCGTCGCCCTCGGTGAGCAGGATGCGCAGCAGTTCGGCGGAGTCGCGGTCGTTGCCCGATGCTAGCTCGACCCGCCGCAGACCACGCCGCAGTCTCCGCAGCGCGACCGGTTCGGCACCGCCGATGGGCCCGGACAGCAGGGCAAGTGCTTCGTCCCCGCCGAAGCCACTGTCGGATACCGCGCGCAGCACGAGCAGCAGTCCCGCGACGCTGTGCTGGCGGGCCAGCGGGAGTTCGGAGGCGGCGGTCGTCATCGGGACGCCCGCCGCGAGCAGCGCGCGACGCAGCGGCGCGAGTACCCGCGGCACGGACCGGACAACGATCGCCATGCGCGACCACGGCACACCGTCGACGAGATGGGACCGGCGCAGGGTGTCGGCGACCAGTGCCGCCTCCTTGGCCTGCGACGAGCACACCGCCACGCGGACCTGCCCCGGATCGCCCTCCTCGACGCGGTGCCCGGCCATACCCCGGTGCGGCGGCAGGCCCGGCAGTCTGCGGGTGATCCCGTCGGCGAGGGACGCCACCTCGGGAGCGGCACGATGGTTGACACCCAACACGATGCGGCGCGATCCGTCGGCCTCGCCGAGGCTCTCGAGGAAGGAGGTGTCGGCGCCACGGAAGCCGAAGACGGCCTGATCGGGGTCGCCGGCGATCGTGCTCGTGCGGGTGCCGGTACCGATCACGCGGACCAGGTCGGCGGCCTGCGGATCGAGATGCTGGGCGTCGTCGACGAGCAGGTGGCGGATGCGGCCGCGCTCGGCGGCCAGCAGATCGGGATCGGTCGCGAACGCCGCGAGCGCCGCGCCGACGAGTTCGGCCGCGTCGAGTGCCGGAGCGGTGGCCTCCGGAGCTTCGAGACCGACGGCACCGCGAAGCAGCATCACCTGCTCGTAGCGCTCCGCGAAACGCCCGGCCGCGACCCATTCGGGCCGATTGCGGCGCTCCCCGAGCGCGACCAGATCCTCCGGGCCGAGACCGCGCTCGTTGGCGCGCAACATCAGGTCGCGCAGTTCGACGGCGAAGCCCGTCATGCCCAGTGCCGGACGCAACCGCTCGGGCCACATCCCGGCGCCGTCATCGATGTCGCCGCGCAGCAGTTCGCGCAGCACGGCGTCCTGTTCGGCGCCGGTGATCAGACGGGGCGGCGGATTGCCGTGCGCCGAGGCCTGCAACCGCAGCACCGCGAAGGCGTAGGAGTGGACGGTACGGACGAGCGGCTCGCGTGTGGCGCGGGGCACTGCGCCGTCGCCGAGCGCGATCAGACCGGCCGTGATCGCCTCGCGCACGGCGGTGGCGGCCCGCCGCGAATGCGTGAGGATGAGCACCGACTCGGGATCGGCGCCGGAGGCGATGCGGTGGACCGCGAGGTCGACCAGCAGGGACGTCTTGCCCGTGCCGGGACCGCCGAGGACCTGCCACGGCCGCCAGCGGAGGGAGGGCGGGGCGTCGTCGAACAGCACGCGCACGTTGTCGGGCCACTCGCGGGCCACCGGCGCCTCGGCGGACCTGCGCACGAGGCGCGCGGCCGGGCGGCGGACGCGATCGGGGATCTGCGGTTCGGACATGCGCGAGACGGTGGCGGGCAGGTCGGTGACCTGCGCCCGTGGTGGGTGCAGGTCGGGGATGCCGGTATCGAGGTCGAGCATGACCCCATCCCACCAGACGGGTACGACAGCGTCCGGGGCACACCGCGGAGTCACGACTGGGATAGTGGTCGGCGTGAGTGCCACGGATCTTCTGCACACCCATCTGTTCGGCCCCGTCGACGGACCGGAGGTCCTCGCCCTGCACGGACTCACCGGTCACGGCCGACGCTGGCGGAACCTTGCCGAACGACACCTGCCCCACCTGCGGTTCGTCGCTCCGGACCTCCGGGGTCACGGCCGGTCGCCGTGGACTCCCCCGTGGTCGTGCGAGGCGCACATCGCCGACCTGAAGGCCGTGCTGGACGCACACACCACCGGTCCCGTCACCGTGGTGGGCCACTCCTTCGGTGGTGCCCTCGCGCTGCATCTCGCCGCCGCGGTGCCCGACAGGGTGCGGGCGCTGGTACTCCTCGATCCGGCGATCGGCCTCCCGGCCGACCGGATGCTCGAGATCGCCGACCTCACCCTCCACAACCCCGACTACACGGACGAGGCGGAGGCGCGGGCCGAGAAGGTCCACGGCGACTGGGGCGAGGTGGCCCCCGAGTTGCTCGACGAGGAGATCGCCGAGCACCTCGTCGAACTCGACTCGGGGCGTGTCAACTGGCGGATCTGCGTACCTGCGCTGGTGACCTCGTGGGGCGAGCTGGCCCGCGGACCCGTCCTGCCGCCGGCCGGTATCCCGACGATCTTCGTGCAGGCCGGGAAGGTGCAACCCCCGTACACCACGTCAAATTTCCGTCGCGACCTGGCGGAACGACTCGGCGACGACCTGACCCTGCTCGAATTCGACTGCGACCACATGATCGACCAGGCGCGTCCCGCCGAGACCGCCGAACTCGTGGCCCGGATGGTGTAGCCGGTGGTCACCACGGACGAGCAGATCGAGCGGGTCCGCGAACTCGTGGCCTCCGTGCCCGCAGGCCGGGTCGCGACCTACGGCGACATCGCCGGTGCCGCGGGCCTGTCGAGTGCACGCACCGTCGGATGGATCATGCGGACCGATTCCGCCGACCTGCCGTGGCACCGCGTGGTCCCGGCGTCCGGGCGACCGGCCTCGCACCTCGCGCGCCGGCAACTCGCGCGTCTCGAACTCGAGGGCGTCCCGATCTCCGGCGACCGGATCGATCTCACCCGTGCTCGACACCGGTTCCCGCCGGGCTCAGGCGAGCACGGCGGCGAGCCACGCGCAGACGACGAGTAGGTCCGGTCCCCGCGCCCACTGCCGGAGCAGATCGACCGGAATCTGCCCGACGGCCGTCTCGAGGATCAGACCGTCGTACCCGATCGGAGGTCGCGTGCGCATCCGATAGGCGGCCGCGCACCCACCGACGATGACGATCACGACGCTCGCCACCGACGCACTCCCGGCGAATCCCGTCACGGCACCGGCGACGACCGCGGCCGACCCCGGGACGGCCGAGAGTGCGCGACGCAGATACGTGTCGCTCGTACCGAGCAGGACGGCGAAATCGGGATCGCGGCTCACGTCGCGCAGACCCGCACCGAAGATCGTCGCCACGGTGAAGACGGCGACGAGCTGCACCACGACAGCGGCGGGCGGCGATACGACCGACATCAGCACCACGACGCCGAGCAGCGCCACGCACGCGACGAGCACGGGTGTGGGCCTACGGACATGGCGGAGCAGATCGGAACGGACGAGTGCCGCGATCCGGCGGCGCGGCAGGGCCCGCGAGCGGCGGGATCCGATGCGCAACCAGGCCTTCCGTTCGACCACGCCTGTCAGCAGCGAAGGATCGAGTGCCGTGAACGACGCCGACACACCGACCGCGGTGTCCGATCCCACCCTCCACTCCGGTGCAGCGATCCTGTCGCATCGACGCAACGCCGAGACCGCCGGTGCCGCAACGGCGATCCACGCCCCCACCACGAACAACGGTCCCGGCGGTGGCACCGCGACGCCGACGGCGGCGACCGTCACCACGCCCGGAACGGCGACGAGGCACAGCCCGACCACGACCCGCACGACCGCGGGCACGAGTACCCGGCACTGCACGAGCATCGGAAGGGCGACGGCACCGACACCGAGAGCGGCAGCGAGACATGTGAACGCGACGCGCCCCTCCGGGGTGGTCACGAACGTCGCGAACCGTCCCGCGAGAGCACCCGCGATTGCACCGCAGATCAGGAGCGCCGCGACTCTCGGGCGGAGTGCCGCACCGCGATCCACCGGTGTGGACAGCAGCCAGAACTCCGTCTCGGTACCGCACGTCACCGGACCTGCGGCCCGGGTGGACGCCGTCCCCGCAGCGACCGCGATCGCGACGACGGCCCATCCCCACGCCGAGGTGCACCCCGAATCGCGCACGATCGGGTCCCCGCACGCGAAGGTCGTCGCCGGAAGGGAGAACAACCACCACGCCAGTCCCCCGCCGACATACAAGCCGAGGACGACCAGCACAGCGAGGGCCGGACGATCCACCAGCGGCGCGCGCCGGCGCTCGAAGGCGTGACGGAGCGCGCGGAGGTCGCGCGCGCTGGGGACGGTTCCGGTCAGCTCCATCGGTCCGCCTCCACCACCTGGTCGGCGACCGCGTCCACCAGCGCGACATCGTGCGAGACCATCAGCACGGTGCCGCCCGCGCGCTTCTCGGCTTCCAGTGTGGACGCCAGCCACCGGCGACCGGCGTCGTCGAGATGCTGTTCGGGTTCGTCGAGGACGAGCAACCGCCGGGGCCGTACCAGCGCGGAGGCCAGCGCGAGCCGGCGGCGTTGCCCGCTCGAGAAGGTCAGCGGCAGTCGATCGGCCGACGCGGCGAGACCGACCGTCTCGAGGACCTGTGTCGCCGCGTCGAACGGGTCGGTCACGCCGTGACCGGTGGCGACGAGTTGCAGGTGTTCGTGCGCGGTGAGATGCGCGAATGTCGCCACGTCGCCGAGGACTGCGGCGACCTGCCGTCGCAGCGTCGGCGAGCTCTCGTCGACGGGGACGCCGTGGATCTCGACAACGCCCTCGTCGAGTCGGTCGACGCCGACGACGCATCCGAGCAGGGTGGACTTGCCGGTGCCGTTCGCGCCGATCACGGCGCAACATCGGCCGGGGGCGACGTCGACGTTCACCCCGGTGAAGACGGTCAGGTCACCGAACGAGCGGTGGGCGTTGCGGACGGACACGGCGGGTGTGCCGTGCGGATAGGGATCGAACATGGAAAATCTCCCGGTGTTCCTCGTCGGACGGAGTGTCGAGGGCGAGGACGGAACCGGGTGAGCGCGGACGTGGCCGTCCGGCGGTGTCGGGGTGGGAGTGGCGGCGGAACCCGCCGCGCAGACGTCGTTCCTCGGAGGTCGGGCCCCGGATGCTGCGACCGAAGGCGAACAGCGGATCCTCCGCGGCGCCGACGAACGCGAGTGCTGCGACGACCACCACCAGCAGGCCTAGGAGCAATCCGGCGGTGTCGCCGGTGGAGACCGCGGTGACCGGAACGACCGCGGCGACGAGCCAGGACATGAGGACGACGAACACCGCCGCGCCGTTCCGCCAGCCGAAGAACATACCCGGCAGTCTATCCGCGACACGGCAGTGCGATCGGTGCCGAACACGGCAGTGCGATCGGTGCCGGACACGGCGAGTACAGACGATCACGAGCGCGGCGGATGAGGCAGCATGAAGACATGAGCACGCTCACCCACGTCGAAGCCGTGATCGTCGCGGGAGGCCGCGCGACCCGCATGGGAGGCGTCGACAAGCCCGCTCTGACCGTCGGCGGCCGCAGGATGCTCGACACCGCCCTGGGCGCGGTCGAGGGGTGCGCGCGGGTGACGGTGGTGGGTCCGCACCGCGACGATCTCGACCTCCACGTGCTGCAGATCCAGGAGACACCGCCCGGCGCGGGTCCGGTCGCGGCGCTGGCAGCGGCGGATCCGGTCGCCGATCTCGTGGTCACTCTCGCCGCCGACCTTCCGTTCGTCACACCGACGACGGTTGCGGCCCTGCTGGAGGCCCTGAACGAGGATGCGACGGCCGAGGCCGCCTTCGCGGTGGACGACACCGGCCGGGTGCAGTTCCTGCTCGCCGCGTGGCGGACACCGGCGCTGGCCGCGCGTCTGGACTCTCTCGGTGGAGACGTCGCGAACCGGCCCATGAAGGCGTTGTTGCCCGAGCGGTACGTCACCGTCTCGGTGTCCGAGGCGACCGACTGCGACACCCCTGCCGATCTGGAGGCGGCGCGCGCCGGATCCGCGACCGCCCGTGTGGCCGCCGATCCGGACCGGGCGCGGAGAATCCTACGGGAAGCGTTGTCGCCGTTGCCTTTCCGCACCGTCCCGGTCGAGGAGGCGCGGGGCGCCACATTGGCGGCTCCGCTCGTCGCGGTGGAGGCGTTGCCTCGCGTCCGCACCTCGGCGATGGACGGTTACGCGGTGGCGGGCGACGGACCGTGGTTGTTGCGCAACGAGATCCGCTACGCGGGCGACGGAGGCTCGCTCACGCTCGGCGACGGGGAAGCGGCCCGGATTGCGACGGGCGCCCACCTGCCGGCCGGCGCGACCGCCGTCGTGCGCGACGAGTTCGTCCGCATGGAAGGCGGTCTCGTCAGTCGCCTACCCGATGCGCCCGTGCGCGACGACGCGCGGCGCCGCGGGGAGGACTGGGAGTCGGGGACGGTCCTCGCCGAGGCCGGCACCGCCGTGAGCCCGGCGGTCGCCTCCGCGGCCGCCAGCGGTGAGGTCACCGAACTCCGGGTGCGAGGTCCTCTACGGGTGCATACAGTGCTCACCGGCGACGAGATCCGACGCACCGGCCCTCTGCGCGAGGGGCAGACGCGCGACTCGCTGGGTCCGGTACTCCCGGACTTCGTCCGCTGGTGCGGCGCCACGGTGGTCGGTGAAGGGCATCTCCGCGACACCGCCGACGGATTCGATGCGTTGTTCACGGGCACCGATGCCGATGCGATCGTCATCGTTGGCGCGACGGGCGGTGGCGCCGCCGATCAGTTGCGCGGTGCGCTGGCGCGGGCCGGCGCGCAGGTGGTCGTCGAACGGGTGCGGTGCAAGCCCGGCGGATCACAGGTCGCGGCGACGCTGCCGGACGGCCGTGCCGTGCTGGGACTGCCCGGGAATCCGGTGGCGGCGGTGTCGACGCTGCTGGTGCTGCTGCCTGCGATCGTCGACGGCCGCACCCTCCGCACCCCGGCGACTCCTGTGACCGCTCCGCTGGCGAACGCCTCGGAGGTCGTCGGCGACATCACGCGGTTGCTCCCCGCCCGCCAGGACGTGCAGGGACGATGGTTGTGCGACAACACGATTCGTACCGCGCATCTCGCCGGCCTCATCGGGCGCAGCGCGATCGCCGTGGTGCCACCGGGAGCGGTGGACGGCGACCGCGTCGAATTGCTGCCGCTCCCCCGCTGATTCAGGCGCGGTGGCGAGCCGCTCCCACGGGAGCGAGGCGCAACGCGTCGACTGCGGAGCGGTAGCGCCGGGCCACGAGGTCGACGACGGGTTCGGCGACACCGATCGGCGCAGCGACGCCGTCGGCGCCGACCTCCGCCAGGCGGTGGTGGAACAGACCGTCGGCGAGAAGATACGACGCGACGAACACCCGGTGTGCGCCGCCGGCGCGGACCTCGTCCACGACGGTCGCGACCCGCGGTTCTCCGGTGGCGATCCATCCGACGCGCACCGGGGTGTGCACGAGCGACGAGACCATGCGGGCCGTCACGTGGACGTCGTGGCGGGCGCGAGGGTCGGACGAGCCGGCGGCCGCGAGAACGACGTCGTCGCCCTCGACCCAGCCGGCCTGCCGCAACCGCTCGACGAGGACACGGGCGAGAGCAGGATCGGGACCGAGCGCGGGGGTGATCGTCACCGCGTCGTTCCCGCCGGCCGCGACCTCGCGCGGAACGTCGGTGTGCACGTGATAGCCGGAGGCGAGGAAGGCGGGGACGAGCACGGTCGGACGGCCGGTGTCGCGCAGGACCTCCGAGGGCGACGGTCCGAGGACGTCGACGAAGGCGACACGGGTGGGGCCGACGCGGGAGGAGACGGCATCGGCGAGCGCCGCGATCATGTCGACACCGCGCGGATTGCGGGTGCCGTGCGCAACGAGCAGGAGCGCCGGGTCGGCGTGTGTACCGGTCATGGATGCATTCCTTCCGGGTCGACGGCGAGGCGGTAGCCGCGCTTGACGACGGTCTGCACGATCGCCGGTGCGCCGAGAGCCGAGCGCACCCGGGCGACCGCGGTTTCGACGGCGTGAGTGTCGCCGCCACCGCCGGGCAGGGCCGCGAGGAGTTCCTCGCGGGAGACGACGAGACCGGCGCGCGCGACGAGTGTGCGCATCAGGGCCATCCCGGTAGGGGGAAGGCACCGCACGGTGCCGTCGACGATCACGCAGCGCCCTCGCGGACTGAGTACGTGACCGCCGGCCTCGATGCGCACAGCCCGCCGGGGCAGTTCCTCGGCGATGTGCCGGGCCAGCGAACCCAGCCGGGATCGGGTGGGCATGCTGACGGGTACGTCGAGTTCGGTGAGCGGTGCCGCGGTGACGGGACCGACGCACACCGCGGTGACGCCGGTCCGCAGCGACCGGAGCATCGGCTCGAGCCAGCCGGTCTCCTTGGCCCGCATGAGCATCGACGCGACGGCCGGTGCACTGGTGAAGCTCACGGCGTCGAGTCCGCGTTCGACGATCTGCTCGATCATCCGGTCGAGCGCGGTGAGATCCTCGGGGGCCGTCCATCGGTAGACCGGGACGGGCACGACGTCGGCGCCCGCAGCGCGCAGCGCATCGCACACGTCGGTCCCAGGCTCCCATTCGGTGCGCTCGCCGTGCAACTGCACCGCGATGCGGCGGCCGGCGACCCCCTCCTTCAGCAGAAGTTCGAGCACCTCGGCGGACGATTCCGAGGAAGGAGACCACTCCTCGCGGAGTTCGGCGGCCCGGATCGCGCCCGTGACCTTCGGGCCACGGGCGAGGATCCGGCTCGAGCCGAGTGCCTGCGCGAGGTCGTCGGCGAGTCCCCAGCCCTCCGCTGCACCCATCCACCCGCGGAATCCGATCGCCGTGGTGGCGATCGTGATGTCCGGGGGCTGCGCGACGATGCAGCGGGTGACGCGCTCGAGCTCGTCGTCGTCGGACAGCGGGATGATGCGGATGGCGGGGGCGTGCACGACCTCGGCCCCACGCCTGGTGAGGAGCGTGGCGAACTCGTCGGCACGCCGAGCGGCCGTCACGCCGATGGTGAATCCCCGCAACGGCGCGTTGTCGTCGCTCACGAACCCTCTCCGGTCGGCCCCTCGTGCCGCTGGTCACGGGGGACGAGGCTGTGGATCTGGACGACTCCCGCCCATACGCGCACCTCGTAGACGGGCAGACGCACCGACGGATCGTCGAGGTACCGGCCGTCGTCGAGGGAGAAGACCTGCTTGAGCAGCGGCGACGCCACGGTGGGCTCTCCGCCCCGGTCGCCCACGATACCGCGGGACATCACCGCGGCGCGGCCGAACGGATCGAAGTTGCTTACTGCGCGCAGCGTTCCGTCGTCGAGCAGGAACAGGGCCACCTGCTCGCCGCCGCGCAGCAGCACGGCCACGCCGCGGCCCGGAATGAGATGGCTGAGCGGACAGGCCGAGGTCCATTCCAGTCGCCCGTCGAACACGCTGTCGCGCGTCGATCCCCCTACGGTGTGCGTCTCGATGACGGTCATCGCTGTCCTCCTTGAAACTGCTGTCCTGAAGTGTGGGTGCCGGGTGTTTCGAGCGCGTTACCCGCTCGTTCCCTCGGGGTAAGCGGTCGTCACGCCCCGGTTCCGGGTCCGATGCCCGGCATACCCACGAGGACGGGGACCTTGCGGGGGCCGCTGTCGTCGAAGCGGACCGTGGGGTCGGGCTGCTCGGGCGCGTTGACGAACGAGACGAACCGCGCCAGCTTCTCCGGATCCTCGAGGACACCGGCCCACTCGTCCTTGTAGCCCTCGACATGCTTGGCCATCGCGGCCTCGAGATCGTCGGCGATACCGAGGACATCGTCGCACACGACCTCCTCGAGGTGCGCGAGACCGCCCTCGAGTGCGTCGAGCCACGGCGCGGTGCGCTGGAGCCGGTCGGCGGTGCGGATGTAGAACATCAGGAACCGGTCGATGTAGCGGACGAGGGTCTCGTCGTCGAGACCACCGGCGAGGAGCTGTGCGTGCTTGGGCGACTGGCCGCCGTTGCCGCACACGTACAGGTTCCAGCCGTTCTCCGTCGCGATGACACCGACGTCCTTGCCGCGTGCCTCGGCGCATTCACGGGCGCAACCCGACACACCCATCTTGAGCTTGTGGGGCGATCGCAGTCCGCGGTAACGCAATTCGAGGGCGACGGCCATCCCGACCGAGTCCTGCACGCCGTAGCGGCACCAGGTGGAGCCGACACAGCTCTTGACGGTGCGCAGCGACTTGCCGTACGCCTGGCCGGATTCCATGCCGGCGTCGACGAGACGCTTCCAGATCTGCGGGAGCTGTTCGACGCGGGCACCGAACAGGTCGACGCGCTGACCGCCGGTCATCTTCACGTAGAGACCGAAATCGCGTGCCACCTCACCGATCACGATGAGCTGCTCGGGGGTGCACTCGCCACCGGGCATGCGCGGCACTACCGAGTAGGTGCCGTTCTTCTGGATGTTGGCGAGGAAGTGGTCGTTCGTGTCCTGCAGACCTGCCTGCTTCGGGTGCAGGATGTGGTCGGAGTCGGTGGACGCGAGGATCGAGGCGACCACCGGCTTGCAGATGTCGCAGCCGTGTCCGGTTCCGTACTGCGCGATGAGCACGGAGAAGGTGCGGATGCCGGTGGCCTGGACGATCTCGAACAGTTCGGCGCGCGACTGCTCGAAGTGCTCGCACAGGGCCTTCGACATCTGCACACCCGACTGGGCGAGCAGTTGCTTGATGCTCGGGAGGCAGCCGCCGCAGGTGGTGCCCGCACTCGTGCACGACTTGATCTGCGCGATGTCGCAGGCGCCCTCGGAGATCGCGCCGCAGATCGCGCCCTTGGTGACACCGTTGCACGAGCACACCTCGGCGTCGTCGGGCAGCGCGCCGGCGCCCGGCTTCTCCCCCACCGGGGAGATCAGCGTGGCCGGATCACCCGGCAGTTCGCGGCCCACCAGCGGTCGCAGCGTGCCGTAGGCGGAGGCGTCGCCGACGAGGATGCCACCGAGCAGGGTCTTCGCGTCGTCGGAGACGACGAGCTTGGCGTAGGTGCCCTTCGCGGAGTCGGACAGCACGACCTCGAGGGCGCCGGGCGTCGTCGCGTGGGCGTCGCCGAAGCTCGCGACATCCACGCCGAGCAGTTTGAGCTTCGTCGACAGGTCGGCGCCGGGGAACTCGGCGGTGCCGCCGACGAGCCGGTCGGCGACGACCTCGGCGGTGCTGTAGCCGGGGGCTACGAGTCCGTAGCAGGTGCCCTCGACGGCCGCGCATTCACCGATGGCGTAGACGGCCTCGTCCGAGGTGCTCCGACAGGTGCGGTCGGTGAGCACACCGCCGCGGCCGCCGAGTTCGAGTCCGGCCTCGCGGGCGAGTTCGTCCTGGGGACGGATGCCGGCGGAGAAGATCACGAGCCCGGCCTCGAGGACGGAGCCGTCGGACAGGGTCACCTGGAGCGCCTCAGGTCCGGCCTCGATCTTCTCGGTGCCCACACCGGTGTGGGTGACGAGGCCGAGGTCGGTGACGAGACGGTCGAGGACACGGCCGCCGCCCTCGTCGACCTGGGCGGGCATGAGCCGGTTGTTGTACTCGACGACGTGCGGGGTCACGCCCAGCAGGCGCAGCGCGTTGGCGGCCTCGAGTCCGAGCAGGCCACCACCGATGACGATGCCGGCGAGGCCGGCGGCCTTGGCGCGTTCGGCGGCGGCGCGGATGCCGTCGAGATCGTCGAGCGTGCGGTAGACGAAGCAGCCGGGCAGGTCGTGGCCGGGCACGGGGGGCACGAAGGGGTACGAGCCGGTCGCGAGGACGAGGCTGTCGTAGGGCAGAACGTCGCCGCCGGCGGTGGTGACGGTGCGGGCCGCGCGGTCGATTCCCACGGCGCGGGTGCCGACACGCAGGTCGACGAGGTCGTCTGCTGCGTAGTCGTTTCCGGCGAGGGCGAGTTCCTTGCGGTCCCAGGCTCCGACGTAGGACGACAGTCCCACGCGGTCGTAGGCGGCGTCGGCCTCCTCGCCGAGCACGGTCACCGACCAGCTGTTCTGCTCGTCGCGGACGCGAAGGGCTTCGACGAAGCGGTGGGCGACCATTCCGTGTCCGACGACGACGACGTTCTTGCGGCTCATGATGTTCTCTTTCTTCGTGCCGGGGATCGGTCAGACTGCGACGCGGGCCGGGGCGGGAGCCTCGGTGGAGGGCTCGCTCGTGGGGGTGGTGTGAGGGCGGCGGAGGAAGACGAACCAGGTCACCGCGATGCACACGAGGTAGAAGATCGCGAATACCCAGAAGGCCATCGTCGCGGACTGCGCCTCGCCGCCGTAGGAGGCACGGAAGACCAGGTTGATGCCGACGCCGCCGAGTCCGCCGATGGCACCGGCGAAGCCGATGAGGGCACCGGACATGCTCCGCGACCAGGCGGCCTTTTCGTCGCGATCCAGTTCGTCGAGATCCTGCGCACGGGCCTCGAAGATGGACGGGATCATCTTGTAGACCGAGCCGTTGCCGAGCCCGGAGAGCAGGAACAGGGCGATGAAGCCGAGCACCATGGCGGTCAGCACACCGCCGGTCGCGGCGCCGGTGGTGCGGTCGTCGAGGGTGCCGGCGACGATGAGCACCGCGGCCGCCAGGGCCATCGCGACGAAGGTGTAGAGGGTGATCTTCCCGCCGCCGATGCGGTCGGCGAGCTTTCCGCCGAGCGGGCGCGAGATGGATCCGAGGAGCGGGCCGATGAAGGCGATCTGCGCGGCGTGCAGTGCGGCCTGGGCGGGGGTGTCGCCGCCGGCGAGGAAGTTGATCTGCAGGACCTGACCGAAGGCAAAGCTGAAGCCGATGAACGAACCGAAGGTGCCGATGTAGAGGAAGGAGATGATCCACGAGTCGCTGAACTTCAGCGCGGTGCCCATGGCCCGCAGGTCGGCCTTCTGGTCACGGAGGTTGTCCATGAACAGTGCGGCGCCGAGCGCGGCGACGGCGCACAGGACCAGGTAGACCGCGCACACGATCCAGGGCTCGGTGTTCCCGACGGTGGCGATGACGAGCAGGCCGATCAGCTGAACGGCCGGGACACCGATGTTCCCGCCGCCGGCGTTGAGTCCGAGGGCCCAGCCCTTCAGGCGCTGCGGGTAGAAGGCGTTGATGTTGGTCATCGACGACGCGAAGTTGCCGCCGCCGACGCCGGCCAGCGCCGCGACCAGCATGAACGTCGTGTAGGAATGACCCGGGTTCAGCATCAGGTACAGCGCCCCGATGGTGGGGATCAGCAGTACGAGGGCGCTGAAGATGGTCCAGTTGCGGCCACCGAAACGGGCGGTGGCGACGGTGTAGGGGATGCGGAGGATCGCGCCGACGAGTGTGGGGACGGCGACAAGGAAGAACTTGCCGGCGGCGTCGATGCCGTACACCTCGGTGGGCATGAACAGCACCATCACCGACCAGATCGACCAGACGGAGAAGCCGACGTGCTCGGCGATCACCGACCAGATCAGGTTGCGCTTGGCGACCTGCTTGCCGCCGGCCTCCCACGCCTCCACATCCTCGGCGTCCCACCGCTCGATGTTGTGCTTGCGCGCGAATTTGTCTCTGAGACTTTCCTTTTCGATGAAGGTCGTCATCGCCGTTCCTCCTCGGGTCCGTGTTGATCCCCAAGGTAGGAAACGGGTGTTGCTACGGTGCTGCCCGCGGTGTCCGTCGCGTCAAGAGTTGCTCACCCCGGCCCCGGTCGCCCTGTGAGGTGTTACAGGAGGAACCGCACGAGGTCGGCGGTGTGCGCCAGGCCCGGGAAGGCGTCCTCGGTCGAGCGCGGGTGCAGCGCGTGCACGGCCAGCCGGAAGATCACCGCGCGCAGCAGCATCTGCGGCCATTCCGGCAGATCCTCCCAGCGGCCGATGAGCCCTTCGTCGGCACCGCCCCACGACAGCGCGTCGACGACGGCGACGGCGGCCGCCCACGAGGCCGGGCGCCAATAGGGAGTGATGTCGGTCAGACCGGGCGCCGCACGCCCGGCGAACAGGACCGTGCCGAACAGGTCGCCGTGGACGAGCTGATCAGGCAGGTGCACGGGCTTGCGGAAGGTCGCGAGCTGGTTGATCAGGTCGAGACTCTTACGGCCGTCGGGGGTCACCGTCTCGGGCGCACCCGCCGCGCGGGCGCTGCGCAGGGGCACGGTTTCCCAGGCCGCGCGGTCGGCCGCGACGAAGACGTCGACGTCCTCCCAGGGTGCGACCGGAGGTTGCATGAGGAAACGGGGACGTTCGAGCTGCGCGGTGGCGGTGTGCAGCCGCAGCGACAGCGAGACCACTTCGTCGTGCCTGGGCTCGGACGTACCGACGATGTAGGTGTCGGCGCGCCATCCGGAGACCACGTAGCGACCGTCGGTGGACCGCACCGGACGGGCCAGCCGCACACCGTCGACGGTCAGGGTCTCCCGCACTTTGGCGGACCAGGCCGCGCGAGCATGATCGGCGACTCGGGACAGCACCACGTCTCCACACCGGAAACCGCCGTCCCAGTCGGGCCCGAGCGGGACCGGTTCGACGTCGCGGAGACCGAATGTGGAGCACACGTGCTGAGGCGGTTCGAGTGAGCTCACGCAGCTCAACCTACCGCCGCACACCGCTCGGATCGGGAAGGCACTCCGCTGTTTCAGGTCACAACGAGGTCACCGTCAGTACACCGGTAGCGAGGGATCCACCTGCTGCGCCCACGCGATCACCCCGCCGTGCAGATGTGTCGCGTCCGAGAATCCGGCTCGCACAAGCACTTCGAGCGCCTCGGCCGATCGGATTCCCGTCTTGCAGTACAGCACGATCGGCGTGTTCTGCGGCAGGTCGGCGAGGACCTCACCGGAGAGGATGCGGTCCTTCGGCACGAGCCGGGCACCGTCGATGCGGACGATCTCCCACTCGACGGGTTCGCGCACGTCGATCAGCGCGATGTCGCGGCCCTCGTCGAGCATCCGGCGCAACTCGCTGGGGGTGACGGCCGAGCGAGCCGACGCGGCGGCATCGGGAACGATCCCGCAGAAGGCCTCGTAGTCGACGAGTTCGGTGACGGGCACCCGTCCCGGATCCCGGCGCAGGGTCACCGTCCGGAACGACATCGCGAGCGCGTCGTAGATCAGGAGGCGACCGAGCAGCGGCTCGCCGATCCCGGTGACGAGTTTGATCGCCTCGGTCGCCATGACGGTGCCGATCGTGCCGGGCAGGACACCGAGTACCCCGCCCTCCGCGCAGGAGGGAACCATCCCCGGTGGCGGTGCCTCGGGGTAGAGGTCGCGGTAGTTCAGGCCGCGTCCGTCCGGGGCGTCCTCCCAGAACACCGATACCTGGCCTTCGAAACGGAAGATCGATCCCCACACGTAGGGCTTGCCCGCGAGGACCGCGGCGTCGTTGACGAGATAGCGGGTCGCGAAGTTGTCGGTGCCGTCGAGGATGAGGTCGTACTGCTCGAACAGCTGCACGGCATTGCTCGACTCCAGGCGCGTCTCGTGCAGGCGCACAGTCACACCGTCGTTGATCGCCAGGATGCTGTCGCGGGCACTGTCCGCCTTGGGCCGTCCGACGTCGGAGCGGCCGTGGATCACTTGGCGCTGCAGGTTGGACGTCTCCACGTCGTCGAACTCGACGATGCCGATCGTGCCGACCCCCGCCGCCGCGAGATACAGCAGGGCCGGCGAACCCAGGCCGCCGGCGCCGATACACAGCACCCGCGCGTTCTTCAGGCGACGCTGGCCGGTGACCCCGACATTCGGGATGATCAGGTGACGGCTGTACCGCGCGACCTCCTCGCGACCGAGCTCCGGGCCGGGTTCCACCAACGGCGGAAGGGATCGGCGCGTCGACGGTGTCGTTGCGGTCACGGGTTCTCCTGTCGCGATGCGTCCTGCGTCACCGTCCATGGTGCCATTCGCGGAAGCCTCCCCCGACAGCCCTCCGACGGTTGTGCCCCCGACAACTGTGCCCCGGCGGCTATGCCCGCGGGTACGGCCAGGGATTGAACCGGCACCGCAGTCCGTCGGCCGGGACGGCGCCGTCCGGGTCGAGGCGGGCGATGTCGTCGTTGGCGGTTCCGAAGGTCTGCTGCATCATGATCGGCGCGAGACCGCCGTCGGTGGTGCAGGCATCGTGTTGCGCCAGGCCGATGGCGTGGCCGACCTCGTGGTTGACGACGTACTGGCGGTACGACCCGATGTCGCCCTGGAAGGCGACGGCCCCGCGCACCCACCGCGCTTCGTTGAGGAACACCCGCTCCATCGAGGGGTTGAAGCACGATCCCTCGAGCGGGATGTCGTAGCCGCATCCTTCGCGAATGGTCATCTGCGAGGTGAGGGAGATCCGGAAGTCCGGCTCGCCGGTGTCGATCCGGCGGAAGGCGACCGCCTCGTCGCCGATCCAGCTGCGCGGGTCGGCGAGGGTCCGGTCGACCATCGACGCGAAGGCCGCGTCGCCGCCGTAGCCGGTGGTGTCGATGCCCTCCTCGAGTTCCACCGTGTAGGTGAACACACGGGTCTGCCCCGCGCCGACCTGACCCGTGGTGCCGGGCACGACCCGCCACTCCCGCGCACCGACCTCCGTGAACGGGCCGCCCTCCGGCAGCGCACCGGACTCGAGCGACTCGGGGAAGGTTCCCTCGGGTTGCGGGGCCTCGACGATGATCTCGGTGACCTCGCTCGCGTCGGTCTGGTCGGCGGGCTCCTCCGCTCCGGCGCCACGCGCGGCGTCCCACAGCACGATCAGGGTCACGACGGCGAGGATCGGAACGGCGTAGGCGCGCCAGCCGTAGGTGGCGACGAACCTGCCCACGCGGGTCTGCTTGCGGACGTCCCGTTCGGGTCGCGGTCGGCGCGGCGGCCGGTCCGGCCGTCCCACCGGGTCCCACACGGCACGCAGGGGCTGGTGCGACCGGCGACCCGCCTCGGGTCGTTCCGTTCCTCGCGACCGGGACGAACCGGGCAGCGTCGGGGAAGGATCTGTCGGCGAGGAGCCCTGCGGGCCCCTGCTCTCGCGCACTCCTCCACGCTCGATCACGGATGTCAGGATGTCATATCGAGACCATTTC
Organism: Rhodococcus sp. DMU2021; assembly: GCF_019641445.1. Lineage (NCBI taxonomy): Bacteria > Bacillati > Actinomycetota > Actinomycetes > Mycobacteriales > Nocardiaceae > Rhodococcus > Rhodococcus sp. DMU2021. The sequence goes on from NZ_JAIFKB010000012.1 coordinate 111,285, forward strand.
GATATCCGAAGCGCCGAACCTGCGCCCCCATTCGTGCACCGGGAACGGATACTGGGCGGTAGGCCGATCCGTTCGACACGCGACTTCACCTGTAACGTGCAGAGACGAGGAGCGCCGAGGTGGTACAGGCCACGTTCGGAAGTAGTGCAGATTGGGAGTAAGCATGACCGACGTCACCGAACGAGCATCCGGCCGGGGTTCCAACGGCAAACGGGGCGCCCGGATGCCGCGTGACGAGCGTCGTGCCCAGTTGCTCGAGGCTGCCAGCGAGGTATTCGTCACACGCGGTTACCACTCGGCCGGCATGGACGAGATCGCCGAGTGTGCCGGAGTGAGCAAGCCCGTCCTGTACCAGCACTTCCCCGGCAAGCTCGAACTGTATTGCGCCGTGCTCCAGAACTACGTGGACACCCTCATCAACGGCGTACGCCAGGCCCTGCGGTCCACCACCGACAACCGTCAGCGCGTGCGCGCCGCAGTGCAGGCCTTCTTCGATTTCGTCGACAACGACAGCCAGGGATTCCGGCTCGTCTTCGAATCCGATCTGATGGGCGAACCGCAGGTGTCGCGGCGAGTGGAGCAGGCCACCGAGGCGTGCGTCGACGCCGTCTTCGACCTCGTCAGCCACGACTCCGGTCTCGATCCGTACCGGGCCCGCATCCTCGCGGTCGGCCTGGTGGGAACGAGCCAGTTCACCGCACGCTACTGGCTCGACGCCGCACGCCCGATCCCCAAGGAGGACGCCGTGGACACCACGGTCGCGCTGGCCTGGGGCGGTCTGAAGCACGTGCCGCTGCAGCCGGAACTCCGTCGTCGCTGACGACACAGAGGCGCACCGTCGTCGCTGACGACATATGAGCACCGTCGTCGCTGACGACACATACCGAGAACGACGAACGGGCCGGGGCGACATGCCCCGGCCCGTTCTCGTCGGTCGCTCTCAGTTGGCGGCGAAGCCGACCTTGCCCAGCGTGGCAGGACCGATGTCCACGTAGCTGATCTTGGCGGCCTGCACGAGAACCTTGCGGCCCTTCTCGTCGACAAGGGCGAGCACCCCGTCGTCGGCGCCGTTCAACGCGGCCCGGACGAGCTTCTCCACCTCGTCGGGCGTCTGGTCGCTGACGACGACAACTTCGCGCGGGCTGTCCGCGACGCCGATCTTGACCTCCACGGTGGACCTCCGATTCTCATGCATTGAAACCGAGCTGGTACTGCTATCAGCCCCAGGCTAATGCAGTCCGAGCACCGACATCCGCTCGGCGTGCTCGACCTGCATGCGATCGAACAGCGCGGCGATGTTCGCCAGGTCACCGGACGCGAGAATCACCAGCTCGGCGAGTTCCTCGTTCTGCGCGAGGACGTACTGCGCCTGGGTGATGGCCTCGCCGAGCAGCCGGCGTCCCCACAGCATCAGGCGGTCCTTCTGCAGCGGGCTGCGCTCGACGACCTCGCGGACCTCATGCACCACGAACTCCGAGTGGCCGGTCTCGGCGAGGACCTCCCGGACCACCGTGGACACCTCGGGAGCAAGCATGTCGGCGATCTCACAGTAGAAATCTGCGGCGATCCTGTCACCGACGTATGCCTTCACGAGAACCTCGAGCCACGTCGACGGAGTGGTCGAGGCGTGGTAGGCGTCGAGGGCTTTGCGGTAGGGCTCCATCGCCGCGTAGATCTCCACACCACGATCGGTGAGCGCGGTGTGGAGCGTCTCGAAATGGCTCATCTCCGCAGCTGCCATGCTTGCGAGGGCGACCCGCCCGCGCAGGGACGGGGAGAACCGTGCGTCCTCGGCGAGCCGGTAGAACGCCGAGATCTCGCCGTACGCGAGCAACGCGAAGAGCTCTGCGACACCGGGGTGATCGGCGGGGACTGCGGGTCCGCCCGGCGTCGTGCCGGACTCGGAGGTGGACTGCGGCGTATCGGCTCCCATGACGACGAAGCGTAGTACTACCTCGTGGAATGCGCCGGAACCGGTACAATGGATCGGGAAGCCCGCGCTTCGAGCCGCCGACCGTGGCCCGCGAGCTTCCCAGATAATGTGCGCGCACCCGAACTGCGGATCGCTGCCGCGCTTCGCCGAGCCTGGTGGAAACCGCTCGCGCTGAGGTGCAGGCCGGTCGCCTTTCCCTCTCGTGCGTGCGTGCCGAGACCAGGAAGGCCGGACCCCTGAGCAAGATCACCATCGACCACGAAGACGACGCGAGCGAAACGACCGTCTCCGCACAACTCGACTCCACCCACGTACCCCCAACCTTCGGCGAACTCGGTGTCCGCGACGAGATCGTCCGCGCCCTCGCCGAGGTCGGCATCGAACGCACCTTCGCGATCCAGGAACTCACCCTGCCGCTGGCCCTCGCCGGCGACGACCTCATCGGGCAGGCCCGTACGGGTATGGGCAAGACCTTCGGCTTCGGCGTTCCGCTCCTGCATCGCATCGCCACCGAGGGCTCCGGCACGACCACCCTCGACGGCACTCCCCGTGCACTCGTGATCGTCCCGACCCGCGAGCTGTGCATCCAGGTCACCAACGACCTCGTGAACGCTTCCAAGTACCTGCCCGGCAGCCGCAAGTCGGGCCTCGAGGTCCTGTCGATCTACGGTGGGCGCCCCTACGAGCAGCAGATCGACGAACTGAAGAAGGGTGTCGACGTCGTCGTCGGTACTCCCGGCCGTCTGCTCGATCTCGCCAACCAGGGCCATCTGATCCTGGGCAAGATCGGCGTGCTCGTCATGGACGAAGCCGACGAGATGCTCGACCTCGGCTTCCTGCCCGACATCGAGCGCATCCTCACGATGGTCCCCGACCGTCGTCAGACGATGCTGTTCTCGGCCACCATGCCCGGCCCGATCATCACCCTCGCCCGCACGTTCCTGAACCGCCCGACGCACATCCGGGCCGAGGAGGCCGAATCGTCGGCCGTGCACGAGCGCACCCAGCAGTTCATCTACCGGGCGCATGCACTCGACAAGGCCGAACTCGTCGCCCGCGTACTGCAGGCCGAGGGTCGCGGCGCCACCATGGTCTTCACCCGCACCAAGCGCACGGCGCAGAAGGTGGCCGACGACCTCGTCGAGCGCGGTTTCGCGTGCGGCGCGGTGCACGGCGACCTCGGTCAGATCGCGCGTGAGAAGGCACTCGACAAGTTCCGCAGCGGCAAGATCGACGTGCTCGTCGCCACGGACGTCGCCGCCCGCGGCATCGACATCGACGACGTCACCCACGTCATCAACTATCAGTGCCCCGAGGACGAGAAGACCTACGTCCACCGCATCGGCCGTACCGGTCGCGCCGGACGCACCGGTATCGCGATCACCCTCGTCGACTGGGACGACGTGCCGCGCTGGCAGCTCATCGACAAGGCTCTCGATCTCGGTATCCCGGATCCGATCGAAACCTACTCGAGCTCCCCGCACCTGTTCGAGGAGCTGAACATCCCGTCCGACGCCACCGGACGCGTCCGCAAGGCCGCTCCCGCCGCCTCGGAGAACGGTGAGAAGCGCGAGCGCGTCGAGCGCGAGGGCGGATCCCGCCCGAAGCGCAACCGGGTCCGCCGTCGTACCGTCCGCGGAAAGTCTGCCGACGGCTCCGCAACGGATGTGGCCGCAACCGGTTCGGACGACTCGGTGAAGGCCGAGAACGAGCCTGCCGCAGCGGAGACGGGTGAGGACACCGGGGCGGCCGCTCCGGCACGTCGTCGCCGTCGTCGCCGTCGCACCCGCTCGGGCGAGGGCCCGGCCGGTCGCGCAGAGCAGCAGGACACGTCGAACGTGGAAGCGGTCTCGACGTCGTCTGCCCGATAACCACGTGCTCGCGCCCGAGCGCCGCACCCGCACCGATCTTCTCGTCGCAGCCGCACTCGTCGTCACCGCTCTGGTGGCGGCGAGTGTCGTCTGGCTGAACTCGGATGCGCGGGGCACCACGTCGACCACCTGGGACGGCCCTGTCCCCACTCTCGCTGCCGCGCAATCTCTTCCGCGCACGCTCGCCGAACTGTGGCGTGCTCCGAGTACGGCGACGACCGCACCGGTGGTGTCCGGCGGCACGGTCGCCACGGCAGACGGTGGTGCGGTCGTCGGCCGCGACCCGCAATCCGGCGAGGAACGCTGGCGGTACGACCGCGACCGGGCGTTGTGCGCGGTCACCGAGGCCTGGGGCGACGTGGTCTCGGTCTATCGCGGCCCGCGGGGATGCGGTCAGGTCACCGCGCTCGACTCGGGCAGTGGCTCTCGGGGCGCGCAACGGTCGAGCGACGCCGACGATCCGATCCGGGTCGTCGGCGCCGGTTCGCACCTGATCGCCTTCGGCGAGTCACGTCTCGAGATGTGGCGCTCCGATCTGGTGCGCACGGTCGAGTACGGGCGCGTCGACGCACCGGTGAACCCGAACGCGCAGCCACGATCGGGTTGCGAACTGCGCTCGGCGGATTCGGGCGCCGAAGTGCTGGCCGTGCTCGAGCAGTGCGCGAACGAGCCGACCAATCGACTCACCCTTCTCGATCCCACCCCCGACGACAGCACCAAGCCCGAGGAGTTCGCGTCGTCGGTGCTGCCGGAAGCGGGCGGGGACTCCCGCATCGTCGCGGTGGTCGGCGACCGCACGGCGGTCTACCTGGCCCCGGACGACAACGACGGGCCGCGCATCGAGGTCTTCGACAGCGAGGGCGTCCTCCTCGACACGCACGCCCTGTCGCGTCCTGCCGGCGAATCGGACGACCCCGCCCTCGAGCGCGGCGGCGTGCTCGTGTGGTGGACGGGCCGCGACACCGTCGCATTGTCCACCACCGATTTCGCCCCGCAGTGGACCGTCGAGGACACTCTCGGCAACGGCGACATCATGGCCGGTTCGCTGCTCCTTCCCGTCGAGGACGCCCTCGTGGGAGTCGACTCACGGACTGGTGAACCCGGCCCGCGCATCGACGTCGAGCGCGGGACGGTCTCCACGGTGAACGTCGCCGTCGCCGGGGATGTCGTGGTCGAGCAACGCGGCGATGAGCTCGTGGCACTGCGCTGATGGCGAGCCGTCCCGGTCGGTGCTGAAAGCGAGCCGTCCCGGTCGGTGCTGAAAGCGAGCCGTCCCGGTCGGTGCTGAAAGCGAGCCGTCCCGGTCGGTGCTGACGTGTCAGTCCGCGACGGAGGTCTCGAAAGTCTCGAGTTCCGCCTCCCCCGACCAGTAGCGCAGCAGGTTCTCGGAGAGCGCCCGGTACGCCTCTGCGCCCTTGTTCTTGCGTCCCGCCAGCACCGTCGCGCCCGATGCGGAAGCCTCCGCGAAGCGGACCGTGCGGGGTACGGGTGGGGCCAGCACCGGCAGGTCGTACCGGTCGGAGACATCGGCGAGCACGTCGCGACTGTGCGTGGTCCGCGAGTCGTACAGGGTCGGCAGCGCGCCGAGCAGTTCGAGATCCGGATTGGTGATCTGTTTCACCTCGTTCACCGTGCGCAGGAGCTGCCCGACTCCCCTGTGCGCGAGCGTTTCGCACTGCAGCGGAACGAGCACGGACCGCGCCGCGGTCAGCCCGTTGAGGGTGAGGACGCCCAGAGAGGGCGGGCAGTCGATGACGACGACGTCGTAGTCGTCCTCCACCGACGCCAGCGCCCGCTTCAGGGTGTATTCACGCCCCGGCTTCATGAGCAGCATCGCCTCCGCACCCGCGAGGTCGATGGTCGCCGGCAGCAGCGACATCCCCTCCGCTGTCCCGAGCAGAACGTCCTTCGTCTCGACACCGCCCACGAGCACCTCGTGCACGGATTGTTCGAGCTTGTCGGGGTTGTGCCCGAGAGAGAAGGTCAGGCACCCCTGAGGATCGAGATCGACGACGAGCACCCGCCGGCCCAGCGCCGACAGCGCGGCCCCCAACGACGCGACGGTGGTCGTCTTGGCGACGCCACCCTTCTGATTTGCCACTGCAAGTACCGTTGCCACGACCCCGATCCTCGCGCACTCGGCGGCGCAGCGCGAGGTGAATCCGCCCACGAGACCGCAGGAGGCAGCCCGCCGTGATCCGCAGAGCCACACCCGAGGACGTCCCCGCGATCACCGGGCTGATCTACGACCTCGCCGAATACGAGAAGGCCCGGCACGAGTGCACCGTGGTGCCCGAGCAGATCCACGAGGCTCTTTTCGGGCCGCAGCCCTCGGTGTACGCGCACGTCGCAGAGGAATCCGGAGAGGACGGCACCGAAGGCCGGGTCGTCGGGGTGGCGTTGTGGTTCCGGAACTTCTCCACGTGGGACGGCGTGCACGGGATCTACCTCGAAGATCTGTTCGTCCGTCCCGAACACCGCGGCAAGGGACACGGACGGGCACTGCTCGCGGCGCTCGCCCACGAATGCGTGGAGCGCGGTTACACCCGCCTGAGTTGGTCGGTGCTGGACTGGAACGAGCCGTCCATCGGTTTTTACCGATCCCTCGGTGCCGTCGCGCAGGACGAGTGGACGACCTTCAGGCTCAGCGGCCCCGCCCTGCAAGCGCTCGGCAGCTGAGCCGGATCACTCGTCGACGTCGGGCGCGTACTCGTGCGCGAGCCACCGCGACGTGGGCGGGCTGAACAGCAGCACGAGCGTGGGGACCACGACGAGCGCCAGCACAGTGCCGATGACCGGCTGGTGGGAGTCCGTCAGCAGCGACCACACCACGGGCAGCAACAACAGCTGCGCGAGTATCGCCACGGCACGTCCCCAGCGCACACCGCGCACGAGCGCGATCCCGCCGGCCAGGACCCCGCCGAACAGGATGAACAGCCACAGCGCGAAGCCGTAGCCATTGGTGACCGACTGATCGTGTTCGCCCGAGGCGGCGCGGATGATCGAGTACACCGCGAATCCCATCGCGACGACGCCCTCGAGGACGACGAGCCAACCGGCGGCACGCACGGTCGACGGAACGCTGCTGCGAGGTGTTTCGAGAGGCACCCGTCCAGCGTAGTGGACCCGCCGGGCACCACTTAGGCTGATGTTCCGTGCGCGCCCTGCTGATCGTGAACCCGAATGCGACGACGACCACCCCGGCCGGTCGCGACCGCCTCGCTCACGCCCTGAGAGGCCGGCTCGCGCTGACCGTCGCGCACACGACCCACCGCGGGCACGCCGCAGAACTGGCGCGTTCGGCGCACGCCGACGGGATGGACGTCGTCGTCGCGCACGGTGGCGACGGCACCGTCAACGAGATCGTCAACGGCCTCCTCGGCCCCTCCCCCGACCGAGGCGCCGATCCGACCCTGCCGCGACTCGCGGTGGTGCCCGGCGGCTCGGCGAACGTGTTCGCGCGATCCCTGGGACTGTCCGCCGATCCACTCGAGGCTACCGAGCAGGTACTCGAGTCGTTGCAGGAGGGCAGGACCAGCCGGATCGGCCTCGGCCACTGCGACGGGCGGTGGTTCACCTTCAACGCGGGCCTCGGTCTCGACGCCCAGGTGTGCGAGGCCATAGACCTGAGCCGCGCCGAGGGCAAGAAGGTGACGACGGCGCGCTACGTGCGGCACGCGGTGGCCCGGTTCTTCGCGTCGAAGCGGGCCGAACCGGCGCTCACGCTCGAGATGCCCGGATCCGAACCTGTTTCGGGGGTGCACTATGCGTTCGTGTCGAACTCGAGTCCGTGGACCTATCTCGAGTCCCGGCCGGTGCACACGAATCCCGGCACCTCGTTCGACACCGGTTTGGGTGTGTTTGCTATGACGACGACCCGGGTACTTCCGAGCCTGCGGGTGGTGAGACAACTTCTGGCCGCCCGCGGCGAGCCGGCGTCGCCGCATCTGGTGCGTGCGGACGATGTCGCGCGCGTGCGCGCCCGGGCCTCGCGCCCGATCGGACTTCAGGTCGACGGCGACTATCTCGGACTCCGGACCGAGGTCGAGTTCGTGTCCGTGGCGTCGATCCTCGATGTCGTCGCGCCCCGCTGACGATCCCCCCCAGCGGGACAGCGACAGAAAGAGAAGCACGAATTCTGTGATTGCCACTACCTTCTCGGCTCGAGGGGAGTAGAAAGAGGGATTGGCGAACTCGTAGCCCACACCAGCGTGAGCTTCCCCACGATCGTGGTCGATTCTATTGACTCCACGCTCGTTCGTGAAAGCATTCACAAGTAACCGCGCGGAAACACTCCGTGCCACAGGCGTGAACACGCATTGACCAATCAGCCGGTGCACACGCACCATCGAAGGAGAGTAGAAGCATGGACTGGCGCCACAAGGCCATCTGCCGCGACGAGGATCCGGAACTGTTCTTCCCCGTGGGAAACAGCGGCCCGGCTCTCGCGCAGATCGCGGATGCCAAGCTCGTGTGCAACCGTTGCCCCGTCACCGCCGAATGCCTCTCCTGGGCGCTCGAATCCGGCCAGGATGCCGGCGTCTGGGGCGGTATGAGCGAGGACGAGCGCCGCGCCCTCAAGCGTCGCAACGCCCGCACCCGCGCTCGTACGGCGGTCTGAGCAACTCCGATAGACGTTCGAAGGCCCGGCTCCCCTACGGGGGGAGGCCGGGCCTTCTTACGTGCACGGTCGTAAGGACGATCAGGCGACCGGCACCTTGCCCAGCGGTAGTTGCAGGCGTGCATCGGTCCCGCCGACCTCGTTGGACGTCAACTCCAACGATCCGCCGAGCTCGGCAGCCACGAGGGTCCGGACGATCTGCAGACCGAGCCGGTTCGACGCCTCGAGGCTGAACCCCTCGGGAAGACCCTTCCCCTCGTCGCGGACCACGACGTCGAGCATGCGGGCCGAACGCTGGGCATTGACGGTGACCGTGCCGTTCACGCCCGGATCGAAGGCGTGCTCGACGGCGTTCTGGACGAGTTCGGTCAGCACCATGACCAGAGGCGTGGCGCGATCCGCGGGGAACACGCCGAGATTCCCCTCCCGCACCACCCGGATCTGGCTGCCGACCGTCGACACGTCGACGACGATGGGGATCAGCTGGTCGAACACACCGTCGAGATCGACCTCCTCGTCCACTGACATCGACAGCGCCTCATGGACCAGGGCGATGGATGTCACGCGACGGACCGCCTCCCCCAGGGCCTGCTGGGCTTCCGCGTTCCCGGTTCGGCGCGCCTGCAGTCGCAGCAGCGCGGCGACCGTCTGCAGGTTGTTCTTGACACGGTGGTGGATCTCGCGGATGGTCGCGTCCTTGCTCAGCAGTGCCCGGTCGCGTCGCTTGACCTCGGTGACGTCGCGGACGATCACCGCGGCGCCCCGGATCTTCCCTCCCGGGTTCAGGACCAACGCACGGATCAGAACGGTGGCCCCGAGTGCCTCGATCTCCATGCGCTGCCCCAGACGGCCCTCCACGGCCCCGCGGAGGTAGTCGGTGACGTCGCGACTCTCGAAGGGGTCGGTGACCAGTGCGCGGGTCGTCTCGACGAGATCCTGACCGATCAGGTCGGAGTTCAGACCCATCCGGTGATAGGCCGACAGCGCGTTGGGGCTCGCGTAGACGACCTTGCCCTTCCGGTCGAGCCGGATGAATCCGTCGCCCGCACGCGGACTCGACTTGGTGTCCGAGCGCGCCTCGGGCGTCGGGAAAGTGCCCTCGCTGATCATCCGGTAGAGGTCGTCGGCGCATTCGAGATAGGCCGTCTCGAGCGCGCTGGCCGACCGCCGCGACACGCGGGCGGCGTCGCGGCTGAGCACCGCGACGACCCGACCGTCCCAGCGCACCGGCACGGCCTGACGGATGTTGATCCCGGCGCCCGGGGACGACTTGACGTCGACGATCTCTCCGGTTTCGAAAGCCTTACGGACGTAAGGATGTTCGTTGTCGGAGACGAGCGTGCCGACGGCGTCCTCGGGGATCACCGTCGAGGCGGTGGTGGGTCGGCACTGTGCGACGCACACGATTTCGGACGGCGCCGCGTCGACCCACAGGAGGACGTCGGCGAACGACAGGTCGGCGAGCAACTGCCACTCGCCCACGACACGTTGGAGGTGATCGACGGCCGCGCCCGGAAGATCCGTGTACCTCGCGAGCAACGAACTGAGTGTGGACACGGGAACCGCTTTCGTACTCAGGAGATACCCGCCGTCAGGAGATCACGGCGATGAGGTCGCCCTGCTGGATGACATCCCCGACCGAGACTCCGACGGAGGTCACGGTGCCCGCCGACTCGGCGAGCACGGGAATCTCCATCTTCATCGACTCGAGGATCACCAGCGTGTCACCCTCGGCCACCACGTCACCCTCTCGCACGACGACCTCGAACACGGTCGATACCATCTCCGCGCGTACGTCTTCCGCCATCGAACACCTCGTTTCACGCTCCGGCGGCGGACCTGCCGACAGGACCACTCGACCGCACGTGAAACACTGTAATGAACGAGAAAGGAGATCCCACCATGGGTAAGCGAGGTCGCAAGAAGCGCAGCCGCAAGGGTAACGCCGCCAACCACGGCAAGCGTCCCAACGCCTGAGACGCGGACAGGGGCCGGAAAGCAGCAGCTTTCCGGCCCCTGTCACCTTCGGGGGTCTCACTCAGGACTCGGTACGAGTGAACTCGCCTACGACTCGGTACGAGTGAACCCGCCTACGACTCGGCGCTGTCCGTCTCGGTGATCACCACGGTGCGGCGGATCTGCAGCATGAGCCGCTCCCGCAGGCCCTCGGGTGCGTGTTCCCCGCCGCACTTGCGGCTGAGCAGCGATTTGATCTTCTCCTCGATCCCGTAGGCCTCGAGGCAGGTGCCGCACTCGTCGAGGTGCCGCTGCAGCTTCTCGCGGGAACCGGCGTCGCATTCGGAGTCGAGAAGCAGGTAGACGTCCGCGATGACCGCCGAGCAGTCGAGTCGATCGAAGTCGGGTTCGCTCACTGCGGTGCTCCCTTTCCGCTCTCGGGCTGATCCGATGTTCCGGTTGTGGCGTCCACGGCCTTCTCCCGCATGAAACCGCGATCGCGCGCCACGTCGGCCAACAGGCCCCGCAGCTGCTTGCGACCCCGGTGCAGTCTCGACATCACGGTGCCGATCGGCGTCCCCATGATCTCGGCGATCTCCTTGTAGGGGAACCCTTCGACGTCGGCGTAGTAGACGGCCATGCGGAACTCCTCGGGAAGCTCCTGCAACGCCGCCTTGATGTCGTCGTCGGGAAGCGCGTCGAGTGCCTCGACCTCCGCCGACCGCAGACCGGTCGACGAATGCTCGGCCGTGGCGGCGAGCTGCCAGTCGGTGATCTCGTCGGTCGGGTACTGCGCGGGTTGCCGCTGACGCTTCCGGTACGAGTTGATGTAGGTGTTGGTGAGGATCCGGTACAGCCAGGCCTTGAGGTTGGTGCCCTCGCGGAACGACCGGAAGGCGGAGAACGCCTTGATGTAGGTCTCCTGTACGAGGTCCTCGGCGTCGGAGGGGTTGCGGGTCATCCGCAGCGCAGCGCCGTAGAGCTGATCGAGCAGGGGAAGCGCGTCCCGCTCGAACCGCTCGGTCAGTTCTTCCACAGACTCCTCGATCACACCGATCCCTTCATCGACGCCTGTCGAGAAGGCTACCGGTCCGACGGCGTCCGGATCGGGGGGACGTCCGATGGCGTCCGGTCGAGGCGGGCACAGCACTGCCACGAATTCTCCGATCGTCGGGTCTCGGGTGGCCGGTGGATCCACCCGTCGGTGTGCAACGCCGTGCCCACCGCGCTTGTTCCCCACCTCCGGTTCTCTAGAGTGATCGGATGGCCTCGACATCCACTCCCGCGACGGTGTTGTTGAAGCGCGAGAAGGTCGCGCACCGGGTCCACGAATACGCACATGACCCGAGGTCGTCGTCCTTCGGCGCCGAAGCCGTCGAGGAACTCGGCACACACCTCGGGGTTTCCGCCGAACAGATCTTCAAGACGCTGGTGGTGTCGCTGTCCGACGGCAAGCTCGCCGTCGCGGTGATCCCGGTCCCGGCGACGCTGTCGCTCAAGGCCGCAGCCGGGGCGCTGGGCGGCGGCAAGGCCGTGATGGCCGATCACACCGCCGCCGAACGCGCGACCGGGTACGTCGTCGGCGGCATCTCCCCGCTCGGGCAGCGCAAGCGTCTGCGCACCGTGATCGACGTCTCCGCCGAGCAGTGGGACCGGGTGCTGTGCAGCGCGGGTCGGCGAGGGCTCGAGATCGAACTGGATCCGCACGATCTGATCCGGCTGACCGGCGCCGTCGTGGCCCCGATCACGGCCGGTCCGTAGGGCCCGTCCGCTCCGGCAGCGCCTACAACAGCACCATCTGATCGCCAGCGCCGTCGTCGGGTTGCAGCAGTTCGGGGCCGTTGTTGCGGATGCTGTTGACCTTCGCGGACACGCGGCGGATCTCGATCGCCGAGATCGCCTCGACGCTCGGCACGATCAGATCCGGATGGCCGAGACTGTCGGGGTCGAGCCACGCATCCCACCGCTCCGGCGGGAGGATCAGCGGCATCCGTTCGTGCACGTTGCCGAGTTGCTCGACCGACTGAGCGGTGAGGATCGCCGTGCTCGACAGCGGCGGTGCCTTCGGGTTCCGCGGGTCGCGCCACTCCGCCCACACCCCGGCCATGCAGATCCGCGAGCCGTCGGCCGGCGCCATGAAGTACGGCACCTTGCGAGGCTTGCCGTCCGGCGCGGGTTCGACCTGCCATTCGTACCAGCCGTCCATCGGGACGAGGCACCGCTTGTAGCGCAGCGACCGCGCGAAGCTCGGCTTGGTGGCGACCGATTCGGATCTCGCGTTGATCAGTGGTGCGCTTCCGCCCACCTCTTCGGCGAAGTGCGGCACGAGTCCCCATCGCATGCGGCGGATGCGGCGGCGGACGGGACCGTCGGGATCTTCCCCGTCGTGCCGGGCGACAACGGTGAGAACCTCGGTCGTCGGCGCGACGTTGTAGTCGGGCCCCCGCCCGTCCCGGCTGCTGTCGTCGCCGGTCTCGTCGAGTGCGTCGAGTTCGACGGCGAGCGTCGCCGGGTCGGCGGTGGAGACATACCTTCCGCACATGCCGTCGAGTGTGGCATCGCCGGGTGACGGAACCGACACCGGCGCGCACCGGGTGGGCGAGGGTGCCCGCACCGGTCCGGATGGGCGAAGATGGTCGGGTGAGTCTGTGGAGAGCACCCCGCGCCGTGTCCCCGGTTCGAGCGTCGGTGACGCTGCCGGGATCGAAGTCGATCACCAACCGTGCCCTGATCCTGGCCGCACTCGCCGACGGGCCGTCCACCCTGACCGGCGCGCTGCGCAGCCGCGACACCGACCTGATGATCGGGGCCCTGCGCACGCTCGGCACGACCGTCACCGAGCGCGACGGCGGCACCACCCTCGACGTGACCCCCGGCCCCCTGCGCGGAGGCGAGGTCGCCTGCGGACTGGCCGGCACCGTCATGCGGTTCGTACCGCCGCTGGCCGCACTGGCCGACGGCGACGTGCGGTTCGACGGCGACGAACAGGCCCGCGTCCGCCCGATGAGCACCGTGCTCGACGCCCTGCGCGCCCTCGGCGCCGACATCGACGGCGACCGGCTGCCCTTCACCGTGCACGGCCGCGGTGCGGTGCGCGGCGGTTCCGTGACCATCGACGCTTCCGCGTCCTCGCAGTTCGTCTCGGGTCTGCTGCTGTCCGGGGCCGCCTTCGACGAGGGCGTGGTGGTCCGCCACGCCGGTGAACCGGTGCCGTCGATGCCGCACATCGAGATGACGGTCGAGATGCTCCGAACGGCCGGGGTCCCCGTCGACACCTCCGGGGCCGACACCTGGCGGGTGCCCCCGACGACGATCAAGGCCGTCGACGTCACCGTCGAGCCCGACCTGTCGAACGCCACGCCCTTCCTCGCGGCCGCGGCGGTCACCGGTGGTGTCGTCTCGGTGCCCCTGTGGCCCGAGTCGACCACCCAGGCCGGCGACGCGATCCGCGGCATCCTCGAGCAGATGGGCGCCGAGGTGACGTGGGCCGACGGGACGCTGACCGTGCGCGGCCCGGGCGAATTGCGAGGCATCGACGTGGACCTGCACGACGTCGGCGAGCTGGCGCCGACCGTCGCGGCCCTCGCCGCGGTCGCCGCCTCGCCCTCCGACCTGCGCGGTATCGCGCACCTGCGCGGTCACGAGACCGACCGGCTGGCGGCGCTCGCCACCGAGATCGGTCGTCTCGGGGGTTCGATCACCGAGACCGAGGACGGCCTGCACATCGAGCCGACGCCGCTGCACGGTGGTATCTGGCACTCCTACGCCGACCACCGGATGGCCACGGCCGGTGCGATCCTCGGGCTCGTCGTCGACGGGATCGAGGTCGAGGACATCGGCACCACCGCCAAGACGCTCCCCGATTTCGAAGGCCTGTGGGAGTCGCTGCTGACGGGGAGCGACTCCTGAGGCGGCGGGAGTACGACGAGTCCGACGTCCGGGTCCGCCCCGGGCGCGGCTCGCGGCCGCGCACGAAGGACCGCCCGGCCCACCGCAATGCCGAGGAGGGCATGGTCGTCTCCGTCGACCGCGGGCGGTGGGGTGTCGCGCTCGGCGGTGATCCCGACCGGATCGTGACGACGATGCGGGCACGCGAGCTCGGCCGGACCCCGATCGTGGTGGGCGATCAGGTGGGTGTCGTCGGCGATCTCTCCGGTCGCCCCGACACGCTCGCGCGCATCGTGCGGGTCGAGGACCGCAGCACCGTCCTGCGGCGCACGGCCGACGACACCGATCCGTTCGAGCGCATCGTCGTCGCCAATGCCGAACAGCTGCTCATCGTGGTCGCGCTCGCCGATCCCCCACCACGGACCGGACTCGTCGAACGCGCACTCGTCGCGGCCTATGCCGGCGGTCTCGCTCCCCTGCTGGGACTGACCAAGAGCGACCTCGCCGATCCCGACGAGTTCGCCGCGCACTTCGCGGATCTCGACATCCCGGTGCTGCTCGTCGGTCAGGACGACGATCTCACCGCCCTGCACGAGCGGATCGACGGTCGCGTGACCGCCCTGATCGGGCACTCGGGGGTCGGCAAGTCGACACTGGTGAACAGGCTCGTCCCCGACGCCGACCGCGCCACCGGCGAGGTCTCCGGGGTGGGCAAGGGACGTCACACCTCCACCCAGTCGGTGGCCCTGCATCTGCCCGAGGGCGGGTGGGTGGTCGACACCCCGGGCATCCGGTCGTTCGGGCTCGCGCACATCGGGCCCGACGACGTCGTCGCGGCGTTCGGGGACCTGGCCGAAGCGGTCGAGGACTGCCCGCGCGGGTGCACGCATCTCGGCCCGCCCGCCGATCCCGAATGTGCCTTCGACTCGTTGGAGGGCAAGTCGCACAACCGGGCGATGGCCGTGCGCGAACTGCTCACGGCGCTCGCGTCCAACGACCCCTGGTGAACCGACGAACCCCGGCCGAACGCACGAACCCCGGCACCTGTAGGTGCCGGGGTTCGTGCTCGTTCTCGTGACCGTCAGCGCATGCCGAGCGCGCGGCGGACGAATCCGCGCTTGCGTGTCTTCTCGATGGTGGTGGCCAGACCCACGCGGCGGCCGGTGGCCGGATCGATCTCCGGCGCTCCGCCGAAGCCCCGCTCGGAAGCGGTCTCCGGGGCGGCGTCGCGGTCGTCCTTGAGGTACTTGTCGGGCAGCGACAGCTTGGCGATGGTGCGCCAGGACTTCCAGTACTGCACCGCGAGCGGGCCGGTGGTGTACGGCAGGTCGTACTTCTCGCACAGCTCACGCACACGCACCGCGATCTCCGCGTACCGGTTGGACGGCAGGTCGGGGTAGATGTGGTGCTCGATCTGGTAGCTCAGGTTGCCGGTCATGAAGTCCATGACCTTACCGCCGGAGATGTTCGCGGAGCCGAGCATCTGACGCAGGTACCACTCGGCACGCGTCTCGGTCTCGATGTCCTGCTTCGTGAACTTCTCCGCACCGTCCGGGAAGTGACCGCAGAAGATCACCGCGTTGGTCCAGATGTTGCGCACGAAGTTGGCCGTGGCGTTGGCCCTCATCGTGGACTTCCAGGACTTGCCGGTGAGCGCCGGATAGATCACGTAGTCCTTGAGGTGCTGTTTGCCGAGCTTGGCAAGCACCTCCTTGCCGCGTGCCTTGGTGAGCTCGCGGTCGTCGCGCCCCTGGATGACCTTGCCGAGCTCGAGCAGCTGGATGGCGATGCCGTACTGGAACAGCGCTGCGAGGATGGCGTTGTACGCGACGTTGCCGAGGTAGAACGGCTTCCATCGCTGGTCGCGGGTAACGCGCAGCAGGCCGTATCCCACATCGTCGTCCATGCCGAGGATGTTGGTGTACTTGTGATGCAGGTAGTTGTGGGTGATCTTCCAGTGCGCCGACGGGTCGACGTTGTCCCACTCCCAGTTGGCCGAGTGCACCTCGGGGTCGTTCATCCAGTCCCACTGCCCGTGCATCACATTGTGCCCGAGCTCCATGTTCTCGATGATCTTCGACAGGGAGAGCATGCCCGTGCCCAGCAGCCACAGCGGACGCTTGTTCGAGCCGAGCAGCACGAGGCGCCCGCCGATCTCGAGGCCGCGCTGCAGCCGGATCGTGTTGCGGACGTACCGAGCGTCGCGCTCACCGCGGGACTCCTCGATATCGTGCCGGATGGCGTCGAGTTCGCGGCCGATGGCCTCGACGTCCGCCTCCGTCAGGTGCGCGTACTCCTTGACATCCGATATCGCCATGCGGGCTACTCTACCGTAGGTTACGGTCCCGTAGGTTAGCCGGATTCGGAGCTGTGGCGCGAATCACAGAGTGACGGAAGGTCGCGGGTGACCCGATTCACCAGGCGACGACGACGTTCTGCTACCGCATGCTCGGCATGGACCCGCAGCGCCGTGAGCAGACCCCGGTGACGTCCGGTGGACGCCTCGGTGACCACCGCGGGCGCCTCCGGGCGCCACCTGTCGAACTTGCGCTCGGAGGAGGTCTCGGGGGCGTCGTCGGCCGTCGCCTTGAGGAATCGGTCGGGCAACGCGAGCTTGTGGATCGTGCGCAGGGCGAGCCAGTACTGCCGGGCGAGCGAACCGGTCGTGTACGGCAGGTCGTACTTGCCGCACAGCGCCCGTACACGGGCGGCGATCTCCGGGTAGCGGTTGCTCGGCAAGTCCGGGAACAGGTGATGCTCGATCTGATAACTGAGATTCCCGGTGAGGAAATCCATCGCACGCCCACCGGAAATGTTTGCGCTACCGAGCAACTGGCGCAGATACCACTCTCCGCGCGTCTCGTTCTCGTAGTGTTCGGTCGTGAACTTCTCTGCGCCGTCGGGGAAGTGGCCGCAGAAGATCACGAGATACGCCCAGATGTTGCGGATCACGTTCGCGGTGAGGTTCGCCGACAACGTGCTGCGCCAGGCCGGCCCGGTGAGCGCCGGGAAGAACACCAGGTCCTTGACGACCTGCCGGCCGGCCTTCGCTGCGAATTCCTTGTTGGGCCCCGAATTCCACTGCACGGGCGGGACGCCCTCGAGTTCCTTCTTCGCCGAGAGGTCGTGCAGCGCGATCCCCCACTCGAAGGTCAGCGCGAGGACGATGTTCGCGATCGGCTGCGCGAGATTGCGCGGACGCCACTTCTCGTCGCGCGTCATCCGCAGGATGCCGAATCCCACGTCCTCGTCCATGCCCACGATGTTCGTGTAGGTGTGGTGCGCGTAGTTGTGGGCGCGCTTCCAGTGCTCGGACGGACCGGTCTGATCCCATTCCCACGATGTCGAGTGGATCTCGGGGTCGTTCATCCAGTCCCACTGCCCGTGCATCACGTTGTGCCCGAGTTCCATGTTCTCGATGATCTTCGCGAGCGACAGCGCAGCGGTACCGATGATCCAGCGCGACCGTCGACGCGAACCGAACAGCGCGCAGCGTCCGACCACCTCCAGCACACGCTGCGCACGGATGACGGAATGGATGTAGCGGGCGTCCCGCGGGCCGCGCGAATTCTCCACATCCCGTCGAATCGCGTCGAATTCGTTTGCAAGAGCAACGATGTCGTCTTCGGTCAGATGAGAGAACGCGCGGATGTCGGTGATGGCCAAGCGGGATCCTTCGGAGGTTTGCTGTCGGTGTCTATACGTCCAGTGTGCAGTCGCCGGCAGCGGCGGAGATGCAGGTCTGGACGCGTTCGCCTTCTGCGTGCTCCTTGCCGGATCGCAGATCGACGACGTGCCCCTTCTCGAGCGGCACAACACAAGTCTGACAGATTCCCATGCGGCAACCGAAAGGCATCAGCGCACCGACGCTCTCACCGGCCTCGAGAATCGTCGTGGCGCCGTCCACAGTGACGGTCTTGCCGGACTTCGCGAACGTGATCGTTCCGCCCGAGCCAGAGGTGTCGGCGCGGCTGACGGCGAAGCGCTCGAGGTGGACCTGATCCTCGATGCCCTCCGCGGCCCAGTGCGCGGTGATGTCGTCGAGCATCTGCTGGGGACCGCACGCCCAGGTCTGACGCTCGCGCCAGTCGGGGCACACCTCGTCGAGCTCCGAGAGCGCGAACTTGCCCTTCTCACGGGTGTGACGCACGTGCACGCGGAAGCGATCGTGGGTGGCGTCGAAACGCTCGAGTTCGGACCGGAACATCACGTTCTCGGCCGTCGGCGCGGAGTGGATGTGCACGACGTCGGGCAGGTCGAGTTCGCGCTCGACCGCACGCCGGTCGAGCGTCCGCAGCATCGACATGATCGGCGTGATGCCACTGCCGGCCGTGAGGAAGAGGATCTTCGCCGGCGGCGGGTCGGGCAGGACGAAATCGCCCTTCGGGGCGGCGAGGCGCACGACGGTGCCCTCGGGAACCCCACCGACGAGGTGGCTGGACAGAAAACCCTCGGGCATCGCCTTCACGGCGATGGAGATGACCTTGTCGTCCCAGGTGGGCGACGAGGTCAGCGAGTAGGAGCGCCAGTGCCAGCGACCGTCGACATGCAGACCGATGCCGATGTACTGGCCGGGCGCGTATCCGAAGTCGAAGCCCCAGCCGGGACGGATGACGATCGTCGCGGAATCGGGGGTCTCCTGGCGCACCGAGACGATGCGCCCGCGCAGTTCACGGGCGGACCACAGCGGGTTGACCAGATGCAGGTAGTCGTCGGGGAGCAGAGGGGTGGTTAGCCGGGCCACCGCGCCACGCAGGACGTTGGAGAGCGACTTCTCCCCTGGCGCGACGTGTGCCGCAGGCTTCTCGATCCATTCCTTCAGGCCCATCCGACCGTTTCTCCTCACTCCGGTTACGGCTCCGTAGGTTATCAGAGGTTACGGAAGCGTAGGTTGAGCGAGAGACGGTCGTCACACCTATGACGTGGCGATATGCGAGGTCAGAGCAGTTCGAGCAGGAAGGGCAGTTCCTGGGCCGCGTACCACGCCAGTTCGTGGTCCTCCGCGTCGCCGAGGACGAACTCGGCCTCCTCGTCGCCCAGTTCGGCGGCATCGACGATCTCGCGTGCCCGCGCGACGTCGGCCTCCGCCTCCTGCAGGTCGATGTGCACCGACGCAACCGCACGCATCGTGATCGGCCCGGCGAGCTTGACGACCGCATCGTCGAGATCCGGTCGCGGCTTCACCTCGTCGACGTCGGCCGCGATCACCACCCGACGCGACGCGAAGGACGGATGATCGTTCGGCTCCTCGGACCCGAGCAACCGCAGCGACGCGCGTGCCGCCTCGGCCATAGCGACCTCGGCGAGCTCCTCGTCGTCGCCCGCCGTGTAGGCCTCGCGCAGAGCGGGGGTCACCGCGAAGGCCGTCCGGCCCACCGCGTCGACCTCACCGTCGGCGACGAGGCCCTGCAACATCGCGAGCGTTGCCGGTACATAGACACGCGTCACTTCTCACCTGCCGGCATCCGTCAACTCCTCGAGAGATTCCTGGATCAGCGTCGCTGCCACGTCCACATCGGGCATCGCATCACGATCCGCATTCAAACCGTAGTAGATCTTGCCGTCGTAGGACGTCAACGCGATGCTCAGGGCCTGATTCTTCAGCAGCGGCGAGACCGGGAAGATCTCGAGCAGCCGGGATCCGGTGAGGTAGAGCGGGTGCTGCGGACCGGGCGCATTGGTGATCATGAGGTTGAACATCCGCTGCGAGAAACCCATCGCGACCCGGGCTCCCACCGCGTGCATCGTCGCCGGGGCGAAGCCCGACAAGCGGACCATCGTCTGCGCCGCCACCCGCCGCCGCTGCCGCGAGTAGGCCTCGCCCGCATGCGCGATGTGCGACAACCGGACCACCGCGTTCGGCTCCCCCACCGGCAGATCCAGCAGGAAGGACGACACCTCGCCCTGCGGGTGCACCTGGATCGTGTCGTTGTCGCCGCAGTCGTCCGGATCCTGGGTGTACACCGACATCGGGACCATCGCCCGCACCACCGTCGCCTCGGTGACCGGCTCCCCGCGGGAGAGCAGCCAGTACCGCAACGCGCCGGCGAGGACCGCGAGCACCACGTCGTTGATCGTGCAGCCGTAGCGGGAGTGGATCTTGCGGTAGGGCTCCAGATCGGAGCGCACCACGGAGAACCGACGGCTCCTCGAGATCTGCGTGTTCAGCGGAGTCTCGGGCGCCGACTGCGCTGCCGTGCGGGCGATCCGGCCGACGGCGTCGACGGTCTCGGTGAGGGTCGCCGTGAGATCGCCCACGGCCGATCGCACGGCGGCGATCCCCTCCCCCGGGCGCGCGACGAGTTCGGCGAGCGCTCCGACGAGCAGAGCGGACTCCGACGGTTCGCGTTCGGGCATCCACAATTCCTCGGGGACCTCACGCGGCACCGGTTCCTTGTCGAAGAGCACCTGGACGATGTCGAGGGCCTCCTCGCCGTCGACGAGCGCCGAATGCGACTTCGTGAACAGCGCCACCCGATCGTTCGCGAGCCCCTCGACGAGATACATCTCCCAGAGCGGTCGCGTGCGGTCGAGCGGTCGCGAGACCAGACGCGCGACGAGGTCGTGCAGCTGTTCGTCGGAGCCGGGTTTCGGCAGCGCGGAGCGCCGCACGTGGTAGGTGATGTCGAAATCGCGGTCGTCGACCCACACGGGTCGCGAGAGCCCGAATGCGACCTCCCGCACCTTCTTCCGGTAACGGGGCACCTCGGGCAGTCGCTGCTCGACCAACCGCAGCACGCTCTCGTAGTCGAGACCGCCCTCGGGGGGTTCGAGGATCGCGAGCGACCCGACGTGCATCGGCGTGTTGCTCGTCTCCAGGTAGTAGTACGACGCGTCCTGCGCCGTCATCCGGCTCGTCATCGACCCCGTTCCCCCTCCTGACCCGAACCTCCCGAACATCGCCACCACGACTCGGCGCCGTCCGTGGCTCCGCTCCCGATCTCCTCGGGATCGAGATCGAAGAGTACGGCCAGTTCGCCCGGCGCGTCGTGTGAACCATCATGGTGTACGCCGACCATCCCCGCAGCGGCGGCGCCTCGCACATTGCCGACCGAATCGTCGACGAAGACGCACTCGCCGGGTTCGAGGTCCAGCAGCCGGGCGACCAGCAGGTAGCTCTCGGGGTCGGGTTTGGCGACACGTGCGTCACCCGAGAGCACCACGCGGTCGACGAACGGACCCTCGAGATCGCGCAGCCACTGCGCTCCGGGCCCACCGGGATCGTTGCTCAGCAGGGCGGTCCGCACCCCACGCGCGCGCAGGACCGTCACGGCCGCGCCAAAGGTGTCGGGGTCGCTTCCCGGCCCGACCAGGACGCCACCGACGTCGAGTACGAGTCCTCGCATCACGACACCACCGTAGGTCCTGGACGTCCTGCTCGCGCAGCGCATCCCGCGCGCGTCGAACCGGGACCGTCGCCCGGAGATGTGGCATCATGTGCGCGGTTCGTCCTCTCCCGAACCGATCCGCCGTCACGGTGTCACCGTGACGATCCGTTCTCATGCCCTTCGGGAGAGCCCATGTCGCATCACACCGGGCGCTACGTGCGCCGCCTCACCCGCCTCGAACCTCCGGTCGAGGAGAGCTGCCACCGTCCCCGCAGCCACGTCGCCCGTCGGCCCACGCCGCACGACGGACGCTCGGGACGCGCCACGCTCCGCCGCGGCGGAACCGGACGCCCGGCCGAGGGCCCGAGCATCGAAGGCCCGGCCACAGAGCCGAGCGACCGACCCGCGATCGTGCTCGATCCGGGTGTCGTGCGGGTTGCGGAGACGGCGGTGCGCCTGGTCCTCGAGGTCGTCGACGGCCGCCGTCCCGCGGTGCAGTCCACCACGGTCCTCGATCCGCGTCTCGTCGCGACGATCACCGCGGGCCGGCCTCCGCGTGCCGGACGCAGCACCGCGATACTGCTGCGGACGCGGGTGCGTCCCGTCGACGCCGACACCGTGGAACTGTTCGGCAGCTACGGTCGCGGGGACCGGGTGTTCGCCTTCGCCGGCCGGATGGTGCGCAAGCGTCCCCGTCCTCGTGCTCCGCACCGTTGGACGATCACGACCCTGTGGCTCGGGTGAGCCACAGGGTCGTGGGGTGGTCGTGAGTCTTCGACTCAGCGCCTACGTGAGTCTTCGACTCAGCGCCTACGTGAGTCTTCGACTCAGCGCGTTCAGCGTCGCCGGTTGGTCTTCGCATCGCGCCGGGCCGCGGCACGACGCTCCTTGCGGGTGCCCGCCTGCCTGGGCGCGGAGCGCGCGTCGGAACCGGCGGTCGTACGCGCGACGTGGGCGCGGCCGTCCTCGTCGGGACCGGTGTAGGTCAGACGCCGCTCGGTCTCGTCGAGACCCTTGGCCCGCAGCGCGGTCGGTGCGGGCTCCGCCTGCGCCGCCGGGGCCGGCTGTGCCTGTTGTGCCGCCGGGGCCGGCTGTGCCTGTTGTGCCGCCGGGGCCGGCTGTGCGGGTCGGGCGGGAGCAGCCTTGGCGAGGCTCGGGGACGCCTGCGCGGCGGCCGCCGCAGAGGCCGGCGTGACCGCCACACCCGCGGACTGCTGCTGTTGCGCGGCCTCGACCTGGAGGTTGAACAGGAATCCGACCGATTCCTCCTTCAGGCCCTCGAGCATCGCGGTGAACATGTCGAAGCCCTCGCGCTGGTACTCGACGAGCGGATCACGCTGCGCCATCGCGCGCAGGCCGATGCCCTCCTTGAGGTAGTCCATCTCGTAGAGGTGCTCGCGCCACTTGCGGTCGAGAACCGACAACAGCACGCGACGCTCGAGTTCGCGCATCGCGTTCTCACCGGCAATGGCCTCGAGTTCGGCCTCGCGACGTGCGTAGGCGGCGCGGGCGTCCTCGAGAAGGACCTCGAGCAGACCGTTGCGGTCGAGGTCCTCGTTCTCGGCGACGAGCGTCTTGTGGTCGACACCCACCGGGTAGAGGGTCTTGAGCGCCGTCCACAGCTGCTCGAGATCCCAGTCCTCGACGTAGCCCTCGGCGGTCGCACCGTCGACGTAGGCGGTGATCACGTCGGTGAGCATGTGCTGCACCTGACCCTCGAGGTCCTCGCCGCGCAGGATCCGGCGACGCTCCTCGTAGATGACGGTGCGCTGCTGGTTCATCACCTCGTCGTACTTGAGGACATTCTTGCGGATCTCGAAGTTCTGCTGCTCGACCTGCGTCTGCGCGCTCTTGATGGCCTTGGAGACCATCTTCGCCTCGATCGGCACGTCGTCGGGCAGGTTCAGTCGCGTCATGATCGACTCGAGCGCGGCGCCGTTGAAGCGTCGCATCAACTCGTCGCCGAGCGAGAGGTAGAACCGCGACTCGCCCGGATCACCCTGACGACCGGAACGGCCACGGAGCTGGTTGTCGATACGACGCGACTCGTGCCGTTCGGTGCCGAGCACATACAGGCCACCGGCCGCTCGCACCTTCTCGGCGTCGGCCTTCGACTCGGCCTTGATCCGCTCGAGGGTCTCGTCCCAGGCCGCCTCGTACTCGTCCGGCGTGTTGACCGGGTCGAGGCCGCGCTTGCGCAGCTCGATGTCGGCGAGGATATCGGGGTTGCCGCCGAGCACGACGTCGGTACCGCGACCGGCCATGTTCGTCGCGACCGTCACCGCGCCGGACCGGCCGGCCTGCGCGATGATCTGCGCTTCCTGCTCGTGGAACTTCGCGTTGAGCACGCTGTGCGGCACACCGCGCTTGGTGAACTGCCGCGACAGGTATTCCGACCGCTCGACGCTCGTCGTACCGATGAGGACCGGCTGGCCCTTCTCGTGACGCTCGACGACGTCGTCGACGACGGCCGCGAACTTCGCTTCCTCGGTCTTGTAGATCAGATCGCCCTGGTCGACGCGCACCATCGGGCGGTTGGTCGGGATCGGGATGACACCCAGGCTGTAGATCTGGTGGAGCTCGGCGGCCTCGGTCTCGGCCGTACCGGTCATGCCCGACAGCTTGTCGTACAGGCGGAAGTAGTTCTGCAGCGTGATCGTGGCGAGCGTCTGGTTCTCGGCCTTGATCTCGACGCCTTCCTTTGCCTCGATCGCCTGGTGCATGCCCTCGTTGTAGCGGCGGCCCGACAGGACGCGGCCGGTGAACTCGTCGACGATGACGACCTCGCCGTTGCGGACGATGTAGTCCTTGTCCTTGGCGTAGAGCTCCTTGGCCTTGATGGCGTTGTTGAGGTAGCTCACCAGCGGCGAGTTGGCCGCCTCGTACAGGTTGTCGATGCCGAGCTGGTCCTCGACGAACTCGACGCCGGCCTCGTGCACACCGACGGTCCGCTTGCGGATGTCGATCTCGTAGTGCACCTCGGGCTTGAGCAGCTTGGCGATGCGCGCGAACTCGGAGTACCACTTGCTCGACGCGTCGGCGGGACCCGAGATGATCAGCGGGGTCCGGGCCTCGTCGATGAGGATCGAATCGACCTCGTCGACGATCGCGAAGTTGTGGCCACGCTGGACGAGATCGTCGAGCGAGTGCGTCATGTTGTCGCGCAGGTAGTCGAAACCGAACTCGTTGTTGGTGCCGTAGGTGATGTCCGCGGAGTAGGCCGCGCGGCGCTGGGCCGGGGTCATGCCGGACAGGATCACGTCGGTCTCGAGTCCGAGGGAACGGTGCACGCGGCCCATCCACTCGGCGTCGCGCTTGGCGAGGTAGTCGTTCACGGTGACGACGTGGACGCCGTCGCCGGAGATCGCGTTGAGGTAGGCCGGCAGCACGCAGGTGAGGGTCTTGCCCTCACCGGTCTTCATCTCGGAGATGTTGCCGAAGTGCAGCGCCGCGCCACCCATGATCTGGACGAGATAGTGCTTCTGGCCGAGCACACGGAAGGACGCCTCCCGGGCGGTCGCGAAGGCTTCCGGAAGCAGATCGTCGAGCGTCTCGCCGTCCTGGTAGCGGCTCCGGAACTCGTCCGTCTTGGCACGGAGCTCGGCGTCGGTCAGGGCCTCGAAGTCCGGGGAGAGGGAATCGACATGCTCGGCGATGTGCTTGAGCCGCTTGACCATGCGACCTTCACCGATCCGGAGCAGCTTCGTCAGCGACAGCACTGGTGTGTTCGTCCTCAATCTCGGGTACCTGCACGGACAAGAAATCCGGCCGAGGCCTTGTTGGACCCCGGCCGGATTCCATGGTAGGCGCTGCGCGGGAGTGACCGCGATGGCGAGGTGCCTTCGGTCACTCCCTGCAGTGTCACACGAGCCTGATCAGACCGTAGTCGAAGGCGTGTCGCCGGTAGACCACGGACGGCTTGTCCGTCTCCTTGTCGTGGAACAGGTAGAAGTCGTGACCGACGAGTTCCATCTCGTAGAGGGCGTCGTCGACGGTCATCGGCGCAGCGTTGTGTTCCTTCGTCCGGACGATGCGACCGGGACCGTCCTGAGGCTCCTTCTCGCTGTCGCCGAGCGACAGGTCGGGCGAGATCGCGAGCTCGTCATCCTGGGCGAGGGCCGCGGTGGCTTCCGCCACGGACACGGGCGTCTTCTCACCGTAGGAGACCTTGCGGCGCTCCTTCGTCCGTCGCAGGCGCGATTCGAGCTTGCTGATCACAGACTCGAAGGCAGCGTAGAAGCTGTCGGCACTGGCCTCGGCGCGTACGACAGGTCCCTTTCCGCGGGCAGTGATCTCGACCCGCTGACAACTCTTCCTCTGACGCCTGTTGCGTTCGTGTTGCAACTCGACGTCGAAGATGAAGATCGTCGGATCGAAACGTTCGAGCCGAGCGAGTTTCTCGGAGACGTAGATCCGGAAGTGATCGGGGACCTCGACGTTGCGTCCTTTCACGACAACGTCGGCACGTGGGCCTTCCGTGGCTGCATCGGCCTCTGCAACGGAACCTCTGGACTTCGAAGGGGTCGTCACGCGTACCTCCCGAGTTACGGCCGGCGCAGCCCGCGCGCCGGCATGATGTATGAGCGCGAGAGCGCGCTCACCCGGAATCGGAAGAACAGGCGTTTCCACCCGTCTACCTTGTTGTTTCCGGGTCTGATGGCGACGGTAGTACGTAACGCGGAGGTGTGCCACCGTTCCCGCGCGATTTCCCATCGCGTCGCCTTCCGGTCACTCGGTGAGGTACTTTCCGGGCCCGTCCGCGGGCTCACGCGTGGGCGACCACGAGCACTCCGAGAGGGTCGAATCCGGCGCGTCGGAGTGCCCGCACCGACTCGCGCGCGGTGGTTCCGGTGGTGAGCACGTCGTCGACGACGAGGACCGGGATCGTGCGCGGCAGACCGTCGGCGCGCACCCCGACACGGCCGGCGAGGTTGCGCTGCCTGTCGGCTGCCGAGAGCCCCACCGAATCACGCACCCCGGCCGCCACACTCAGGATCGGATGCACGTGGAGGCGACGGTCGTGGGTCGCGGCGGCCCGGGCGGCACGCGTGACGGGATCGCCTCCGCGTGCCCGCGCCGCACGCGTCCGGGTGGGGGCGGGCGTCACGATCAAGGGACCCTCGGGCAGCTCGCTCCATCGGCGCAGCCGCGCGATCGCGACGGCCCACGCGAGCCCGAGCGGCTCGGCGAGATCCCGGCGGGCACGCTCCTTCGCGACGATCACCGCGCGGCGCCTGGGGCCGGTGTACGGGCCCAGGCTCCACACCGGGGTCCCGGGGTCGACGCGCGGCGCGACGGCCACGGGGTGATCGGAGAGCTCGCGTGCGCACGCCCGGCACCAGCTCGCTCCGGGAGCGGCGCACCCACCGCACCGGGCGGGCAGGACGAGATCGAGAAAGGCGGTGAGCACACCGGGAGTGTGCCCGAAGTCACCGACGCCTGGGCGTCACCGTCGGCACGCTCTAGCCGGGAAGGACCGGGATCGCCGCCATCCCGGCCAGTCCGGGTACCTCGCGCCAGTACCGGTCGCCCGCGGGATCGCGGTTGTTGAGCTGGAAGACCGTCCGGGAATCGGCGACGAACTCGCTGGCCGTCGACGCCTCCACGGCCACCACCGGAGGGGTGAGATTGCGGCTCGGGAGTGCGTCGATGCGTGAGCCGTCCACCGCGACCTGCACGACGGGCACGTCGGCCGACGCGCGGGAGACGACGATCGTGTCGGCCGTGCTCCAGTCCAAGGCGAGCGCGGGACCGCCTAGGCCGAAGCCGATCTCGCGCGGGTTGGCGAGCGAGTACTCGCCGGTCGTGGTCGGTACGACCGTCGCGACGAAGACCCGTCCGTCGATGATCAGGGCGGCGCGGACACCGTCGCGCGACAGGCGCAGTTCGGTGATGCGGTCGCCGAGACCGCGGACCGCGCCCGCCTCCACCCCGACGACGGTGACCCGCCCCGTGCCGGGCTCGCGCACCGCACGCACTACCGCCGTGCCGTTGACGACGGCCCACACCGAGTTGTTGTTCGGTGACCAGGACGGCCGGGTGATCGACTCGCCGTCGACCGCGGGTTCGGCAGCGCCTTCGCTGTAGGCACCGACCATCAGCTGCACGGCCGGCTCCGGTGCCGGTTTCCCGGTGTTCTCGACGGCGGCGACGAGTTCCCCGTCCAGCGACAAGGCGACGGACTGCAGATCGTCGGACATGCCGAAGAAGCTGCGGACCGGTGTCACGCCGGTCTCGGCGACGCTCACCAGCGTCCCGTCGAGCAGCGCGTGCAGGCCCACCGTCACGCTCGATGCGGCAAGGGGGTTCATCGATGCCACGTCGGCGGTGGTCCACCCGTTCGGGAACCGTTCGTCGAGGGGCTGGCCGTCGGCGAGGAGCTGGTACGGGCCGCTGATGTCTGCGTTGGCGAGGGTCCAGATCACCTGCGCGGCGAGCAGTTCGCGATCCTGCCGGCCCATCGAGCCGACCCCCTGGAAGTCGATGCGGATACCGCCGAGTCCGACGCCGACGTCGGTCGTGCGGCCGTCCGCCTTCGTCACCGAGCCGATGACGGTGACGTCCTCGAGGAGATTCTTGACCGCAGGCGCGAGGACCTCTTTCGGCCCTTCGACGAGCAACCCGATCAACTGCGACGCCGTCTGTTCGGGGGTACCCGTGATCCAGCGGGGGTCGGGGACGACGGCGGTGCCGGTCGGGTCGAGGAAGTACAGCGAGCGGCGCTGATAGGTGTTGAGGAAGCGCGGGCGGTCCATGATGACGCCGGCCGGCAACCGGTCGATGCGCCACTCCCCGTCCGTGCGGACCAGGGAGAACCGCGCCTCGAACTCCCCGTCGGCGGGACGGTAGATGCCGCCCTCCTCGAGGTAGCCGACGGTGCTGGCCCGCACCACGTAGGTGGCGCTGTCGCCGTCGCGTTCCTCGACGAGGACGTCGACCTTGTCGACGATCGTCGCGCTCGCCGCGTCGTCCCAGGACTCGGACATCGTGGGGGTGAGGAACTGCCGGGCCGCGCGGTGGCGGTTGGTCGGATCCGTGCTCGCCTGCAGGAAGTCGCGCAGGAGCAGGTCGGGTTCGCGACCGGGCACGGGAGCGGCGACCTCGGTGGTCGCGGGGCCGCGTTCAAGGGTTCCGATGGCCTGCGGTGACGACGAATCCGGCAGCGTGGCGCATCCCGACAGCACGAGTCCGGCCACGGTCAGGAGTACGACGAGCACGCCCGCTGCACGCGGAGTCGAGCGGCTCATGTATTGGCTCCTTCGGACGATGTGCTCGCAGGGTCGGTCGGGATCTCTCCCGTCGAAGGCCGCTCCGGGGTGTCGTCACCCGGCGGGGGCTTGCCCTGCACGGCCTTCGCGGCGCTGGGCACGAGAGGCAGGGGGCTGCGACCCACCTTACGTCCGCGTTCGCGCGGGAGGGTGAGCCGGAAGCTGGCACCTCGTCCCGGTTCGCCCCACGCTTCGAGCTTGCCGTTGTGCAGGTTGGCGTCCTCGACGCTGATCGCGAGACCGAGGCCGGTGCCGCCGGAGCGCCGGACCCGCGACGGATCGGAGCGCCAGAACCGGTTGAAGACGAGTTTCTCCTCCCCCGGTCGCAGGCCCACGCCCTGATCGCGCACGACGAAGGCCGCGGCCGCGTCGTCGGCGCGCAACCGCAGCAGGATGGGTTTGCCCTCGCCGTGATCGATCGCGTTGGCGAGCAGGTTGCGCAGGATGCGTTCGACGCGGCGCGGATCGACGTCGGCCTCGACGGACTCGTCCGGAAGGTCGACGATGAGCTCGGTGGCGGTCTCGCGGGCGAGGTGCCGCACGGTCGAGACGGCGGCACGCGCGCACATCCGCAGATCGAGTCGTTCGGAGGCGAGTTCGGCGACACCCGCGTCGTGCCGGCTGATCTCGAGCAGATCGTTGAGGAGGCTCTCGAAGCGGTCGAGTTCGGCGACGAGCAGTTCGGAGGACCGCTTGAGGACGGGGTCGAGCTCGTCGCTGCCGTCGTGGATGAGGTCGGCGGCCATACGGACGGTCGTGAGCGGGGTGCGCAGTTCGTGGCTCACATCGGAGGTGAACCGTTTCTGCAGGTTGCCGTACTCCTCGAGCTGGGTGATCTGCCGCGACAGGCTCTCGGCCATCTCGTTGAACGACATCGCCAGGCGCGCCATGTCGTCCTCACCGCGGACCGGCATGCGTTCCTTGAGCCGTCCGTCGGCGAAGCGCACGGCGATCCGGGAGGCCGACCGGATGGGCAGCACGACTTGCCGCGCGACGATCATCGAGATCGCGGCCAGCAGCACGAGCAGGACCACGGCACCGACGAGCAGGGTGCCGCGGACGAGGGCGAGGGTGCGTTCCTCACCGCCGAGCGGGAAGACGAGATACAGCTCGAGTGTCGAGATGTCGGAGTCGGTGGGGCTGCCCATGATCAGGGCCGGCCCGGTGTAGCCGTCGGGATCGGCGACCGTCGCGAACTGGTACGCGATCTGCCCGTTCTGGACGAAGGCACGCAGGTTCTGCGGGATCTGGTCGGCGGGCCCGCTCGAGGTGGGGGCCCGCGGACCGTCGCCGGGAACGATCAGGACGGGGTCGAAGGTTCCGGCGACGCCGGTGTCCTGTCCCCCGTCGCTGCCACGGCTGGTGAGGATCGCCGCGGCACCGTCGAGGCGGACCGCGAGCGAACCGGAGTCGTCGGCGCCCGCGAGTTGTCCCTCGACGAGTGCGCGCGAGCGATCCATCTCCTCGGTCGCCGCGTCGATCTTCACTTCGAGCAGTCGGTCGGTGATCTGGCTCGTGAGTACCACTCCGAGCACGAACATGACGATCAGCGACAGCGTGAGGGTCGAGGTCACGACCCGGAGCTGCAGGGATCGTCGCCAGGTGTGCGCGAGTCGGCTGCTCATCGACCGCGACCACCTCACCAGCGGCAGCGTCCTACGCGTGATACGCCGCCGAAGCCGGTAGGTTCGAATCACGGCGGTCCGGCCTTGTAGCCGACCCCCCGCACCGTGAGCACCGCCTCGGGATTCTCGGGATCCTTCTCGACCTTCGCGCGCAGACGCTGGACGTGGACGTTCACGAGCCGGGTGTCGGCGGCGTGCCGGTAACCCCAGACCTGCTCGAGCAGGACCTCACGGGTGAACACCTGGCGCGGCTTGCGTGCGAGCGCCACGAGCAGGTCGAACTCGAGGGGCGTGAGCGAGATCGCCTCGTCGCCGCGGGTGACCTTGTGGGCGGGGACGTCGATGGTGATGTCCCCGATGTTCAGGACCTCCGCCGGTTCCTGCTCGGTGCGACGCAGCCGGGCCCGCACGCGTGCGACGAGCTCCTTCGGCTTGAACGGCTTGACGATGTAGTCGTCGGCGCCCGATTCGAGGCCGAGCACGACGTCGACGGTGTCGGACTTGGCGGTGAGCATCACGATCGGCACACCGGAATCCGCGCGGAGCACACGGCACACGTCGATGCCGTTCATGCCGGGGAGCATGAGGTCGAGCAGGACGAGGTCGGGCCGGATCTCGCGCACGGCACCCAGCGCCTGAGTGCCGTCCCCCACCACGAACGGTTCGAATCCCTCGCCGCGCAGCACGATCGTGAGCATCTCGGCCAGCGCGGTGTCGTCGTCGACTACCAGAATCCTCGGCTTCATAGCCTCTATCGTGTCACCCCTCGAGCGTCGTGAAGCAGATTTGAGATGTCAACGGCGAGTTGTCGCGGGGAGGTCTGCGGGCCTGCGACCTCCCACGGAGACATCCACTGCTGCTGCGCGAGCCCGTCGTAGACCGCGCCGGTGCGCTCCTGCAGACCGGCATCGCGCTCGTAGGCGTCGCGATCGCGGTCGACCTCGGTCGCGGCGCGGTTACGGGCACGCTCGGCGGCGAGGGTGACCGGAACGCGGAGCAGCACCTGCAGATCGGGCACCGGAAGCCCGAACCGTTCGAACTCGAGACGGCGGATCCACTCCACCGCCGGGCCGGTCGCATCCTGGTTCCGGCGCGCCGCGGTGTACGCGGCGTTGGACGCGACGTACCGGTCGAGCAGCACGATATCGTTGTCGGCGAGCAGCTTCCGCAGCTCGTCGGCAGCATCGCGACGGTCGAGCGCCCACAGCAACGCCATCGCCTCGACGCTCGAGGCGGTGTCGCCGTGCTGCCCGCGCAACGCCTCCGCGCCCAGATCGGCGTGGATCGACTGCCCGTACCGCGGGAAGGCCAGCGTCGCGACCTTCCGTCCGGCCTCGCGCCAGGTCTCGACGAGACCGGCGGACAAGGTCCGCTTGCCGGCCCCATCGAGACCCTCGACGACGATCAGATCACCCATGTGCCCTGTGATTTCCGATCACTCATGCGCTCTGCGTTCCCGTCGCGTTGCCGGGATCAGTAGCGGTAGTGCTCGGGCTTGTACGGGCCCTCGACGTCGACGCCGATGTACTCGGCCTGCTCCTTGGTCAGCTTCGTGATCTGTCCGCCGAGTGCCTCGACGTGGATCTTCGCGACCTTCTCGTCGAGGTGCTTGGGCAGGCGGTAGACCTCGTTGTCGTACTGGTCGGGCTTGGTCCACAGCTCGATCTGGGCGATCACCTGGTTGGCGAACGAGTTGCTCATCACGAAGGAGGGGTGGCCCGTGGCGTTGCCCAGGTTGAGCAGGCGGCCCTCCGACAGGACGATGATCGAATGGCCGTCGGCGAAGGTGAACTCGTCGACCTGCGGCTTGATGTTGATCCGCGTGACGTCGGCGGCCCGCTCGAGGCCGGCCATGTCGATCTCGTTGTCGAAGTGGCCGATGTTGCCGAGGATGGCCTGGTGCTTCATCGCCTTCATGTGCTCGAAGGTGATGATGTCCTTGTTGCCCGTGGCGGTGATGACGATGTCGGCCTGGCCGATGAAGTCCTCGACCGTCACGACGTCGTAGCCGTCCATCATGGCCTGCAGGGCGTTGATCGGGTCGACCTCGGTGACCGAGACGCGTGCGCCCTGGCCGCGCAGGGCCTCGGCGCAGCCCTTGCCGACGTCGCCGTAACCGCACACGAGCGCGGCCTTGCCGCCGATGAGGACGTCGGTGCCGCGGTTGATGCCGTCGAGCAGCGAGTGCCGGGTGCCGTACTTGTTGTCGAACTTGCTCTTGGTGACCGAGTCGTTGACGTTGATCGCGGGGAACGCGAGCTCGCCGGCCGCGGAGAGCTGGTACAGGCGCAGGACGCCCGTGGTGGTCTCCTCCGTGACGCCCTTGACGGACTCGGCGACGGTGGTCCACTTCTTCGAGTCGGCCGCGAGCGAGCGGCGCAGCAGCTCGAGGAAGACCTTGTACTCTGCGGAGTCCTGCTCTTCGTCGCTCGGCGGGACGACGCCGGCCTTCTCGAACTGGGCGCCCTTGAGCACGAGCATCGTGGCGTCGCCGCCGTCGTCGAGGATCATGTTGGCGGGTTCGCCGGGCCAGGTGAGCATCTGCTCGGCCGCCCACCAGTACTCTTCGAGGGTCTCGCCCTTCCAGGCGAACACCGGGACGCCCTTGGGCTCCTCGGGGGTGCCGTGCGGGCCGACGACGACGGCCGCGGCGGCGTGGTCCTGGGTGGAGAAGATGTTGCATGACGCCCAGCGCACCTGCGCGCCGAGGGAGACGAGCGTTTCGATGAGCACAGCGGTCTGGACCGTCATGTGCAGCGAGCCGGAGATCCGTGCGCCCTTCAGCGGCTGCACCTCCGCGTACTCGCGACGCAGCGCCATCAGGCCCGGCATCTCGTGTTCGGCGAGCCGGATCTCCTTGCGCCCGAACTCGGCGAGGGACAGATCGGCGACCTTGAAATCGAGACCGTTGACCCGGTCGGCTACGAGCGTGGTGTCAGACACGTGCAGATGCCTCTTCCTGTCGGCAGACGATGTTGGTTCCAGGCTATACAACCTGCGCAAGAAGAGGCCCGGCAGATCGTCCCCCGACGGGATCCGTCCGCCGCACCTTCCGGTACGACGCCCGGACGTCAACCGCGTATGGCGGCCCGTTCGACGAACGGCACGAGCAGATCGGCGAGGTCGGCGGCGACATCACGCCCCGAGGCCGGGGGCATCGAGACGAAGCTCAGCGCGACCCGCACGACAGCGCGCGCGAGGATCCCCGCGTCGGATTCGGACGCCGCGATCCAGCTGTGGTGGAAGGTCTCCGTGAGGCGACCGGCGCCCCGCTCGAGGATGGGGGCGGCGTCGGTGGTGATCAACCGCAGCAGGTCGGGTTTGGCCTCCCCGCTCAGCAGCGACTGCACCAGGGGGTCGGCGGCGGACGCCTCGAAGAAGAAGGTGAATCCGTCCACGAGCGCGGCCCGCGCGTCGCCGACGTGGGCGTACACCGAATCGGCCACCGCATCGACGAACTCGTCGACCAGACGCAGCGCATATCCCTGGGCGAGCCCCTGCCGGGAGGAGAACTCCTTGTACAGGGTCTGCCGGCTGATACCGGCGGCTCGGGCGACGTCGCTCATGGTGACGGCCGACCAGTCGCGTTCGTGTAGCAGCTCGCGCATGGCGTCGAGGATCGTCGAGCGCAGCAGCACCCGACTTGCCTCGTGGAAGGGAACCCGCGCGTTCGGCATGGTGGGAACGTTCTCACGCACGGATGTGCTCGTCAAAGCAAGACGGGTAGTGATCCCCCGTGCAGCGGTTCACCGGCGGACGATCTCGACCATCTCGAAGTCGGCCTTGGCGGCGCCGCAGTCCGGGCACGACCAGTCGTCGGGGATGTCCTCCCACCGGGTGCCGGGTCCGATGCCCTCGTCGGGCCACCCTTCGGCCTCGTCGTATTCGAATCCGCAGACGAGACAACGGAACAGACGGTAGTCGGTACTCACTGGGTGTACTCCTCGAAATCGGTCTTCTCCCGGACTCCGCAGTCGGGACACGGCCAGTCGTCGGGCACGTCGGACCACGGGGTGCCGGCCGGAAAGCCCTCACGGGGAACGCCGGCGGTCTCGTCGTACACGAACTCACAGACGGGACAGCGGTAGGACGCCACGATCACTCCCCTTCCGCAGTAGTGGGATCCGATGCTCCGTAGCGGGCCAGGATCTTCTCGCGTCGACGCGGTTCGATGTTGACGCGGGTGATGTCGCCGTCGTAGTGGTCGAGCACGCGGTGGTCCATGACCTTGCGCCACAGCGGCGGGATGTAGGCGAGGGTGATCATCGTCGCGTAACCCGCGGGCAGTTGCGGTGAGATCTCCATGCTGCGCAGGGTCTGGTAGCGCCGCGTGGGGTTGGCGTGATGGTCGCTGTGCCGCTGCAGGTGGTACAGGAAGATGTTCGTCACCAGGTGGTCACTGTTCCAGCTGTGCGCGGGCGAGCAGCGCTCGTAGCGCCCCTTCGCGGTCTTCTGCCGCAGCAGACCGTAGTGCTCGAGATAGTTCACGGCCTCGAGCAACGAGAACCCGAACACCGCCTGGATCACGAGATACGGCGCGATCGACAGACCGAAGACACCGAGGAGCACCGCGTACAGCGCGACGGAGATCGCCCACGCGTTGAGGACGTCGTTGTGCACGCTCCACACCGGCTTGTCGAGCCGTTCGAGGCGGGCCCGTTCGAGGCGCCACGCCGACCGCAGGCTGCCGACGACGCTGCGGGGCAGGAATCGCCAGAAGCTCTCCCCGAACCGGGCAGAGGCCGGATCCTCCGGGGTGGCGACCCGCACGTGGTGGCCGCGATTGTGCTCGATGTAGAAGTGCCCGTAGAACGACGGGGCGAGCGCCCACTTCGACAGTCGCCGTTCGAATTCGATCTTCTTGTGGCCGAGTTCGTGTGCCGTGTTGATACCGATGCCCGCGACCACGCCGACCGAGATCGCGAGTCCGATCTTCGACATCACGCCGAGCCCGCCGTCGATGCCGAGCCAGGACAGGTCGTCGGCCGACCAGAGGTAGCAGGCGAAGACCAGCGACGCGAACTGGAAGGGCAAGTAGAGGTAGGTGCAGTAGCGGTAGAAGCGGTCGTTCTCGAGTTGCTCGAACAACTCGTCGGGTGGGTTCTCGCCGTCGGGGCCGACGAACAGGTCGAGCAGCGGGACGAGGACGTAGATCAGCAGGGGGCCTATCCACCACAGGACCGGGGTGACGCTCTGCAGACCGAGTTCGTTACCGCCCCACACCAGGGCGGCGGCGACGAACAGCGCCGTCGGGGGCACCAGCCCCAGAAGCCACAGATGGCGTTTCCGGTCGCGCCACTGAAGGTCGGGTCGATCCACCGAATCCGCGGATGCCGTACTCATGTCGGGTCTCCTTCATCACCGTTGATGGCGCCGGGCACGCCACCGCACGGTGACGCACACCACTCATATCTTGACCCTAGGCCACTGTTCGTCCTAGGTCTAGACATATAGCCGATTTTGTAAATCTCACGAAGGTGCATCCGGAAACGACGAAGGCGAGCCCGTGCGGGCTCGCCTTCGGTTCGATTCCGTCCCTACCGGGACTCTGCTTCAGGACTCGTCGGTCGCCGATCCCGGCATCTCCCCGAGCCGGGCCCGGAAGACCTGGGTGTCCGCGGCACAACCGTGGACGGTCGGATTCCGGTCGCACGCCGACAACCACGCCGAGTCGCCGGGCCTCAGCGTCACCGACTCGCCGTCGCACTCGACGCGGGCATCGCCTGCGGTGCACAGCAGGATCTGTGGTCCGTCGGCACCGACCCCGAGGGCGTCGCCCGCGCCGAGATCGATGCGGGACAACGCGAACTCCGGTGCCGGGGTGCGGTAGCGGCGTTCGATCGGACTCTGCCCCGACCCGGTCTCCGCCGAGGCCTCCGGCACGGCTTCGAGAATCGGCACCGAGGCCGCACCGAAGTCGAGCACCCGCAGCAGTTCGGGCACGTCCACGTGCTTCGGGGTGAGACCACCGCGCAGCACGTTGTCGGAGTTCGCCATGACCTCGACACCCATGCCGTGCAGGTAGGCGTGCAGATTTCCCGCGTCGAGGTACAGGCCCTCGCCCGGCTGCAGGGTGATGCGGTTGAGCAGCAGCGAGGCGAGCACTCCGGCGTCGCCGGGATAGAAGTCCGCCAGCTGCAGGGCCGTGCGTACCTCCGGAACGAAATCGCGTTCGCCGTCCCGTCCGGCCGCGAGATAGGTGACGCAACCGTCGAGCACA
The DNA here is from genome assembly GCF_019641445.1 of Rhodococcus sp. DMU2021. Taxonomy (NCBI): domain Bacteria; kingdom Bacillati; phylum Actinomycetota; class Actinomycetes; order Mycobacteriales; family Nocardiaceae; genus Rhodococcus; species Rhodococcus sp. DMU2021. The sequence goes on from NZ_JAIFKB010000012.1 coordinate 147,995, forward strand.
CGCGGCAGCAACGCTGCGAGAGCGGGCGGGGGCAACGTGATCCAGGTGGTGAACAGCGCCCGCAGACCGCTCGAATCGGGTTGGCCCGCGAGCAGTCCCACATAGGGGTCGAGTTCCGGCACGGCCAGCGCCTCGAACAGCTCCACGGTCCGTTTCGGGTCACGGAAGCCGGCCAGGGCCTCGAACCGGGTCAGCGCCACCACGAGTTCGGGCTTGTGGCTGGCGTCCTTGTAGTTGCGGACGGGCGAGTCGATCGGGATGCCGAGTGCTTCCTCACGAGCGAAGCCCTCGGCCGCCTGGCCGGCGCTGGGATGCGCCTGCAGCGACAGCGGCTCCTCCGCCGCCAGTAGCTTGAGCAGGAAGGGCAGGCGGGGACCGAACGCCCCCACCGTGCGATCACCGAGGTGTCGCTGCGGATCGGCCGACAACACGTCGAGCAGCGAGTGCTCGTCGCCGTCCGGATCCACCAGCCTGGCGGGATCGGCCGGGTGCGCACCGAGCCACAACTCGGCCTCGGGATGATGGGACGGCACATTGCGGCCACGCAGGGTGGCGATCGCGGTCCGCGATCCCCAGGCGTACGAGCGCACCGCACCTTCGAGTCGGTGCACTATCTCCCCCCTGCCAATCCGAGATATGCGGCCGCCATCTCTGTGCGGACGGTCAACACTGCCACCTGTTCCAGCACGGTCGGAACCGTGCTCGATTCGAATTCTCCGATCACGGACATCAATTCCACATCCGGAAGTGCCGCCGTCCTGCGCTGCGCCGCCGAGCGGTCGGGGTCGGTGCTGAGCACGAACACCCGTGCCGGTGCGATCGGCGCCGGTCCGTCCAGCTCCTCGTCGTGGAAGAACGGGTCGTAGTTCTCACCGCTCGCGGTGACCACATTCGTGAGCCGGTCGCGCGCGACCAGCACGTCGCTCAGTGCCGCAGCGCCGGCGACCACACCCGCCTCCTGGAGCAGGGCCTCCGACGCGTGCCGTGCGAGCACCGTCGTCGCGGCGGAGTCTCCCGCGAACGCCACGCGACGCGACTGCATGCGCACCGCGAGCGACTTTGCGGGATTGTGGAAGACCTCGTTCGCCGGATGATTGCGCGCCGCTTCCTCGTCGGCCGTGTCGGCGACCTCGGCGAGCGGCGGGACACCGGTGATCCGGACGGCGCGCTGCAACACGCCGAGCACCGCACAGAACACCGCGACGTGCCGGGCGAGCACGTACCGGGTCTGGACCCGGACGCGCGGCGGCAACAACATCGCGCGACCGGCCGAGACCGCCCGCACCGGACCTTCGTCGGGGGCGTCGACGACGACCTCAGCGCTGCGACGCAGTCCGGCGTCGATGCTGCGCGCCAACTCTGGATCGCCGGCGTCGTTTCCCGAGACCACCACGACATCGAGCGCGCCGACCCACGGCGGTGTGGTCGGCGCGGAGATCAGCGGTACACCGGCCTGCCCACCGAACATCGCGACGACCAGTTCCGCGGCCGAGCGGGCGCGGGCGTCGGTGCCGACGAAGACCACACTGCGTGGGTGCATGTCGGTGAGCCGGCCGAGCAGACCTTCGTCGACCGCCGCGGCGACCGCGCGGATCTGGGCGCCACCGAGGGCCGCGCTCCTGAGGATGCCGTCGACATCGGCGGCGAGAACACCGCCCGCATCGTCGAAGTCGAACAGCGGTGAGGGTGCCGTCACGACCGCATCACCTTCCTTCCGCCGCCGCGACCTCGGCGAGCCGGCTGACAGGGCCCGGTGGGGCCACCGACCCGAGATCGGTGCTCCGCCGAACCGACACCGGCACGACCTGTCCCGGCACTTCGATTATTCCCGTTGTCCCTCCGCCTACGCACGAACGACGGAAAGGATCTCCTTCACCAATGCCTCGACCTCACCGTCCGTGCGGGCCTCCACGTTGAGCCGCAGCAACGGCTCGGTGTTGGACGCACGCAGGTTGAACCAGGCGTTGTCGGGCAGGTCGACGGTGACACCGTCGAGCCGGTCGATCGATACCGCGCGGTCCTCGAACGCCGCGACGACGGCCTCGGTGCGCTCGGCAGCATCGGCTACCGTCGAGTTGATCTCGCCCGACGCCGCGTACCGGTTGTAGGAGCTCATCAACTCGGAGAGCGGACCGTCCTGCGAGGCGAGTGCGGCGAGGACGTGCAGCGCCGCGAGCATGCCGGAGTCGGCACCCCAGAAGTCGCGGAAGTAGTAGTGCGCCGAGTGTTCCCCGCCGAAGACGGCACCGGTCTCGGCCATCTGCTGCTTGATGAACGAATGCCCGACCCGGGTGCGCACCGGCTTGCCGCCCTGCTCGGCGACGAGTTCGGGCACCACGCGCGAGGTGATGAGGTTGTGGATGATCGTCGAGCCGGGTTCCTTGGCGAGTTCGCGGGCGGCGACGAGCGCCGTGACCGCGGACGGGGTGACCGGCTCGCCGCGCTCGTCGACGACGAAGCAGCGGTCGGCGTCGCCGTCGAAGGCCAGGCCCACGTCGGCACCGGACTCGACGACCAGACGCTGGAGGTCGACGAGGTTGGCGGGGTCGAGGGGGTTGGCCTCGTGGTTCGGGAAGGTGCCGTCGAGATCGAAGTACAGCGGCACGAGATCGATGGGCAGGGCACCGAAGACGGCGGGGACGGTGTGGCCTCCCATGCCGTTGCCGGCGTCGACCGCCACCTTCAGCGGACGCATCTCCGCGAGATCGACCAGGCCGCGGACGAACGAGGCGTAGTCCTCGAGGACGTCCTGCTCGGTGATGTTGCCGCGCTCGCCGTCGTAGGCGGGCACCCCCTCGACGAGGTCGGCGGAGATCTGCGCCAGACCGGTGTCCTGACCGACGGGCTTGGCACCGGCACGGCAGAGCTTGATGCCGTTGTACTTCGCGGGATTGTGGCTGGCCGTGAACATCGCGCCGGGTGCGTCGAGCAGGCCCGACGCGAAGTAGAGCTGGTCGGTGGATGCGAGGCCGATCAGCACCACGTCGAGTCCCTGGGCGGTGACCCCGTCGGCGAAGGCCTGCGAGAGCGAGGGGGACGAGGCGCGCATGTCGTGCCCGATCACCACACGGTCCGCGCTGCCCTCACTGCGCAACAGGCGTGCGAACGACGCTCCGACCTCGCGGACGAACTCTTCGTCGATCTGCTCTCCGACGACACCCCGTACGTCGTAGGCCTTGATGACTGCTGACACCGACTCGGCAGCTCTCGCCACTGTATTAGCTCCTGAACTCGACTCGTGCGATACCGTCCTCCGCGACATCGCACTCGCTCAGCCTAGTGCGAACGGCTCAGGACGTGGGATCGGGAAGAACACGCAGGTGACCGCGTCGGCCGGTGCGTGCGGTGGGAGGCACGACGGCCCGTTGGGGTTGCTCGGCGTCGTCGTCGCTCGCGTCGGAACGGGAACGCTCCCCCAGGCCGGCCTCGCGTACGGCCTCGGCGAGGGCGGTCAGATCGTCCTCGTCGGGGGTGGCCGACGAGAACGCTCCCTCGTATCGGACGAGTTCCCAGCCCTTGGGTGCCGTGATGCGCGAACCGTGCATCTCGCAGAGATCCCACGAGTGCGGTTCCGCGACGGTCGCCAGGGGACCGACAACGGCAGTGGAGTCCGAGTACACGTAGGTCAGCGTCGCAACAGCAGGGTTCTTGCACCCAGGCCGGCAGCATCGACGCAGTGTTCTCACGACTGGGAGCGTAGCGCGCCGGACGCGCCAGGACTATTCGGACACACCGAAAGGGTGGAGCGATTTTCGTGTCGTAGTGTCCATGGCATGGTCCGCGCACGACGTTCCCGCCCTGTGTCGTCCCGTGCCGTGGCACGCCGCGGCAGGGGAATCCGCGGTCCCCTGTTCCCGCAGAGCCTGCCGGCGTGGAAGACACGCGCAGAGAAATTCGACCTGCTCGTATTGGGGGCGTTCGCGCCGATCGACGCGCGCTGGCACGACCGCCTCACCAAACTCGACATCGCCGTCGACGAGGTCCCGAAGATCCGGGCACGCGACCCCGACTCGGTCAACTGGCCGGACGAGGTGGTTGCCGACGGGCCGGTGCCGCTGTCCCGGCTCGTGCCGGCGGGGATCGATCGACGAGGCGCTGCCACCCGGGCGCGGATCGTGTTGTTCCGCCGACCTCTCGAGGTGCGCGCGAAGGATCCGGACGATCTGACGGATCTGGTGCACGACGTCCTCGTGCACCAGGTGGCCACCTATCTCGGCGTCGAACCGGAAGTGGTGGATCCGACACTCGACGAGGACGACGAGGACTGAGAAACGTTCCGGATACATGACGAAGGCCGGGTTGCTCGTCCCCCACGGCCGCAACCCGGCCTTCGTCATCCGATTCGGTGTTTCACTCGGTCCCGCACTCCCCGTACCGGGCCGAACTCCTCGTCAGACTATTCCGCGCTTGAGGCGACGGCGTTCCCTCTCGGAGAGCCCGCCCCAGATACCGAACCGCTCGTCGTGAGCGAGAGCGTATTCGAGACATTCGTCCCGGACCTCACACCCCATGCAGATGCGCTTGGCCTCTCTGGTGGAGCCACCCTTCTCGGGGAAGAATGCCTCCGGATCGGTCTGCGCACAGAGCGCACGCTCCTGCCACTGCTCCTCGCCGTCCGCTGGGTCACCGAATCCCGAGATCAAACTCAGGACGGGCACCCCGACGTCCGGGTAGTCACAGACAGCCTCGACTGCAGTATCGCTTCGAGTGAGCTCGAAGCTGTCGCGCTCGCCGGCCATTGTCCCTCCTCACCTGCAGCGCCGAATCATGACCGGGGATCAACCCGCTGCCATCCTTCGAATACTCGTTCGAATGCGGGTTCACCGCAAGGGATCTCGAATTCGATTATCGAATGACATGTATGTGATTAGACACTTCGGGTGTGTCGCGGTCAAGCGGAGCGGCGTTGTTCACATATCATCGGCCGCTTTGCCGAAACGCGTTTCGGACGGTGCGCGACCGGGTAGGCGACGCACCGCTTAGGCTTGGGCCGTGAATGTGACTGTATTGGTCGGAGGTGTCGGTGGGGCGCGTTTTCTCTCAGGTTTGCGCCGGCTTCTCGATATTTCTCCGGGCGTGGAGCCGAATCCGGACGCGGCACACCGCATCACCGCGATCGTCAACGTCGGCGACGACGTGTGGATGCACGGCCTGAGGATCTGTCCGGATCTCGACACCTGCATGTACACCCTCGGCGGTGGGATCGACACCGAACGCGGCTGGGGCCGCGCCGGTGAGACCTGGAACGCCAAGGAGGAACTCGCCGCCTACGGGGCGATCCCCGACTGGTTCGGTCTCGGCGACCGCGACATCGCCACCCACCTCATCCGGACGCAGATGCTGCGGACCGGCTATCCGCTCTCCGCGATCACCGAAGCACTGTGCACGCGGTGGAAGCCGGGTGTGACCCTGCTGCCGGTCTCCGACGACCGCAGCGAGACCCACGTCGTCATCACCGATCCTGAGGACGGTGAACAGCGGGCCGTGCACTTCGAGGAATGGTGGGTCCGCCACCGCGCCCAGGTGCCCACCCACAGCTTCGCCCACATCGGCGCGGAAGAGGCAGAGCCCGCTCCCGGTGTGCTCGAGGCGATCGAGAACGCCGATGCCGTCGTTCTGGCCCCGTCGAACCCCGTCGTGAGCGTCGGAGCGATCCTCGCGATCCCCGGTATCCGTGGGGCGCTGCGCACCACGTCGGCGAAGGTCGTCGGCCTGTCCCCCGTCATCGACGGCAAGCCCCTGCGCGGCATGGCCGATGCGTGCCTGGACGTCATCGGAGTGGAGACCACCGCCGAGGCGGTCGGCCGGTACTACGGCGCCCGCTCGGGCACAGGCATTCTCGACGGCTGGCTCGTGCACTCGACCGACAACGCCGAGGTGCCAGGCGTCGAGGTCCGATCCGTTCCCCTGCTCATGACCGACACCGACGCGACGGCCGAGATGGCCCGCGCCGCCCTCGACCTCGCCGGAGTGACCCTGTGATGCCGGACGCCGTCGCCGACCCTGCAGTGCGCGACCACGCGCCGGGCGGCCCGATCGAGATCCTGCCCGTCGCCGGGCTTCCCGAATTCCGGCCCGGCGACGACCTGGCCGCAGCCGTCGCTCAGGCCGCACCGTGGCTGGCCGACGGGGACGTCCTCGTCGTCACCAGCAAAGTGGTCTCGAAGGTCGAGGGACGGATCGTGGCCGCGCCCACCGATCCCGACGCCCGCGACGCGCTCCGCCGGCGCCTGGTGAACCAGGAAGCGGTGCGCGTGCTGGCACGCAAGGGCCGCACCCTCATCACCGAGAACAAGCTCGGCATCGTGCAGGCAGCCTCCGGCATCGACGGATCCAATGTCGACAGCGCCGAACTCGCGCTGCTGCCCGAGAACCCCGATGCGAGCGCAGCGGCGCTCCGCGAACGGATCGGTGCGCTGCTCGGCGTCCGGGTCGCCGTGGTGGTCACCGACACCATGGGCCGCGCCTGGCGCAACGGCCAGACCGACGCCGCGATCGGCTCGTCCGGGCTTCCAGTCCTGCACGGCTACGCCGGCTCCCACGACTCGCAGGGCAACGAACTGCAGGTGACGTCCGTGGCGGTCGCCGACGAGATCGCCGCCGCAGGCGATCTGGTCAAGGGCAAGCTCGGCGGTGTGCCCGTCGCCGTGGTACGCGGACTCGGCCTGCCCGACGACGGATCCACCGCCCGCGCCCTGATCCGCAGCGGCGAGGACGACCTGTTCTGGCTCGGCGCCGAGGAGGCTCTCGAACGCGGTCGGCGCGAGGCGCTGCTGCTGCGCCGGTCGGTGCGGCAGTTCGCCTCCGAGCCCGTCGATCCCGAGGATCTGCGCGAGGCGGTCGCCGAGGCCCTCACCGCACCCGCACCTCATCACACCCGTCCGGTCCGGTTCGTGTGGGTGCGCACCGAGCAGGTGCGCCGCCGGCTCCTCGACCGCATGCGCGACAGGTGGGCCGAGGATCTCCACGGCGACGGACTCGACCCGGTGGCCGTCGAACGCCGGATCTCCCGCGGCGCGATCCTCTACGACGCACCCGAGGTGATCGTCCCCTTCTGGGTGCCCGACGGCGCACACCATTATCCGGATGCCCGTCGCACCGCGGCCGAGGCGACGATGTTCACCGTCGCCGCCGGCGCCGCGGTGCAGGGCCTGCTCGTGTCCCTGGCCACCCGCGGGCTCGGCAGCTGCTGGATCGGTTCGACGATCTTCGCGCCCGAGGTGGTCCGCGAGGAACTCGGTCTTCCTGCCGAGTGGTCGCCGCTCGGGGCGGTCGCCGTCGGTTACCCGCTCACCGAACCGGAACCGCGCGAACCCGCGGACCCGGGCGACGCCCTCGTGGAGCTGTAGTCGTGTCGGCGCGTTCCCTGCACGCCTCGGCGATCGACCGGCTCACCGCCTGGCGCACCGACTCGGAAGACGCCGAATCGCTGCGGCACACGATGCTGGCGTTCCTCGATTCAGCGCCCGACGGGTGCCTGCGCGAACACGTGCCCGGCCACATCACGGCGTCGTCGATCGTGCTCGACGCCGACCACCGCAACGTGTTGCTCACCCTGCATCCGCGGGTGGGGCGGTGGATCCAGCTCGGCGGTCACTGCGAGCCGTCGGACGACACGGTCGTCGACGCGGCCCTGCGCGAGGCCACCGAGGAATCCGGCATCGCCGATCTGGTGATCGATCCGGAACTGCTGTCGGCGCACACGCATCCGATCACGTGCTCCCTCGGCGTGCCCACCCGTCACCTCGACCTGCGGTTCCTGGTGACCGCACCCGTCGGTGCCCGGCCGGTGCGCAGCGACGAATCCACCGACCTGCAGTGGTGGCCCGTCGACGCGCTTCCGCCGGAGGCCGAGCACGAGACCATCGCGCACATGGTCCGGCTCGCCGCGGCCCGACGGGCCTGAGACGACCACGCTCGTCCCGGTGGGTTGCCGGGACGAGCGTGAGGTCGGAACCGGGCCGTGAGGTCAGAACCGGACAGGGCCGAGGTCGGGGTATTTCGGGGTGATGCCGTCGCCGGAGGATACTCCGCGCAGCCGCCGGCCCACCCAGGGGACGAGGAACTCGCGCATCCACGCGCGGTCCGCGGCGCGTTCCTGGGCCCGTGTGAGGACGGGTGCCTCGTCGAACTCCACCGGTCCGAGACCGTGTGCGACGCCCAGCAGATCGAGCACGCGGATCGCCATGTTGTGGTGGCCGGCCGCGGACATGTGCAGCCGGTCGAAGTCCCACATGCGCAGATCGCGGTACTCGTCGAACCGCCAGAAGTCGACGATGGTCGCCCCGTGTCGATCGGCGATCGCCCGGACGAGTTCGTTGTACACGGCCCAGCGGCCGCGCAGCATCCCGAAGACCGGCGCCCAGCTGCCGTCGTAGGCCGTCCACATCAGGATGCGGGCGCCGGTCGCGGCGAGCTTGCCGATCGCCTCGTCGTATTCCGCCGCGAGCGCGTCGAGGTCGAGCTTCGGACGCATGAGGTTGTTGCCGCCGGCATAGATCGTCACGAGATCGGGACGCATCGCCACGGCGGTCTCGAGCTGCTCGTCGATGATCGGTCGCAGCAACCGGCCCCGGATGGCGAGGTTCGCGTACGCGAAGCTCTCCGAGTGCCGCGCCAGCTCACCGGCGACGAGATCGGCCCAACCGCGCAGCCCGTTGGCACGCGCCGGATCCGGGTCGCCGACTCCCTCGGTGAACGAATCACCGAGGGCCACGTATCTTTCGAAACCCACTTCGACCTCTCGACTCACACGTCGGTACTGAACCGGATACCGCCGTCGGGGATCTTCACTCCCGGCCACACCCGGGCACCGCGCAGCAGCTCGCATCGCGCACCGATATCGGCGCCGTCACCGATCACACCGTCGCGGATCAAGGCCCGCGGACCGACCCGTACACCGAAACCGATGATGCTCCGTTCGACCACCGCACCGGCCTCGACCCGCGCACCGTCGAAGATCACCGCGCCGTCCAGGCGGGCACCCGCACCGATCTCGGCGCCGCGGCCGACGACCGTGCCGCCGATGAGCAGGGCGCCCGGGGCCACGGAGGCACCCGGATGCACGAGCGACTCGCCGCGCTGCGGCGGGAGCGCCGGGGACGGAGCGATACCGCGGACCAGATCGGCCGAGCCGCGGACGAAATCCTCCGGGGTGCCCATGTCGCGCCAATAGGCCGCGTCGACGTGCCCGAACACCTTCTTGCCCTCGGTCAGCAGCGCCGGGAACACCTCGCGCTCCACCGACACCGGACGGCCTTCGGGGATCTGCTCGATGATCTCGCGGCGGAAGACGTAGCAACCGGCGTTGATCTGATCGGTCGGCGGATCCTGAGTCTTCTCGAGGAAGGCGGTCACCCGGCCGTCCTCGTCGGTCGGCACACAGCCGAAGGCACGCGGATCGCTCACCCGCACCAGGTGCAGGGTCACGTCCGCCTCGGTCCGCACGTGGGTGTCGAGCACCGCACCGAGATCGGTGCCACCGAGCACGTCGCCGTTGAAGACCATCACGTTGTCGGCGCGCAGCCTCGGCAGCACGTTGCGGATACCGCCGCCGGTGCCGAGCGGCTCGGTCTCGGTGACGTACTCGATCTCGAGACCGAAGTCGGAACCGTCGGCGAAGTGCTGCTCGAAGACCTCGGCCTTGAACGAGGTGCCGAGGACGACGTGTTTGATGCCTGCCTCACGGATCCGCGCGAGCAGATGGGTGAGGAAAGGCACCCCCGCGGTGGGCAGCATCGGCTTGGGTGCCGACAGCGTCAACGGGCGTAGCCGCGTGCCCTGTCCGCCGACCAGAATCACCGCATCGGTGTGCGGTGCCGACTCACTCGTCATCGTCTCCCCTGTTCACTGTCGTGCCGACCCGAATGTTCCGGTCGGTCCTCCCGTTCCGACGCTCCCGCACGGCCGCTGCGACCGCCACTCGCGATCGCACCGCGAGCCCGGCCCGCAGAGCCCACCGCAGCGGTGCCTGCCACCCGTGGGGGTGACGGTCCGACTGGAAGCGGTAGGCACTCTCATGATGTGCCGGAAGCATCAGTTCGGGGTGCCGTCCGGCCGCGTGGCCCTTGGCGTGCGTGACCACCGCGGACGGCACGTACACGTTGAGCCAGCCCGCTCGTCCGAGCCGGTCGCCCAGGTCCACGTCCTCCATGTACATGAAGTACCGCGAATCGAAGCCGTCGATCGAATCGAAGGCCGCTCGCCGTAGCAGCAGGCACGATCCGGACAGCCAGCCCACGGGGCGTTCGCTGATCTCCTCGTTCTCCTGCCGGTAGCGACGCGTCCACGGATTGGCCGGCCAGACGGTGCCGAGCAGCGCGTGACCGGCACCGGAGGCGAGGGTGGGGACGGTGCGTGCCGAGGGGTAGACGCTTCCGTCGGGTTCGTGGATCAGCGGCCCGAGCGAGCCGGCTCGCGGCCAGCGAAGCGCCGCCTCGAGCAGTTCGTCGATCGAACCGGGGTGCCACCGGACGTCCGGGTTCGCGACGATCACGAACTCCGCGGACGGGTCGATCTCGGCGACCGCGCGATTGATCGCCCCGCCGTATCCGATGTTTCCCCCGGTCCGGAGCAGTCGCACGTTCTCGTGTGCCGCGTCGGCGGCCTCGGGAGCACCGTCGATCGAACCGTTGTCGGCCAGGATCACCTGCGTCGGCAGAACGGTCGCGGAGGTGAGCGAGGTGAGAAAGTTCTCGAGGTGCTCACCGGGCGAATAGGTCACCGTCACCACGGCCAGCGTCGAATCCACGCCGGTCACCTTAGCGACCTCGACGGTGTGCGACACCTCACGGGCCGTTTCCTCCCACGTCATCGCGCGGGCGGCACGGTTCCGCTACCGGCGATCGCCTCGTGCAGTGCCTCCCGCCACGGACGGAAGCGCGTCAGGCCGGCACCGATCCAGGCACTGTCGTCGAGCACCGAATAGGCCGGCCGCGGCGCGGGGCGGACGAACTCGTCGCTGCCACAGGGTTGCACCCGCTCCGGGTCGGCGCCGATCTCCTCGAAGACCGCCCGGGCGAGGTCGAACCACGTCGCTTCTCCGGCGTTCGTGGCATGCAGAATCCCACCGGGGATCCGGTCACCGTGCTCGGCGAGTTCGATCAGTCCGTCGGCCAGGTCGCGCGCGTAGGTGGGGCAACCGCGTTGGTCGTCGACGACGCGCAGGGTCTCCCGCTCGCCCTCGAGCCGCCGCATGGTCGCGACGAAGTCGTTGCCGTCGCCGGTATACACCCAGGCGGTGCGCACGACGTGCGCGGTGGGAAGCACCTCCAGCACCGCCCGTTCACCGGCGAGTTTGGTGCGGCCGTAGGCCGTGCGCGGGCCGGTCGGCGCGTCCACGCAGTAGGGCTCGGTCGCGTCGCCGGCGAAGACGTAGTCGGTGGAGACATGGACGAGACGGGCACCTTTGTCGGCACAGACGGCGGCCAACACGCCCGGGCCCGTGCCGTTCACCACAGCGGCCCGGTCCTCGTCGGTCTCGGCCGCGTCGACGGCGGTGTACGCGGCGGCGTTGATCACCACGGATCCCGGTTCGACCGCGGCGGCCACGGCCTGTGGATCGGTGATGTCCACCTCGGACGATCCGACACCGCGGATCGGTATCCCCGCCGCGGTGCCGCGGTTCACGAGATGACGGCCGAGCTGGCCACGGGCTCCGGTGACGAGAACGCTACGCACTCGGAGAAGTCTGGCACGCCGGAGTGGTGCGCGCCGGGCGAGCGTCCCCACCAGTAGCCTTCAACCGAGAGCTACATCCACAGACCCCGTACCACCCACAGGAGGAGTACCAGGTGCCGCCAGAGCCGCGTCGCCGCACCGGCCGACGTCCCGCCCCCACGGGACGTCGCACCCGCGCGGGCGATCCGACAGCTGCCGACGGCAGGTACGGGTCGGATCCCGGTCCCCGGCAGTCCCGGCGTTCCGCGCGTCGCGAGCCGCCCTCACGCAGCCCCGGAGCACCGGCGGAGGCACGGGTGTACAGCGGAAGGCCGTGGCAGATCGCCGTCGCGATCGCGGCGTGCCTCGTGCTGGTCGTCACCGGTGCGGCGTGGCGCAGCGTCGACGCGCTGCAGTCGTCGCTGGCCTCGGTCCGCGGCCTGGCCCTCGGCGACGGCGAGGACGGCGCCGTCGACATCCTGCTGGTGGGCACGGACAGCCGCACCGACGCGCACGGCAATCCTCTCTCCCAGCGCGAGCTCGACGCGTTGCGCGCCGGCGAAGAAGTAGCGAACAACACCGACACGATCATCCTGATCCGCGTGCCGAACGACGGCCGGTCGGCCACTGCGATGTCGATCCCCCGCGACACCTACGTCGAGGTGCCCGAGATCGGGATGTCGAAGATCAACGCGGCCTACGGCGCCACGAAGGCGAACCGGCGCGCCGAGCTCGTCGAAGCGGACGCCGACGCGACCGAGGCCGAACTCGAGAAGGAATCGACCCAGGCAGGCCGGGAGGCGCTCATCGAGTCGGTCGCCGACCTGACGGGTGTGACGGTCGACCACTACGCCGAGGTCGGACTCCTCGGCTTCGTGCTGCTCACCGACGCCGTCGGCGGTGTCGAGGTGTGCCTGAACGCACCGGTCGACGAGCCGCTGTCGGGTGCCCGTTTCGATGCCGGTGAGCAGACCCTGCAGGGTTCGGACGCACTGAGCTTCGTCCGCCAGCGTCACGACCTGCCGCGCGGCGATCTCGACCGGATCGTGCGGCAGCAGGTGTTCATGGCGTCGCTGGCACAGAAGGTGCTCAGCGCCAAGACGTTGTCCAACCCGTCGAAGGTGAGTCAGCTGACCGCCGCAGTGCAGCGCTCGGTGGTGCTCGACTCCGATTGGGACATCATGGCGCTCGCGACGCAGTTGCAGGGCCTCGCCGGTGGCGACGTGACCTTCTCGACGATCCCGGTGCAGGACATCAACGCGATGACCGACTACGGCGAGTCGGTCGTGCAGGTCGATCCGGACGAGGTGCGCTCCTTCGTCGCCGAGTTGATCGGCCGCGAACCGGACGGCAGCGAGACCACCTCGACCCCGGTGCCCGCTCCCGACATCGACGCGTCGACCGTTACGGTCGACGTCGCGAACGCCGGATCCGTGTCCGGCCTGGCCTCCCAGGTCTCCACGGCTCTGTCCGAGGAGGGCTACGTCGAGGGCGAGGTGGGCAACTACACCGGTTCCGGTGTGGGCACGTCGACGGTCTTCGGTGCCGATGAGGACTCCGACGAGACCCGCGCGGTGGCCGCGGCGCTCGGTGGTCTCGCCACCGAGTCCGATCCCTCGCTCCCGGCCGGCACCGTGCGGGTCGTGCTCGCCGGCGACTACACCGGCCCCGGCTCGTCGTCGTACTCCGGTTCGTCCACCGCCGCATCCGCCTCCGACATCGGCGTGAGCCCGGCCGGTGGCACCGCCACCCCGGCTCCCGCCGCACCGCCCATCGATGCGGGCTCCGACGGCCCGCGCTGCGTGAACTGACACCTGTGTGAACCGACAGTCGCGCGAACAGAATCCGAGAAGAAGGACATCGTGACCACCCTGACCGACGCACTGCTCGACCCGATCCTCGCCGAAGATCCGGCGGGTCCGCGGATCACCTGGTACGACGACGCGACCGGCGCGCGGATCGAACTGTCGGCGCTCACCCTCGCCAACTGGGCTGCCAAGACGGCCAATATGATTCGCGACCAGTTCGGAGTCCTTCCGGGAGGTCGGGTGGCGGTGCTGCTTCCCGCCCACTGGCAGAGCGCCGCGGTCCTGCTGGGCGTGTGGTGGGCAGGGGCCGAGGTCGTCCTCGACGCCGACCCGGATGCCGATCTCGCTCTCGTCACCCCCGACCGGTTGGACGAGGTCGACACGGTTGCCGAGGTCGCGGCGTTGTCGCTCGACGCCTTCGGTGCCCCCGTGCGCGACCTGCCGCCAGGGATCACGGACTATGCGACGGACGTGCGGATGCACGGCGACCAGTTCCGATCCTCCGGTGCGGGCGACGCGGTGCTCGCCGGACGTTCGCAGTCGGACGTGCTCGCTGCCGCCACGGAGTCGGCGTCGGCGGCGGGTATCGGCAGCGGCGACCGCGTGTTGTCGTCCCGGTCCTGGTCGCAGCCCGACGCTCTCGTCGCCGGACTGCTCGCGGTGCTCGCGGCCCGGGCGTCGCTGGTACAGGTGAGCAATCCCGACCCGGAGGCCACCGAACGCCGCGTCGCGAGCGAGAAGATCACGGTTCGTCTGGACGGGTGATCCCGCGCTCCGCGCGGTAGCCGCCATCGGCGAGTCCCGCCTCGATCTCGAACCTGTTGCGGGAGCCCGGGTTGCGGAGTTCCTCCCACAGATAACGCACCGCGAAGCCGATGCCGTAACGGGCCCACTGGTCCGCGTGCACGGATTCGTGGCGCAGCAGCGCCCGCGTCGGTGGCCTACGGGTGAGGAAGACACCGCCGACGGTGGTGCCGCCGCGCGCGAAGCCACCGCGCATACCGCTGCAGACGAACAAGCCGAACTCGTCGTCGAAGGACACCGAGCCGCCCCAGGCCCTGCCCCACACCGTCGCGAGCGCGGTGACGAACCGCACCGACGGGACCCCGCGCGACACCCGTATCGCCCTGGCACGCTTCCGGTCCCGTCCCGACACGGCTCGAGCCTACGCCGACTCGATCGGTCCGATCCTCTGCCGACTTCGTCGGCCTGATTCTCTGCCGACTTCGTCGGCCTAGTTCTCGGCCGGTCGTCTCGAACCGCCGATTCGACGACGAACGCCCCCGAGCCGCGGAAGGACTCGGGCGCGTTCCGGTCGACCGGGAGCACCGTCGGGCGGAGGACCGACCGTCACCCCGCCATCGCCGCGACCGGCGACACCCGGCTCGCGCGCTGGGCGGGGACGAGCGAGGCGACGACGCCCGCCACACCGCCCACCAGGACGATCGCCGCGAGCTGCCACCACGGCACCGAACCTGGTGCGATGTGGCCCGGGCCGATTACCGAGGCCGTGCCGGCCGCCCCGAGCAGCAGGCCGAGCACCACGCCGAGCAGCGACGCCACGCCGGCTATGATCGACGCCTCCCGCACGAGCAGACTCCGCACACCGGCCCGCGAGAGACCCACCGAGCGCAGCATCGCGGTCTCCCGTCGCCGCTCGAGCACGGACAACGCCATCGTGTTGCCCACGCCGATCAGGGCGATCACCACGGCCACGGACAGCAGCCCGCCGACGATCAGCAGCATCGTGTCGAGGATCTTCTCGAGCATCTGCCGCATCTGCACCGCACCGACCACCTCGCTGCCCGGAACCTCGGCCGCGGCGACCCGAGACAGGTCGTCGGAAACGGCGACGAGGTCCTCGTCCGACATTCCCCGATCGAGTTTCAGCCACACGGTGTCCGCCGTGACGGGGCCGGCGACGGCGGTCAGGTCGCTCCACTCGATCATGTCGGGCATCCCCGGCTCGGTCGTGGCGACGGTCAGCTCGCGGGTGCCCACCGGGCCGCCGACGGTGATGACGGCTCCGTCGTCCACGCCCACCGACCTCGCCAGAGAGCGTTCGAGCACGATCGTCCCGGCCTCGGGCAGGCGCACGTCGGTCCGGACGGTCGAGGCCATCGCCGCGGGATCGACGCCGAGGACCGACGCCTCCGTGCCGCCGATCGTAAGGTCGACCGCCGCGAGTTCGGCGCCGCTGCTCACCCGGTCGACCGCCGTCAGCCGCTCGGTCACCTCCGGTGCGAGCCCGTCGCGTTCGGGCGCGGTCACGGCCATGTCGACGGGGAACTGCTCGTCGATCACGTCCGGCGCCCCGGCCTCGAGCGTGCCGATCCCCACGACGAGGGTCGAGGTCAACGTCACGCCGATGAACAGCGCGGTGGCCGTCGACGCGGTGCGGCGCGGATTGCGCCGGGCGTTGCCGGCGGCGAGCACCGCGAGCGGGCCACCGGCACGGGCGAGCACGTCCCCCACCGCACCGACCGCGGCGGGCACGAGACGGCGGGAGGCGAGCACCACACCGACGAACAGCAGCAGTCCACCCGGGCACGCGACGAGCACGTTCGCCACGACGACCCCGAGACCGAGCAGGGCCGTGCCCCCGACGATCGCCAGCGCGGCACAGATGCGGCGCACCCACGAATCGCGCACCGGTTCGGGGCGGGTCTCGAGGGGCTGCAGGGCCGCGAGCGCCCGCACGCGGGTCGCCGCCCGCGCGGCACCGTTCGCGGCGACCACCGTCATGCCCGTTCCCACGATCAGACCCGCGATCACTGTGGTGGCCGTCACCGAGACCGACGTGAGCGGGATCGGGGCGTCCACGGCCCGCGCCGCGGACACCACGGCCGCGGCGAGTCCGGACCCGCCGAGCACGCCGAGGACGGCCGCGACGAGGCCGACGACGAACGCCTCGCCGCGGACACTGCGGCGGACCTGGGTGGACGTCACGCCCACGCAGCGCATCAGGGCCAGTTCGCGGGTGCGCGCGGCGAGCAGGACGGAGAAGGTGTTGGCGATGACCAGGCCGGCCACGACCACCGAGATCGCCGCGAAGCACAACAGGACGTTGCGCAGCAGGGCGACGTCCCCGACGTAGTCGTCGGCGACCGCCGTGGCGCGATCGGCACCCGGCACGACGTCGACGCCCGGCACCGGCGCGAGTGCCGCTCGCACGGCGTCGGCGTCACCGACTGCACGGACCTCCCAGTCCGTCGTGTCCCCGGACCACGACCGCACCTGCGCGGCGTCGCCGAAGACCGATCCCGGGCTCAGGGCGAGCGGTGATCCGTCGAGATCGACGACACCGACGACCTCCACGGTGGTCGGGGGGACGGAACCCGTCGGGCCGGCGACGGTGATCTCGTCACCGATCGCCCGGCCGGACGACGAGCCGACGGCGACCTCACCCGGGTTCGACGGCCAGCGTCCGTCCCCGAGCTGCTGCCACCGCAGGGCGCCCTCGGGTGCGATGCTCGTCGCGGTGCCGTTCGAGGACGACCCGTCGGCTCCGATCAGCCGGACGGGACCGCTGACGTCGAGCGCCGCCGCCTCGACGCCCGGTGTCGTAGCGACCAGCGTGAGCACCTCGTCGGGTGCGACGGTGGAGTCGGCGGGAAGAGCGACTGCCGCGACCCCCTCATACCGGGCCGCCGTGGATTTCGAGACCGACGCACTCACCGTGTCGCCGAGCACGAGGGTGGTGACGACGAACGCGACCGCGACGAAGACCGCCAGCACGGACGCGACGTACCGCCCCCGATGGGCGCGGGCCTGGGCCAGGACGAGATGCCTCATCGGACCGGCACCACCGTTCGGGATGTGCGCAGGTCGCGCATCGCATCGATCACCGAATCCGCTGTGGGTTGCGCGATCTCACCGGCGAGCCGGCCGTCGGCGAGCAGCACCACCCGATCGGAGTAGGAGGCCGCGACCGGATCGTGCGTCACCATCACCACGGTCTGACCGGTCTCCCGCACGCTCGACCGGAGCATCGAGAGCACCTCCCCGCCGGACTGCGAGTCGAGGTTTCCGGTGGGTTCGTCGGCGAAGATCACGTCGGGCTGCGGCAGGAGCGCACGCGCGACGGCGACGCGTTGCTGCTGACCGCCGGACATCTCGTGGGGAAGGTGGTCGAGCCGGTCGGTCAGACCGAGCCGGCCGGTCACCTCGTCGAACCACTCGGGCGTCGGGCGCGAGCCGGCCAGCCGCATCGGCAGCAGGATGTTGTCGCGGGCGGTGAGCACGGGCAGCAGATTGAACGCTTGGAAGACGAATCCGATGCGGTCGCGGCGCAGTTCGGTGAGCACCGCATCGGGGGCGGTGCTGATCTCGACGTCGGCGCGGCGGCCGTCGCCGTGGAGGATCACGCGCCCGGAATCGACACCGTCGAGACCGGCGAGGGTGTGCATGAGTGTCGACTTGCCGGATCCGGACGGTCCCATGATCGCGGTGAAGCGTCCCCGCGCGAAGGCGACGGACACCCCGTCGAGGGCACGCACCTCGGCGTCGCCGCGCCCGTAGACGCGGGCGACCCCCTGAGCCGAACATGCCGGTACGAAAGAGCTGATCGAAGTCATGCTTCGACGCTAGAAACGATGCGGCGCACGCACATCGACCCGCGAGTCGATCTTCGCCGCCCCGGTGTCCTACCCCGGGAGGACCGGTCGTCTCCGGGATGGCACCACGGTCCTACTCCCCCGAGCCGAGCAGATCGTCGGGATGCACGAGACCGGCGCGGAAGGCGAACAGCACCGCCTGCACGCGGTCGCGCGATCCCGTCTTCGCCAGCACCCGGCCCACGTGGGTCTTGACGGTCGTCTCGGAGAGCACGAACCGCTCGGCGATCTCCCCGTTGGTCAGGCCGTGTGCCATCGCGACGAGCACCTCGAGTTCGCGTGGAGTCAGATCCTCGGGCACCGCGACCGGCACCGCGCGCCGCTCCGCACCGTCGAGCAACGGCGAGACATGGTGCAGCAGTGAGCGGGTGGCGCGCGGGGCCATCACGGCGTCACCGCGGTGCACCGTCCGTACCGCGGCCAGCAGGTCCTCGGGCGGCGCGTCCTTGAGCAGGAAGCCGCTCGCACCGGCGGCGATCGCCTGGACGATGTAGTCGTCGTTGTCGAAGGTTGTGAGCACCACGACCTTCGGCGCGTCGGCCGAGCGCAGCAACGACCGCGTCGCCGAGATCCCGTCGACCCGCGGCATCTGCACGTCCATCAGCACGACGTCGGCGCGGACCCGTTCGAGTTCGGCGACGGCGGCCTCGCCGTCGGACGCCTCGACGACGACCTCGATGTCCGGCTGCGATTCGAGCACCATGCGGAAACCGGCGCGCACGAGTTGCTGGTCGTCGACGAGCCCGATACGGATGGTCGTGTCGGATCGGGTGTCGCGGGCGGGTTCGGTCACGGACGCCACCCTAGGGGGGAGACCGCCGGTGCGGGCAGTTCGGCACGGACCCGGTAGCCGCCACCGTCCCTCGGACCGGCCGCCGCGCGACCGCCGTGCAGCCGGGCCCGCTCCTCGATACCGGTCAGCCCCTGCCCACCCGGGCGGGCCTCGACGAGCGCCGCCGCTCCCCTGCCGTCGTCGACGATCTCGACGACGAGCGTGTCGGGCCGCCAGTCGAGACGGACGTGGGTGCGGGCGCGGGGACCCGCGTGCTTGAGGACATTGGTGAGCGATTCCTGCACGATCCGGTAAACCGACAGCCCCAGTCCCTCGGGCACCTCGCGGCTCTGCCCGTCGACCGAGAACTCGACCTCGAGCCCGCTCGTGCGCATCTGCTCGACGAGCGCCGGCACGTCGCCGACGCCTGGTGTGGTGGTGAACTCGCGCGGCGTGTCCTCACGGAGCACCGACAGCAACCCGCGCATGTCGGTCAACGCGCGACGCCCGGTCTCGGCGATGGTGGTCAACGCCCCTGCGGCCGCCTCCGGGTTCGTCGCGGCGGCGTAGCGACCACCGTCGGCCTGCGCGATGATCGCCGTGAGCGAGTGCGCGACGATGTCGTGCATCTCCCGGGCGATGCGGGTGCGCTCCTGGGTGGCGGCCAGTTCGGCCTCCTTGAGGCGTTCGAGTTCGAGCAACCGGTTGCGCTCGGTGAGCGAATCCATCTCGCGCAAACGCAACCCGCGGACCCGGCCGAACGCCCACACACCAGCGAGGAAGACCGCGACGAAGGTGGCCGTCACGAACGCTTCGAGCGCGGTGCGGCCGTCGTAGCCGAAATAGAGCACTCCGGCGAGTGCGCCCCCAACCACCGCGACGGGCAGCGCGGTGTTGGCGGCCCACCGCGGAGCGTAGGCGGCGAGCGCGTACACCGCGATCGGCACCGCGATCGCCGCGATCGGCAGGACCTCCGGCAGGACGAGCAGGTGCGCGTAGGCGGCGAGCGCGACGAGCGAACCCGCCACCACCGGGCGGGTCCTGCGCCAGGCCAGCGGCAGCGTGAGCGCGAGGGTGACGAACAGACCCGCCACCGATCGCGCGTCCGCCACGTGCAGGGCGACCCCGAACAGGGCGAGCACCGCGGCCAACGCCCCGTCGATCACTCCGGTGTGCCCGCGGGCCCACCGGTTCCAGCGTTCGAGCAGCGGGGTCGTCTGCACGGCGACGCTCCGTCAGCCGAGCAGCTTCTGCCGCAGCGCCTCGTCCTTCTCGAGCACCATCTGCTCGAGACCCGCCTGGAACTTCTCCATCTGCTCGCGCAGCGCCGGATCGGAGGCACCGAGGATGCGCGCGGCGAGCAGACCCGCGTTGCGGGCGCCGCCGATCGAGACGGTGGCGACGGGGACACCGGCGGGCATCTGCACGATCGACAGGAGCGAGTCCATACCGTCGAGGTACTTCAGCGGCACCGGAACGCCGATCACCGGCAGCGGGGTCGCCGAGGCGACCATGCCGGGTAGGTGGGCGGCGCCGCCGGCGCCCGCGATGATGACCTTGATCCCGCGGCCGGCGGCGTCCTTGGCGTAGTCGAGCATCCGCTGCGGCGTGCGGTGCGCCGAGACGACACCCACCTCGAAGCGGATCCCGAACTCGACCAGCGCCTCGGCCGCGGCCTGCATGGTCGGCCAGTCCGAGTCGCTGCCCATGATCAGGCCGACCTGTGCACACTGTGCCACGTCACTCACCGATTTCTCCCGTGTGTTCGTTCCAACCGTCGGTCCACACCGCGTGCGAGAGCCAGTGCGCCGCGCGTTCCGCGCGTTCGCGCACGGCGGCGACGTACTCGGGATCGTCGATCGACCCGGACGGCGCGCCGAGCACGTTGACGTGGCCGATCTTGCGGTCCTTGCGCTCACCCTTGCCGTAGAGGTGCACGTGCACGTCGGGCATCCGGGCGAACAGGTGGTGCAGTCGCTCGTCCATGCTCATCGCCGGCGCCTCGGGCGCGCCGAGCACGTTCGCCATCACTGTCACCGGCGCGATCGGGCTCGTGTCGCCGAGCGGGTAGTCGAGCACGGCGCGCAGGTGCTGTTCGAACTGGCCGGTGCGGGCACCGTCCATGCCCCAGTGACCGGAGTTGTGCGGACGCATCGCCAGTTCGTTGACGATCAGCTCACCGGAGCGCGTCTCGAACAGCTCGACCGCCATGACACCGACGACGCCGAGCTCACCGGCGATGCGCAGCGCGAGCTGCTCGGCGGCGGTGGCGACGTCCTCGGGCAGGTTCGGGGCGGGTGCGATGACGACGGCGCACTGGCCGTCGCGCTGGACGGTCTCGACGACCGGCCACGACGCGCCCTGGCCGAACGGGGACCGCGCGACCATCGCCGACAGCTCGCGCGTCCACTCGACCTTCTCCTCGGCGAGGAGCGGGACACCGGCAGCGAGCTGGTCGGCGACGACCCGCTCGAGTTCGGCGTGGTCGTCGAGAATCCACACGCCACGGCCGTCGTAGCCACCGCGTGCGGCCTTGAGCACGTACGGATCGCCGAGCGCGTCGAGGGCGGCGCGGGCATCCTCGACGGAGGTGATCTCCGCGAACTTCGGCATCGGTGCGCCGAGCTCACCGAGCCGCTTGCGCATCGCGATCTTGTCCTGGGCGTAGATCAGGGCCTGCGGGGGCGGCAGCACCGCGACGCCTTCGCGCTGCAGGACCTCGAGATGTTCGGTCGGGACACCCTCGTGATCGAAGGTCAGCGCGTGCGCGCCGGTCGCGGCGCGGCGGAGGGCGTCGAGGTCGTCATGGCTGCCGAGCACCACATTCGGGCTGACCTGCGCGGCGGGTTCGTCGGCGCTCCCGGCGAGGACGCGGAGCGTCTGGCCGAGCGCGATCGCCGCCTGATGGGTCATCCGCGCGAGCTGTCCACCACCGATCATCGTGACGACCGGCATGCCCGTCGTCAGGGTGCGGGGCGTATCGGATCTGGGGGACGATTCAGGTCTGCCTGTCACGGCTGTCCATGGTGTCACAGCATGTCGTGACGTCGTTCCGCTGCTCCCCCGCCGAGCGTCGAGGGACCTCCCACCGGCCCGCCCAGCGGTGTGGGAATGCCGACATGTGCGGTCGGGTTTCGGAAATTCACCTCTTCGTTTCGTACACTTCTCCAAGTGACAATCGTCGATGAAGCGTTGAGCAGAGTTCCCCAGCCTTTCCGGGGGCTGTTGCTCCGGCATCGCGAATTGATCAAATTCGCCATCGTCGGCGGCACCACCTTCGTGATCGACTCGGCGATCTTCTACACGCTCAAGCTCACAGTTCTGTCCGAGAAGCCGGTGACCGCCAAGATCATCGCCGGTGTCGTCGCGGTGATCTGCTCGTACATCCTCAACCGCGAATGGTCCTTCCGTAATCGCGGCGGTCGCGAGCGCGCCCACGAGGCGTTCCTGTTCTTCTTCGTCAGCGGTATCGGCGTCGTGCTCTCGTTCATCCCGCTATGGATCTCGAGTTACGTCTTCGACCTGCGCGTACCCGAGGTGAGCCTCGCGACGGAGAACATCGCCGACTTCGTCAGCGCGTACATCATCGGCAACCTGCTGCAGATGATCTTCCGCTTCTACTGCTTCAAGAAGTTCGTCTTTCCGGAGGAGATGGTCCCGGACGCTCCCCTGGGCGAGCCCAGCGAGCAGCTCGACCGCTCCTGACGGGAAGAAGGTCTAGCGGGGTTCGCGCGTGCCGGTCGGCGTACAGGTGTCCCGATCGCGGGGCGCGCCGAGGAACAGCGCAAACAGTGCCGGCCGGCGTCGCTGCAGTTCGAGGCGACCGCCGTCGGCCTCCGCGAGGGCACGTGCGAGCGCCAGTCCCACCCCGGTCGACCCGCCCCCGGAGAAGCCGCGGTCGAAGACGTACGGCGCGACCTCGTCGCTGACACCCTCTCCCTCGTCGGCCACCTCGACACACACCGTGACGTCGCCGCGGGTCGCGACCTGTCGCACCGAGACCGTGCACGTGCCTCCTCCGTGCACGAGCGCGTTGTCGACCAGCACCGCCACCGCCTCACGCAACCGCGAACCGGTCACCGCCGCCCGCAACGACGGATCGCCGCGCAACACCAGCTCCCGTCCCGCCTCCTCGTAGGGACCGCGCCAGTCGGCGACGACACCGGTGAGTTCGCCGACCACCGAGACGTCGGTGCGCTGGTCGGCACTGCTGTCGCGGGACTGGCGCACGAGACCGTCGATCGCGGTGGTCAGCCGGTCCACCTGTGCCATGGCCGCCTCGGCCTCCTCCACCACGGCAGGATCCTCGTGGGTGGACAACTCGTCGAGCCGCAGCCGGATCGCGGTCATCCGGGAGCGGAGCTGATGCGAGACGTCGCCGACGAGCGCGTGCTCGCGCTGCAGGCGGTGCGAAATCTCGACGGCGGCCGAATCCAGCACGTCGGAGACGCGATCGAGTTCGGGGATACCGTGCCGCCGGGCCACCGGGCGGAAGTCGCCCTCGGCGAGACGGGCCGCGCGGTTCGCCACGTCGCGCAGCGGGTCGGCGAGTCTTCGGGCGGTCGCCACCGCGACCAGCGCCCCGGCCGCGACGGACAGCAGCACCAGCAGGCTCACCGCGGCGAGCACCTGCTGCTGCAGAGTTCGCATGCTCTCCGAGGGCACCTCGATGAGCAGCGAGCCGGACGTCCCCATCGACAACGACTCGACGATCGACGCCCCGAGCACCGGCGTGCCGATGTCCAGCCGCGCCGCGACGTTCTCGGGTGTCGGGTAGACCACGACAGCCCGCCCGTCGGTGGGGACGAGCAGACGCAGGGAACTCGTGTCGAGACCACCGACGACGAATCCGTCGGTGCCCTCCTGGGCGATGATCTCGTCGGCCATGCGTTCGAGCCGGTTCTGCAGGTCGCGGCGGGCGGTGTCCTCGACGAACAGGAACGCCGTGTAGGCCAGCGGAATGCCGAGCAACAGCGCGACGAGCAGCACGGTCGCCAGGACGGCGTTGAGGATGCGGCTGCGCACGCCGGAGACGCTAGTCGGTGTTCAGCCGGAAACCGACACCGCGCACCGTGGCGATGCGACGTTCCCCGGCCGGCCCCTCGTCGCCGATCTTGCGGCGCAACCACGACATGTGCATGTCGAGCGTCTTCGAACCGCGCAGGTCGGCGTCGCCCCACACCTCCTCGAGGATCGCGTCGCGGGAGACGACCTGCCCCGCGTGCTCGAGCAGCACACGCAGGAGCTCGTACTCCTTGTTGGCGAGCGTCACCTCGGAGCCGTCCACGAGGACACGGCGCGCGGCACGTTCGAGCCGGATCCCGGCGACGTCCACGATGTCGTCGTTCTCCGGGCCGCCGCGCCGGCGCAACAGCGCGCGCACACGCGCCATGAGCTCAGCGAGACGGAACGGTTTGCCGACGTAGTCGTCGGCGCCGGCATCGAGACCGACGACGAAGTCGACCTCGTCGGTGCGGGCGGTGAGCATGAGCACGGCCAGATCGGAGCGGCTCGCCCGGATCTGGCGACACACTTCGAGTCCGTCCATCCCAGGTAGACCGAGGTCGAGGATGAGCAGTTCGAACCTGCCCGACAGTGCCTGTTCGAGCGCGGCCGGACCGTTGTCCTCGACGGTCACGTCGTACCCTTCGCGTCCCAGCGCGCGGGACAGCGGTGCAGCGATTGCGTCGTCGTCTTCGGCGAGTAGAACGGCAGTCACCACGCCAGCGTACGGATCGCGGTTCGCTTTGTCGGGATTACCGGCGGGTCGTGTCGGCGCACCTGCGACTCGCGTCGGCGCACCTGCGACTCGCGGTCACCACCCCTTGCGGTGCTCATGCCCGTGCTCGTCGCGCCGGTAGCGGGTGGTGTGACGGTCACCGGGGCGCTGGTTCTGCGCGTCGAAGGCCTGCCGGTAGAGCAGGGCGTGCACCTGCTGGACGTCAGGGATGTCGTCGAACTCGATGGGATCGTCGGCGGCGGACACCACGACGAGCGTGCCGGTCCGGAGCATCCGGTCGACGAGGCCGTGCCGGAACTGGACGTTGCTGATCCGGCCCATCGGGATGTCGATACCCGTGTGGGTGAGCACACCGGTGCGGACGAGGACGCGCCGGTCGGTGACGATGAAGTGCGTGGTGAGCCACCCGACGAAGGGAGGGACGCACCGCCAGCCGACGAGGCCGATCCACGCCGCGGCCACGGCGAGGCCACACCAGGTCGCGGCGGCACCGTCGAGCCGCGCCTGGACGAGTCCCACCAGGAAACCGGCGGCCATCGTCGACACGAGGAAGGTGGCCGTCGGCAGTACGAGAGACTTCCAGTGCGGATGCCGGTGCAGCAGCAACTCTTCCTCGGGTGCGAGGGCGTCCTCCGGGTATCCCATACCGCCCACGATGGCATATGTCGGTCTTGTACCGATGCGAGCAGTCGCAGGGTGCTCAGACCGGTCGCAGATGTGTGATGTCGCCCGCAGCGACCGCCACGGACTCTTCCCCGCCGTCGGGGCGG
Source organism: Rhodococcus sp. DMU2021 (assembly GCF_019641445.1). Classification (NCBI taxonomy): domain Bacteria; kingdom Bacillati; phylum Actinomycetota; class Actinomycetes; order Mycobacteriales; family Nocardiaceae; genus Rhodococcus; species Rhodococcus sp. DMU2021. Next base: position 173,359 of record NZ_JAIFKB010000012.1, read on the forward strand.
ATCACGATCCGTCCCTGGTCGTCGACGTCGGTCGCGACGCCGTGCAGTTCGGTGTCGCCGGGCAGGATCGCACGGACGCGCTGCCCGACCGTGCCGCATCGTTCGCGGTAGGCCGCGGCGAGTTCGGTGGTGTCCCATCCCGCCCGGGCCCACGCCCGGATCCGCTCGCCGAAGCCGGCGAGCAGCGCCTGCGCGAGCGGCGTGCGATCGAGTTCGGTGGCGTCCTCGAGCAGCAGCGAGGTGGCGGTGGGGACGGGCAGTTCGTCGCGTCCGAGGGTGGCGTTGATGCCGATGCCAGCGACGACCGTGGGCACCGGCGAGGTGGCCGCGACCTCCACGAGGATCCCGGCGAGCTTGCGTCCGTCGACGAGGACGTCGTTGGGCCACTTCAGTTGTGCCGCAACGCCGGTCACGGATCGCACAGCGTCGACGGCGGCGATGCCGCACAACAGCGGGAGCCAGCCGAGGTTCTGCAGGGGGCACTCGGGCAGCCGCAGCAGGACCGACACGATGACCTGCGCGCCGGGCACACCGTTCCAGGTGCGGGAGTGGCGACCGCGGCCGCCGTGCTGGAACTCGGCGAGCAGCACGCGACGGTCGTCGCCGGTCGCGGCGACGGCGAGCAGATCCGCGTTCGTCGAGGCCGTGTCGGCGACGACGTCGAGACGTGTGTAGAAACCTTCGCGCTCGACGCCGACGAGGGCATCGCGCAACGCCGCCTCGTCGAGCGGTGTGCGGAGGGCGAGGAGATCGGTCGTGGGCCGGTCGGATGCCATGTACACAGCCTAAAGTGGGCCTTCGCCACCTACCCGCCGGTAGGTCCGGAGCGGTGGTCCGGCCTTCGGGACCTCGATGCAGCGGCCTTGTATGACGATCGCTAAGCTGACTGGCCATGACCACTGTCCAGGAGCCGTCCGCGCCCGAGGCGGCGAGTACGCCCGATATCCACACCACCGCCGGCAAGCTGGCCGACCTGCGCAACCGTCAAGCACAGGCCAAGGTCCCGGTCGGTGAGGCCGCAGTCGAGAAGGTTCACGCCAAGGGCAAGCTGACCGCTCGCGAGCGCATCCAGGCGCTCCTCGACGAAGGATCGTTCGTCGAGCTCGACGCCCTCGCTCGCCACCGCAGCACCAACTTCGGCCTGGCCGACAACCGTCCGCTCGGCGACGGCGTCGTCACCGGCTACGGCACGATCGACGGCCGCGACGTCTGCGTCTTCTCGCAGGACGCCACCGTCTTCGGCGGCAGCCTCGGCGAGGTCTACGGCGAGAAGATCGTCAAGGTCATGGACCTGGCCCTCAAGACCGGCCGTCCGCTGATCGGCATCAACGAAGGCGCCGGCGCGCGCATCCAGGAAGGTGTCGTCTCCCTCGGCCTCTACGGTGAGATCTTCCACCGCAACGTGCAGGCCTCCGGTGTCATCCCGCAGATCTCGCTGATCATGGGCCCCGCGGCCGGTGGTCACGTCTACTCCCCCGCGCTCACCGACTTCGTCGTGATGGTCGACCAGACCAGCCAGATGTTCGTCACCGGCCCCGACGTCATCAAGACCGTCACCGGCGAGGACGTCACGATGGAGGACCTCGGCGGCGCCCACACCCACATGGTCAAGTCGGGTGTCGCGCACTACGTCGCCGACGGCGAGCAGGACGCCCTGGACTACGTCAAGGATCTGCTGTCCTACCTGCCGAGCAACAACCAGGCCGCTGCACCGCGCCTCGCGCCGAGCGACCCGATCGAGGGTGCGATCGAGGACTCCCTCACCGCCGAGGACATCGAGCTCGACACGCTCATCCCGGATTCGCCGAACCAGCCGTACGACATGCACGAGGTCATCCGTCGCCTGCTCGACGACGACGAGTTCCTCGAGGTCCAGGCCGAGCGCGCGAAGAACATCATCGTCGGCTTCGGGCGCGTCGACGGCCGCAGCGTCGGCATCGTCGCCAACCAGCCCAC